>PMBS01000251.1:30996-31192 GCA_003153015.1 Myxococcales bacterium
TACCGCTACGTGTGCAAGGACGGTCCAGTTTTTCCAGCTGGCGAGGTAATGGCCCATGCGCCAGCCGCATCGACCAGCCGGAGCGATGGGCGTACGTGATGACATCCACCCTCGACACCCTGAAAGAAGGAGTGCCAGCGCTGCTTGTGACCTGCGGCGGCATCGAGTTCCGCAATCCCGTGCTGACCGCCTCGGG
>PMBS01000115.1:0-137 GCA_003153015.1 Myxococcales bacterium
GTGGCGATGGCCGGCAAGAAGCTCAAGCAGACGCTCATCACCACGCCGGCTGAGCACAAACGCGTGATCCGTATGGGCGAGAGCATTGGGGTGGCCGACCTCGCTCAGAAAATGGGGGTCAAGGGCAACGAGGTGGT
>PMBS01000115.1:192-5502 GCA_003153015.1 Myxococcales bacterium
GCCACGTCGACCACGGCAAGACGTCTTTGCTCGACGCCATTCGCAAGGCCAATGTCGCGGGCGGCGAGGCCGGCGGCATCACCCAGCACATCGGAGCGTATCGCGTTCACACCCCGCAAGGCGACGTGGTGTTCCTGGATACGCCCGGCCACGAGGCATTCACCGCCATGCGAGCGCGCGGCGCCCAGATGACGGATATCGTGGTCATCGTGGTCGCGGCTGAAGAAGGCCCCATGCCGCAGACCATCGAGGCTATCAAGCACGCGCAGGCGGCCGAGGTGCCCATCCTGGTGGCCATCAACAAGATCGACAAGCCGGGCGCCAACCCGGCCATGGTCAAAACCCGCCTGATGGAGCAGCGCCTGGTCGGGGAGGAGATGGGCGGCGAGACCATCTATGTCGAGGTGTCGGCCAAGACCAAGCAGGGCATTGACCGGCTGCTCGAGATGCTGGCCTTGCAAGCCGAGGTGCTGGAGCTGAAGGCCAATCCCAAAAAGGCGGCCAAGGGTCACGTGGTGGAGGCGCGCCTGGATCGAGGTCGTGGCGCCATCGCGACCGTGCTGGTCAAGGAAGGTACTTTGCGCGTGGGCGACCTGGTGGTGGCCGGCGAGGCGTATGGAAAGCTTCGCGCCATGTTGGGCGACAAGGGCCAGAACATCAGCGAGGCTCCGCCTTCCACGCCGGTCGAGTTGCTCGGCCTGGATGGGGTTCCCGAGGCGGGTGAGATTTTCAACGTCGTCGCTGACGAGAAATCGGCCAAGGCGCTGGTCGAACACCGGCGCGAGCTGCGCAAGCGCAAAGAAGCCAGCAGCAATACGCGCGTGTCGCTGGAGAACATCCTCGAGAAGATTAAGCTGGGCGAGGTCAAAGAGGTGCGCATCGTGCTCAAGGCCGATGTGCAGGGTTCGGTCGAGGCCATTTCCAATGCCTTGCGCAACCTATCCACGCCGACGGTGGGCGTGAATGTGATCTCTGCCGGCGTGGGCGGCATCACCGAGTCGGACGTGACCCTGGCCAAGGCGTCCGCGGCCATCGTGGTCGGCTTCAACGTGCGCCCTGCGGGCAAGTCGCGCGCCCTGGCCGATCAGGAGGGCGTGGACATCAAGCTCTACCAGATCATCTACGACGCCATCGACGACGTGAAAAAGGCCATGCTGGGCATGCTTTCGCCGGTGACCAAAGAGAAGGTTCTCGGCCGGGCCGAGGTGCGCCAGGTGTTCCACATCACCAAGGCGGGTACGGTGGCCGGGTGTACAGTGGTGGATGGCAAGGTCACGCGCCGGTCGCACGTGCGACTGATTCGTGATTCGGTGGTAGTTCACACCGGCAGGTTGAGTTCGCTGCGCCGGTTCAAGGAAGACGCCAGTGAGGTCACGCACGGCTACGAGTGCGGCATCGGCATCGAGAACTATGGCGATGTCAAAGAGGGCGACATCATCGAGGCCTTCGAGGTGGAGTCCATCGCGGCGGTCTTGGACCAGCCCACCTCCGCAGCGCCGGCGCGAAAGTAGCAGAGGTCGCTTTCCACGGCATGACCGTTGGTATCGCCCGTATCACACTGTTTGTTCCTGAGAGCCATTCTCTCAAGGAAAAGCGCATGGTTCTGCGGCGGGTGAAGGATCGTGTGCGCAACAAGTTCAACGTCGCTATCGCCGAGGTGGACGAGAACGATGTGTGGCAGCGTGCGGTGGTGGGTCTCGCGCTGGTGGGCAACGACCGTCGGTTCGTGGAATCGGCGCTGGACGAGGTGGTGCGCTTCGTGCGCACTCTGGCGGAGGCCAGCAACGTGGAACGTGAGCTGCTGACCTTCAGCCAACCCCTGGCGGAAAACGATCTGGGGTGGAAGGGCTAGGGTGAGTCAACGCACGGAAAAAGTCGCGGGCGAGATCCGGGAAATTCTCGGTGAGATGCTGGTGCGCGGGGCGATCAAAGACCCGCGCGTACGCGACGCAGGCCTGGTCACCATCACCTATGTTCGCATCACCGGCGATCTGCGCCAGGCGCGCGTGTTTTTCACCGTGCACGGCGCTGACGACGCGGGCTTGGAGAAGGTCCGCGCCGGCCTGCAGAGCGCGGCCGGGTTCATGCGCCGACAGGTGGGCGAGCGCCTGCAGCTCAAGGCGACGCCGGGGCTGGACTTTGAGGCTGACCGGGCGTTGGACCAGGAGGAGCACATCGAGCAGCTTCTGCGAGAGGTGGCCAAGAAAGAGTGAGCGTTCTCGTCGTCGACAAGCCGGTGGGCCCGACATCCTTTGCGGTGCTGCGACGGGTGCGGCGTGCGCTCATGCGCGCCGCGGGTGGTGCAGGGCGCGCGCCCAAGCTCGGCCACGGCGGGACGCTCGACCCCATGGCGTCAGGCGTGCTGCCGGTGTGCGTGGGCGAGGCCACCAAGGTCATTCCCTTCCTGCTCGACGCCGACAAGGAATACCTGGCAGTCGTGCGTTTTGGCGTGGAAACCGACACCCTGGACGCCACCGGCCGGGTGGTGTCCGAAAAACCGGTTGGCGAGCTTGACGCCACTCGGATCGAGGCGGCGCTGGTGGGCTTTCGCGGCGAGATCGAGCAGGTGCCCCCGATGTTCTCGGCGCTCAAGCACCAGGGCAGGCCGCTCTATCGCTACGCTCGCGCAGGGCAGACAATAGCGCGGGCACCCCGGCGGGTGAAGGTGCACGATCTTTCGCTGCTGGAGTGGGAGCCGCCCGATCGCGCGCGCCTACGCATCCGCTGCTCAAAGGGGACGTACATTCGTTCGCTCGCCGCGGACCTGGGCGGGCAACTGGGTGTGGGGGCGCACCTGACCGAGTTGCGCCGGACGGCCTCGGGCCCCTTTGCTCTGGCGCAGGCCCTGTCGCTTGACGACATCGACGCCTGGGTGAACGAAGGACGCGACTTGCCCTTTGTCTCACTGCGTGATTCGCTGGCCCATCTGGCGGCCGTGACCGTCGGCGACGCGCTGGCTGTGCGCCTGGCTCGTGGCCAAGCCATGCGCTGGGATGAGATCGCCCCTGCTACCGTCGAGCGCGGTCCGCTCTGCGTCCTGCTTCCTCCGGATGTCGTGATCGCTGTGGTGGATCGAACCACGGAGGGGGCTGTGCGCATCCTGCGCGTGTTCAACGTCGGTTGACTCCTGGCGCGCAATGTAGGAGATTAGACGGACAGAAAAAAAGAGAGAGTCACAGAAAAGAGCGTGATTGCATGGCGCTAGCCGCAGTAAAGAAAGCAGAAGTTGTCAAGAAGTACGCCCGGGGTCCGGCCGACACCGGATCCCCCGAAGTCCAGATAGCCCTTTTGTCTGAGCGTATCGCCTATCTGACCGAGCATTTTCGCGAGCACACCAAGGACCACCACTCCCGACGTGGCCTGCTGATGCTGGTCGGACAGCGGCGCCGGCTTCTCGACTATCTCAAGAAGAAGAATCTCAAGCGCTACCGAGACGTGATCGTTTCACTCGGTATCCGCAAGTAGGCCCGTAAGTTTCCCATGAAGGAAGACGGGCGGTGCGCGCTGCATTGTCCGTCACATCAACCGAGGGCCCCGGTGCTTGTTCATCCTTCTTCCCGCCGGTTCGAGCCGCGTTCGCCGCAGAGTCGATCCGGACCCGCGAGATGAGGGACGAAGCCACAGGGGCCGCTAGAGAGGAGCGAGAACAATGTTTGTACGCGAAGGTGTGGCCCTAGGTGGCAAGGAGCTCTCAATCGAAGTCGGCCGCATGGCCAAGCAGGCCGACGGGGCCGTGGTGGTGCGCTTCGGCGACTCCATGGTCTTGGTCACGGCGGTGGGCGCCGCCACGGTGAGGCCGGGCATCGATTTCATGCCGCTCACCGTCGACTATCTGGAAAAGACCTCAGCCGCGGGCAAGATCCCAGGCGGCTACTTCAAGCGCGAAGGACGGCTGACTGAAACCGAGGTGCTGACCTCGCGGATCATCGACCGGCCCTGCCGGCCGCTCTTTCCCAAGGGATGGCGCTTCGACACCCAGGTCATCGCCATGGTTCTGTCGACCGACCGGGAAAACCCGACCGACGTGCTGGCCATGACCGGCGCCTCGGCGGCGCTTCATCTTTCCGATTTGCCGTGGGCGGGCCCGTTTGCCGGCGTGCGCGTGGGACGGGTCGGCGGCGAGTTCGTGGTCAATCCGACCTTTGCTCAGCGCGAAGCCTCGGAACTGGACCTGACCGTGGCAGCCAGTCGCGACGCCATCGTGATGGTGGAGGGCGGGGCCCAGCATGTATCAGAAGAAGTGCTGGTCGATGCGCTCATGTTCGCGCACAAGGCGGCGCAGCCGCTCATCGACCTGCAGGAGAAGCTGCGGGCCGCGGTGGGCAAACCCAAGCGCGCCTTCCAGGCGCCAGTGGTGGACCCGGCGCTGCAGGCGCGGGTGCAGGAGCTGGCCCAAGCCAAGATCGAAGCCGCCATGAAAATCCGCGAGAAGCTGGAGCGCTACGCGGCCCTGGATGCGGCGGGGGTCGAGGTTGTGGAAGCAGCCAAGACTGAGTTTCCCGAGCGCGAGGCCGAGATCAAAGAGGTCTTCGAGTCGGCCAAGAAGAAGCACCTGCGTGAACTGGTGCTGAACACCGGCCGGCGCATCGACGGCCGGGCCACCGAGGACATCCGGCAGATCACCTGCGAGGTGAGTCTTCTGCCGCGCACGCATGGCTCCGCGTTGTTCACCCGGGGGGAAACCCAGGCACTGGTCACCACGACTCTGGGAACCAAGCAGGACGCGCAGCACATTGAGGGCCTGGGCGAGGAGTTCGAAAAGACCTTCATGCTGCACTACAATTTCCCGCCGTTTTCGACGGGGGAAACCAAGCCTCTGCGCGGCGCCAGCCGGCGTGAGACCGGCCACGGCCACCTGGCCGAGCTGGCCCTGTCTCAAGTGCTGCCCAAGGAGGACGACTTCCCCTACACCATCCGCGTGGTGTCGGAGATTCTCGAATCCAACGGCAGCTCGTCGATGGCCTCGGTGTGCGGCGGCGCCCTGGCCATGATGGACGCGGGTGTGCCGATTAAGACGCCGGTGGCTGGCATCGCCATGGGCCTGATCAAGGAAGGCGAGCGGGTGGCCGTGCTGTCCGACATCCTGGGCGACGAAGATCACCTGGGCGACATGGACTTCAAGGTGTGCGGTTCGCGCAATGGCGTGACCGCGGTGCAGATGGACATCAAGATCCAGGGGCTGAGCCGCACCATCCTGGAGCAGGCCCTGCAGCAGGCGAAGCGCGGGCGAATGTTCATCCTGGGCAAGATGGCGGAAGCCCTGCCAGCACCGCGCGAGGAACTGAACAAGTACGCCCCGCGCATCTTCAC
>PMBS01000115.1:5524-21238 GCA_003153015.1 Myxococcales bacterium
GCCATCGACATCATCAAGGGGCTCACCGCCGAGCCCGAGGTGGGCGAGTTCTACCTGGGCGTGGTCAGGCGCTTGGCGGACTTCGGTTGCTTCGTGGAGATCCTGCCCGGCACCGACGGCCTGGTACACGTCAGCGAGCTCGACACGAAGCGGGTGGAGAGGGTGATCGATATCTGCAAGGAGGGCGACGAGATGCTGGTGAAGGTCATCGGCATCGACCGCGCCTCGGGCAAGGTCCGTCTGTCGCGCAGAGAGGCCCTGGGCAAGACCCCGGACGTGGTGCACAACCTGAAGACGGGATTCTCGACGTAGGGATATCCCGGACAGAGAAAAGTTGGCCCCTTCTTGAGGAGCGTCGACTCAGCTGCGCCGACGCTCCCCGATCCCAGTCATTGCGACCATGTAGCGTTCACGCATCATCGCAGGGATATTCTCAGGCGGGACCACGTTCGCGCCGAGCACTTCGGTCAAGCGGTCTAGCCCGAAAAGAGCCTCGGCCCGATCAGCCTCGAAGGAATACGCGCGCCGAATACTGCTGTCTTTGAAACTCATGGAGTCCTTGGGGTTTGCTTTGCCGCTCGTGGAATCCGCTTAACCTCGTTCTTGCGAAGATGAAGTCGAGGATCTTGTCGAGGGCTCTCCTGTCCGCGCTGTCTTCGCCGACGATCTTGTCGAGTTGGGTCCGAAAAGCTGAGTCATCCTTTTGTTCATCCCTTCGGTATTTCGAGGGTCCATCACGAAGGACATCAGTGTGTTGCTCCACTGCAGCAAACACACCGGGTGTCGCCGAACGGACTGCGCACATGAGGAGGACATCGTCAAAATCGATCTCGCCAGCGAGGTGGTCCCAGATGCTGAGGACTGCTCGTAGAGCTTGCTTCAGAACACGAGGAGTTAACAAGAGCAAGAAGAAGGACCTACTTGGTGCCTATATCTTCCAATGCCAAAAGACGAAAAGCAGCAACCTCACGCAGTCAGAGATCAATCTCATTAAGGAGTCGTTCGACCTGAGAGATGGAGTCGTACACGACGACAAGAGAGATCTTGCCGCCTGCCGATTCCCTCTGACGACGGACGTCTACAATCAGTGTAGCTCTGCCCTGAAGAAGCTGTTCCACGAGCTTCGGCAGCTCTAGGTAGTCTCACCGCGCCACCCTCGCCCCGCTCACCGTCGACTAACTGGAGAAGACCTCAGCCGTGGGCAAGATCCCAGGCGGCTATTTCAAGCGCGCTGGTGAGGTGCCAGACACTGCCAGACACTTGATTAAGACTCGCGTCAAGCCAGAAATCGAAGAGGTGAATGTAGGCGTGTCGTAGGTGGTTGGGATCGTTGCCGTTGCCGACGGTGTTCTGGAAGTCGAAATCTGTACCACCGGATCTCGCCGCACCTCACGCCTGGTTCTCCCAACCTTCGGAGTCCCACGCGAGCGGTTCTTCATCGCTAGAGAATTCGTCTCGGCCGGGCGGAGTCATTCCGTACACCGAGGCGTCGCGCTCCGATTTTGCCTCGATAAGGTGCACCAACCGATCCCGCTCGCCGGGCGCCAGACGCGCGACTAGCGGCAGCAGATCGTTGGCAGTCAGAGGCTGCGGCTGTGCGCCATAAGACGTAGTCCATCAGGTGACAGGCGGCCGAGCCAGGCGTCACCGCGTGTCCAACACCCATGGGATCAGCGCGTTCGTCCCTCGTGGTACACTCGCTCCGTGAATGCCATCGAGTCCCCAGCCGTTGGCCGCCTGCTGGCGCAGGCTGGCGTCGAGGTAGCGATTCTTTTTGGATCGGCTGCCAAGGGAAGGTTGAGGCCGGACAGCGATATCGATATTGGGATACTGCCTTCGCCCAACCGAGTTCTCAGCTTCGATGAGGAACTGGCGCTGGCTGTAGAGCTGGAACAGATCCTCGGTCGCGAGGTCGATCTGGTCCGCCTTGACAACGCATCGACGCTGTTGCGCTTCGAGGCCTCGCAAGGGCGGCGCTTGTACGAAGCGCGGGTGGGCGTCTTTGCAGACTTCGTGGCACGCGCCCTGGTGGAGCACGAGGATCTGCGCCCGATTCTGCTTCGCTGTGCCGCCGGGATGTTTCGCCACCTGAAGGCCGCCCATGACCAGGCTTGAACTGGTTTCGTTCAAAGCGTCGCGTATCCTGGGCCGCCTGGAGCGCATTCGGCTTGGCCTTGCAATCGGCGCCGAGCAGTTTCCGTGCCGTGTCGACCTCATCGAGCAGGTGGCCTTCAACATGCTCCTTGCCGTGCAGGAATCGGTGGACCTGGGCAGCCACATCGTGACCGACGAAGGTTGGGGCGCGCCCGCCAGCCTGGGCGATACTTTCATATTCCTGAGCCAGCACGAGGTGATCACCGCGGAAACCGCGGCGGCCATGCAGCGGGGAACGAAACTGCGCAACCTCATCGCACATGCCTATGGCGACGTTGATCCGAAGAAGCTCTTTGTCGCGGCGAGTGCTGGCATCGGGCAAATCCAACGCTTTCTGGCCGAAACCGGTGACTGGGTGACAGCGCGTTCCGGCGGCGGCTGACCCGGATCTAGAGGCCGATGACGGACCTCTCGGGGAGTTTGGCGAGAATCACCCGATCGCCGGTGGCGAGGCGCCAGCCTCGTAGCCGCGCGTGGGCGACGATCAGCCGGTCGAAGGGATCGCGCGTCCAACTCAGGTCGACGGCCGCATCGAAGAGATCGACGGACATGGGGTTGTCGATGGTCCAGCGCGAATCCTGGCTGAGGGCATCACGGGCGCCGGGTGCAAGGCGAATACGCTTGGCTTCTTCCAGAAAGGCCAACTCGAGAAGGCTGACGGGCGAAATGTAGAGGCCGCTCGCACGCGCTAGCGTCCGACCGCGCGCGTGTCCGGTGTACACCCAAATAAGGGCGTTGGTGTCGAGGAGGATCACGCCTTGGACCGCTGCTTGAAGGACAAACCAGCCCTCCCGTGGCGCCAGGTCCAGTCCCCATTCGCGACAGCCGGATCCAGGATCTCGATGACGGGCCTTGCTGTCCGAGGTGCTCGACGCTTTTCATCCAAGACGAGGCGGAAGTGCAACTTGCCGCGCTCAATCGTGACCGACTGGCCACCGGCAGCCTGATCCAAGACGCGTGCGAAGTTTTGGCGTGCCTGCGAGGCAGTGAAACGTGCCATGTGTACATTGTACAACGTTGTTGCGGGAAGGGGCAAGGACATCTGCAAGGAATGCGACGAGAGAGGACGCAGAGGTCGGAGAGGAATAGGAGGTTCGGATCGGTGGGTGCCCCCGCGGAGTTGGGCTTCTCAAGGGCTAGCCCGGATCGTATGATCACCGTATGCGATTTCTGCCGATCGCGGTCTCGTGCTTGCTCCTGGCTCATTCCTCCGCCCATGCGGCAGCGTGGGACAAGCCGGGTTGGCAGTTGACGTTTCAGGATGAATTCGACGGCGTAGAGGTCGAGGCCGCCAAGTGGGTCAAGCGCTACAAGTGGGGCGAGGCGCAGATCAACGGCGAGTTGCAGGCCTACGTCGATGACGCCTTCCAGGTGCAGAACGGCATTCTCACCATCGTGGGCGAGAAGCGAACGGCTACTTATGCCGGACAGACTTTTCAATATGCCTCGGGCGTTCTCTGTTCGGTGCTGGAGCAGATGTACGGCTATTTCGAGGCCCGCGTGAAGGTGCCAGCCGGCCAGGGCATGTGGCCGGCGTTCTGGTTGCTGGGCACGAACGGCTCGACGGGCGTCAACGAAATCGACATTCACGAGATTCTGGGCCATCAACCGAGCACCGTGCACATGACCGTGCATTGGGGCACCGACTACAACGCCGGCCACCAGAGCGACGGCAGTAGCTGGGTTGGCCCCGACTTCTCGGCCGACTTTCACACCTTTGGACTCGAGTGGAATCCCGATTCCATCATCTGGACTATCGACGGTGTCGAACGCAAGCGGCACACCGGCGCGGGAGTTCCGCAAGTCGAAATGTACCTCATTGCCAACCTGGCCATTGGCGGCGCGTGGCCCGGCGCCCCGGATGGGACCACGCCGTTTCCTGGCCTCTACCAGGTCGACTACGTCCGCGCATATACGCGGGTGCCGGACGCTGGTGTCACCTCGAATGGCGGGGTCACCGCGACCGGCGGGGCTACCACGAATGGCGGGATCACCGGGAACGGAGGCGTGGCTGTGACCGGCGGGGTCGCCGGGAGTGGCGGCGCTATCGCCACGGGCGGAGTTGTCGCGACGGGGGGAGTGACAGCCACTGGCGGAGTCACTGGAACTGGCGGCGCCACCGGAAGCGGCGGTACGGTTGGAAGCGGCGGTACAGTTGGAAGCGGCGGCATGGTTGGAACTGGCGGCGCCACGGGAACCGGAGCGACTACTAGCAGGGGCGGTGGATGCGGCTGTCGCGTGGCGGGCACGCCGTCTGCTGCTGAACTGATGGTGTTCGTGATTCTCGTGGTCGCCTGGCGGCGGCGGCAGCGTCACTGAATGCCCGGGCAAGCATAAATTGATGCCAGCCGGCCTTACAGCCTACCCAATCAGAGCAACTTTTCCGCCGGCGCCCGCCTCCGCCGTACCGGTTTGCCGATCGCACCTACCTCACATACTCCACCAGTCCGCTGATGTTCTGGGTCTTGATTTCGCCGGCGACCAGATCCGCGAGCCCCTCTGCGCCTGCGATGCTGGTGTGGGTTACGTCCGTACCCCCCGCGTGGTATTTCGCCAGCACTTGCGTCTGGGTCATACCAAGACCGTTGTACCAGGCGGTGGAGAGGGCGGTGAGGTCGATGAAGGGCACGCCCTTGTCCTTCGCAGCTCCGGACGCCGATATCGCATGCAGGCTGGATTGATCGCCTATTGGAATGCTGCCGACGCGAGCGGGTGGAGAAACCAGAATAGCGTTGACTTTCGCGGCCTGGGCGTCGGTTACGTATTTTTCGAGGTTGGTCTGGACCGTGGCGTCGGCCACCCCTTTGTCGTTGTGACCGAATTGGATGAACACCCAGTCGCCCGCGGTCCACTGCGACTTGATGGCGCCCCACAACAGTGAGCTCCCGTAGAACGACGAGGAACTCTCGCCGCTGTCGGCATAGTTGGCGACCCCAAAGGGAGCCATGACATGCTCCGGAAACATCTGGCCCCAGCCGCCAAAGCCAGAACCCGGTTGGTCGCAGGTTGTGGAATCGCCGGCGATCCAGATCATGGTGGGTTTCGTGGCCGCTGTGACCAGGGCATAGCCGATGGCGCTGACGGCTGGGGGAGTTGCGGTCGGGCCGGAGAAGTACATGTCCAGCCCCGGGGTGCCGGCGGAGACTGCCTGCGCCGGCTCGCTCTCCTTGGTTCGGACGTTGACCACAAAAGCGTAGGTCTGGGATTGGCCGGCGCCGATGCTCACCGGTTTCAGCAGGCCGCGGTTTGCTTCACAACTCACATAGGTTTGGCTCGCAGCGGTACCGCCGAGAGTGACAGTCACGGCGTAGTTTCCCGCCGAGCCTCCAAAGTGACATGCGATGCAGACTGGCCCAGCGCCGCCGCCGGGACAGAGGCCGCCAGAAGCGGTCGTCGATGTGCACTTGGCGTAGTTGTCCGCCGTTGGCGTGGGATATCCTGCCGGGACAGCTCCTGGTGTGGGGTTCCCTGCTGCGCCTGCCGCGCCTCCGCTCGCCGCTCCTCCCGAGCCTGGTGTCCCTGCTACGCCGCCGGTCCTGCCTCCCGATCCCGAACCGGCTGCCCCTCCGGCCGCGCCTGTCGTGCCGCCTCTCTCGCTGCCCCCGGCCGAGGTGTTCCCACCGGCTAGGGGAGTGCGGCCACCTGCGGCAGATCCACCCGCGGCCGTCGTGCCGCCCGACGTGGCGCTGCCACCCGCGGCCGTGGTGCCGCCGGACCTAGCGCTGCCGCCCGCGGTCGTGATGCCGCCAGTCGCGGAGGTGCCGCCACTGTCCGCGGCGCCGCCGGATGCTGAGGTAGTCAGCGGGACCGTCGTTCCGCCGGCTGGGGACGTGGTGCCCCCTGCCGGCGTCCCGGCCGTCAGTCCCCCTGCTGCGGTCGTCCCGCCTCCACCCTGCAGGCCGCCCGAGGAGGATTGCGTCCCTCCCGCACCGCCCTGCGGTCCTTCGGAGTTGTTTCCTGAGCAGGCCATCAGACCGGCAAGCGTGAACAATGGAAACAGTGAAAAGCGTCGCAGGGTGGGCATGATTCTCCTCAACTGCTGGGGTGGAAGCTCCGGTGCGTCGAACATGTGGTGCCCTTCCGGCTCACTACAGGGTCAGAAATCTCTTGAGCAGGCTCGCAGGCGCACGGGAGACGGCCTCCTTCGTTGATGTTCGGGAGGCGGCTAGATAGGCTGGGGTTGCATGAAGCGGCCAAGACATCGCCAGGCGGTCAGGCCGGAAGGAGCCGGGGCCCGCGACGCTGCTGGAAGCTCGGATCGGCCCCGGGCGGAGAGAATGGCCCGGCTTTTGAATTCGACTTTGCTGTTTGGATTGCTGCTGGTGGGGGCCTCCAGCTTTGCCTAGCAGGAGGGACAAGTGCTTTCCGCCCTTTGGTTGCGGCCGCAAGGCCGCCCTGGGTGGGGCTTCCAGGACTTGGTGGATCTGGCATGATTCCCCTGCGCGTTGAGCTGCGATTCCGGGGGGCTTTCACATGCGACCATGCTGGACATTTCAACCTCTTTTCTCGGCAGTCGGAATCGTCGCACTTGCCGGTGGCGGCTGCAGTGGGTCAGGGGGAAGCCAAGGCTCGGGCGGCACGCCGACCACTGGCACGGTGGGTGATCTGGTGCCGACCATCGAAGCTCTTGCGGTCAACGTGGACCGGGGCTTAACCATCTATGGGACGGATTATCACGACCAGTGGGCGGTCGACATCGCTACCGGTGCCGTGAAGTTGAACGCCGGGGTGCCGGTTACGGCGACCGCGGCGCAGATTCAGGAGTTGGTCGGCGTGGTAGCGTCCAGCGCCTACTGGTCAAACGTCCCGTGCGCGAGGACGTCTGTCGTCGAGCCAGCAGGGCGCGATCCGCCTTGGATTTGGCCGAGCGGCGGCGGGGCAGACCACAAGTTCGGCGTGAGCAACGGGACTTGCGCCAGCTCGAACTACAGCTATGTGGGCCAGGTGTTGAGCTGCTCGGAGTTTGCCGCCATCTACGCCCTGCTCGAGGCGATCGCGCCGAGCGGCGATGCTTTCAACTGCGATTTCTACTGGTAGGCGTCTTGACCCCACGTAGGAGACGCATTCTTGAGATGGCGAATGTGTCCCGATGGCGTGCGCCTATTTGCTGCTGACGCAACGAAATGGGCCCAATCTCTCGCGGCCCGCCTTGGGCGCAGGGTGGGTCCACTCCCTCGGTGCTTCAGCCGCGGTTGCATCGGTTGCGGCGCGGAGCTCATCTTCGGTGGGCAGCCTGGCTGCGCGGCTCTGGCAAAAGGCGTCTGCTTGCTTCCAGGTAATGCATTCAATCGGAGCCCCTGTCGCGTTCTCCCCGGTGATGCAGAACTCGGAGTGCGGCCTGGTCTTCATTTTCGCTTTCGCAATGGGCAGTCTTGGCCGCTCACACGCGGTGCATGCAGCATAGTCGACCTCGCTGACCGGGTGCTCGTCGATACAGACGGCTTTGCTCGAGCCGTTCTTGGCTGGCTCATCGTGGTTGGCTTCCGTGTCCTGCTCATTGGCCGGAGGCGAGACTACCCGTCGCGTACCAGGCGGGCACTCGGGTGAGGTTCCGGCTTGACCGCCCGGGCCGGGCAGGCTGGCTACGGCGCGATCGATGACTTGTTGAGCGCTCTCGTGCAGGATGGGTAGCCAGTGCGCCACCGCTTTCCTGACGGCACGAACCACCGGAGAGATGAGCGCACGGGTCTCTCTTGCACCCTTGAGTTCGGTGGCGCTGAATGCGACGGCGCCGCCAGCGAGCGCGATGAGCATGAGCAGCGCCACCCCGAGGTTGCTTTGTTTCGGTGGGCGAGGCTCTGGCTTGGTCGTCGAAGCGGAAGCGGTCTGGGTTTTCTGGGTTTCGGGCGCAACAAGCACCGTGGGTGCGAGTTGGATACTGGGAGACGGGGCAGAACGCGGTGGGGAGGTAGCGGCCGGATTGAAACCCACGGGCGCGAACTGTCCCGCTGCCGCGAGAGCACTCTCGAGGAACTCTCCCGCATTCGGGAAGCGGTCTTGCGGGTGTACCGCCAGGGCCTTTTCGAACACTGCTTCCAGTTGGTCTGAGACCTGCGTTCCCAGAGAACGGGGGGTGGGTCGCTGGGCAGGATTGGCCGAGGAGAATCCGAACTGGACGAGATCCTCTCCCTGGAGCGCGGCTCGACCCGCCAGCATCTCGCTGGCTACCAGGGCTACCGAGTACACGTCTGTCCATGGTCCGGTAGCGCCGTAACTTCGCGTGAATTGCTCGGGCGCTCCATAGCGGGGCGTGAAGGAGGTGATGGCCATTCCGGTTTTCGCGAGAGCTGCGTCGAGCTTGGCGTGTTCAGAAACCATCTTGGCTACGCCGAAATCGAGCAGCTTGCAGGGCGTTGCAGGCGCGCGAGCAGCGCTGCCCATGACGAAGATGTTTGCCGGCTTGATGTCACGGTGGGCGATGCCTCGCCGGTGTGCCACATCGAGAATGGGCAGGATCCGCTTCAGGAACCCGACTACCTCGTCCTCAGTCCAAGCCAGCCCCTGGCGCTGGTCTTGCTGAAGAATGGCGTCAAGGGGCGAGCCGTCAAGCCACTCAAGAACCATGTAGGGCATCCACTGCCCAGCGGGCGTCGTGTATTCGCCGATGTCTCGGGCTTGCACAATGCCTGCGGTTTGGCTGGATAGCTCGGTCAGGAGAGCGCCTTCTTGTATGAACTGATGGAGCAGCTCTTCCCTGTGCTCGGCGGGAGCTTGCGATAGGCCGCTAAAGAACTTCACCGCTACCGGCTGTTTCCAGATGGTGTGCTCGGCCAGGTACACCACGGCGAAGCCACCCTCGCCCACAAGATGCTCGATGCGATACTTCTCGGCGACAAGCTGTCCGGAGATGTTGAGCGGATCGTCTTCATGCATTTGGGAAGCTCCGGACGCGCAGGGCTATCATCCGCTGGATGGGCAGTTCGATCAATCACCCTCGCTGGGGGCAACGCCACCGTCCGGCGTTTGACGCGAGTTGGCCCTCGCGAGGCCGAGATCACGTCGCGCCTCGGACACCCGCATTTGGTCGCGGTCGTCTATTATGCAGTCAAGATTCGACAGCTTGGACAAATCGTGCGGCAGCAGCAGCGACCTTGGCCGCCCTAGCTGCAGCGATAGCGATGTCGCCGAGGCTCGTTCGCGCGAGATTGCGGCCAACGTATTTTGGGGCCTGGCCGGTGTCGCTGCCGTGACCACCGCGTGCTATTATACCTATAGGGTCGGCGCATCAGCGTGTCGCCATTGGCGGGTGGAATCACGGCATCATCGCAGCGGTAAGGTACCAGACTTGAAATCGCACTCTTTCTCGTCGGCAATCCTCGCGATTCCATGCCTATGTCTGATCGCTGTGCTGGCGGCCGCGTGTTCCTTCGACTCCAGCAGACTGCAAGTTCCGGCACCGCCCGCGGCTGATGGACCGGTTGGACTCGCGCCCGACGCGGTCGTGTCTGAAGTTCCGGGCGACATGGCTATGGTGCGCGACGCTCCTATTGGCACGCCCGACGCTCTTGCCGGCGCCGGCGGTAGCGACACGCCCGCCGCAACCGGCGGTGTTGGTGGAAGTGACGGTCCGACTGAAATCGGCGGCGCGAAGCCTGACGATGGGCCCATGGCGACCGGCGGCGCCGGGGGGGGTGGCGGCTCCAGCGGAACCGGCGGATCGATAGTGCCTGACGCTGCGGTGGAGGCTCCGGACACGGCCACAGGGGGCAGCGATACGCTCGCGGCAACAGGTGGCGTTGGTGGAAGCGACGGCCCGACTGAACCCGGAGGGGCCACCGACGCACCCATCTCGACGGGCGGCGCAGGGGGATTTGGCGGCTCCAGCGGAACCGGCGGATCGATAGTGCCTGACGCTGCTGGGGATGCTTCGGACACGGCAGATGAAGTCGGATCGATGGCGCCCGACGGTGCGGTGGAGGCTCCGGGCACGGGAGATGGAGTCGTTCCCGAGGCGCGAGATGCGGGTTGTGGCGATTCCGGCCAGGCTTGTTGCCCTGGAGGTACTTGCGCTGCAGGAGGCTGTTGCGTGGCCAACGATTGCGTGGCCAACGGGGTCGCATGTTCGGCCGGGAACATCTGCACGTTGGGATCCTGTTTGTCGCCCGCGAGTCTCGTGGCGTCGCCCCCGAGTTCCGCCTTTGGCCCGGTCCTTGTCGGTCAGTCGAGCAACGTTACGACTTTCACCATCAGAAATGCCGGCCAGCAAACCAGTGGGAAGATCGTCGTTACGTCGAATAATACTGACTTTGTGGTCCAGAGCGGGAGTGCCGGTGATTGCATATCCGGCACGACCACCTTGGCTGCGAGCGCGTCCTGCGCGGTACGCGTTGTCTTCGCGCCCAAGCGGGCGGGGCCAAGTTCGGCCCAAATCACCGTCTCGGCCACGCCGGGTGGCAGCTCGGTTGTCGCTATGTCTGGTACTGGCACCTGCCCCACGGACCAGCTCGGCGACACAACGGGAACCTGCGTTCCGATAGCCGGGGTCACGTGGACGCAGCGGGGCACCTCGCAAGCCTGGTTTTCGGTAGCCTCGTCGGCGGACGGCACCAAGGCGGTGGCAGTAGTCTTGGGCGGCAACATCTACACATCGGTAGACAGCGGGATGACGTGGACGGCGCAGGGTGCGGTGCGGAACTGGATGTCGGTGGCGTCATCAGGGGACGGGACGAAGCTGGTGGCCGCGGTCGCCAATGGCTACATCTACACCTCGGTGGACTCCGGGGTGACGTGGACGCCACAGCCACAGAGCACGGTGCAGAGTTGGTATGCGGTAGCGTCGTCGGCGGACGGGACGAAGCTGGTGGCGCAGATCAGGAATGGCTCCACCTACACGTCGGCGGATTCCGGGGCGACTTGGACGCAGCGGAGTGCGGAGCGAAACCCGACGTCCGTGGCCTCGTCGGCGGACGGGACCAAACTGGTGGCCGGCACCTGGGGTAGCTACATCTATACCTCGGGAGACTCCGGGGTGACGTGGACGCCACAGCCACAGAGCACCGTGCAGAACTGGAACTCCGTGGCCTCATCGGCGGACGGGACGAAGCTGGTGGGCGTGAGCGCTACCCCTGGCACTATCTACACGTCCGCGGACTCTGGGGCGACGTGGACGTCGCAAGGAACGTCGCAGATTTGGAGAGCGGTGACATCATCGGCAAGTGGCAAAGGCATCGTGGCAGCGGTCGCGGGCGGCACCATCTACACTTCAACGGACTTCGGCGCGACATGGAAGTCACGGGATGCCGCGCGGAACTGGATTTCCGTGGCCTCATCGGCGGACGGGACGAAACTGATTGCGGTCGTCAACAACGGCTACATCTACACGTCGAGCGGTCCAGTGCCGTGATCTAGGCGACCATGCAGGCCAGCGCGGGCACCTTCGTTCCATGCTGCGCCACCTGCGACTGAAGACAGAACCGAAAGCAAAACCAGCCATGTCGGTCCTGATGGGCGTGACATGGCTGGCTGTGGGAGGTCGACTCTTGCCGACCGCGCTCGGAATTCAGGTTTAGTGATGCTGCGTGGGAGGCCACTCTCCTGAGTACTGCGGGCCCAGTGAGCCATCCTCGGCGCGTACCTGCCCCGTCCACGTGATCTTCTGGAAGTCGAATCCCAGGGTTTCCTGGAACGTCCCGGTCGAGGCGGTGTCGATCACCAACGATGTCACCTGTGCCTGCTCCACCTCGTACCGCAGATGATCGAAGGGCTGGCCGCTGCCAGTTGGCCACACGTAATGAGCGGTTACTTTGGGCGTGACCGTGCCGCTCACTGCCACGCCCAACTGGGCCACCGTCTGCTGATGAACGTTGGTTACGAGCGTCAGTGGGGAAATCACCGTGTTACCTGCTCCTGTACCCGAATGGCTCGTATTCGAGTTGGTCAGCTGCATCGCGAGCGAGGAAAATGGTACTTCGTTTATGTAGGGGCCGTTGGAAACGTTGGGAGCCAGGTTGACGAATCTGGGCTCCATCCCGGGACCGGGGCCGGGGCCGCCAGTCCTGTTCACAGCGTCGTAGGTGGCCAATGCGACTTGCATGCCGCCGTGGTTGGGGTCCTCGAAGTCGCACTCCCAGGTGATCGTCTCAAAAGAGAGAGTGAGCTTTTCGATGGGCGTGCCATCCGACAGCGTATCCGTGGTGACATCATTGATCGTGACGTTGGTCAAGTAGATCGTGAACGTACGGAAGGCGTTGGGCGTCCCGCCCAACAACAGGAGCGTCCCCGTGCTGATCACTTGGCCACTCGCGGCCGCGATGGCGAGCAGTGGGCTCATCGGGTCGCTGTGGCGACGGATCTCGATCGGGGAAACCTGCGTAGCTCCTCCTGCTCCAGTTCCGCTGTGGATGCTCGAAGGAACGTCCACCCGCTGGGTGAAGCTGAGGACGTCGATGGTGTCCGGGAAGGTATGCAGGGTCAAGGTGCCAGGGGACGTGAGTACTGGCGTCGGGCCTCCTCCGGATCCCGCCGGACCCGCTGGACCTCGCGCCCCTTCCGGACCCGCAGGCCCTGCCGGACCCGCAGGCCCTGCTGGACCCGCCACGCCCTGAGGCCCGGCTGCCCCCGGAGTCCCCGGGCTGCCCTGTGGACCCGGGACGCCCTGTGGACCCGGGACGCCCGGAACACCCTGCGGCCCCGCAGGCCCCATCGCACCTGCGGGCCCCGTCGCACCGGCTGGCCCCTGCGCCCCAGTCGCGCCAGTCTTTCCCTGCGCACCGGCTGGACCCGCTGGTCCGGTGGGGCCGGTAGGTCCGAGAACCCCGACGAAAGATGCGCAGCCAGTCCCGGTCAGTCCGAGATCGACCGTCACGCTGGCGTTCATGTTGTTGAGGGTTACCTGCGTGCTCGCGCAGGTCGAACTCGCGGACGCCGACAACTGATAGCTGCCGGTGCCGAGCCCCGGAATCGAGTAGTGCCCGGTGCCGTCGGAGAAGGCGGTGCGGGATTCCGACCCTGTCAGTTTCACCGTGGTACCCACGACGGGACCTTTCGACGATGACACCACGCCCGAGATCACCAACGAGCCGGTGAGCGCCTGAGACGAAGTCTCCAGGCTCTTTCCCGCGCTACGCCCAGTGCAGGCGCCGAGCACACCGAGCAAGCCCAGAGCGACGAGCCGGCCAGAGGTTTGCAAAACAAGGTGCGTACCGATTAGATTTTTCATGGACGGCCTCATACTATTTTGTTCAGTGTAGAGTCAAGTAGGTTTCTGTGCGTGCGGAGCCTTTTCCTACCCCCATCTGCGCGACCTGAAGCGCGTTCGCGCAGGGCGCCGGGGCGGCTCTCTGCTTGACCAGGCCGCCGTGCTCCCTCTGGTGCGCCCGGCGGGGGGGTGCCCGGGCAGCAGCCGATCAATTGCCGCCGACAAGACAGCGGACGCTCGATCCACTGCTGGGCAGCTTGAAAGGCTTGGCAGGCGGCTATTCGAGGCGGAAAATAGTCGAGGCAGTTGGCAACGATTGCCGAGGAGCAGGACATGGAAAGAATCAAACTCCTTAGTCTGCTGGTCTTCGCTACGCTGGTCGGCGCGAACCATGGCTGTGGCAAGTCGGGCGGAGGTGGGGGTGGCGGTTCGATCGCGACGGGAGGTGCGATGGCCAGCGGCGGGGTCACCAGCCAGGCAGGCGAGAGCGGAACCGGAGGCACGGTTGCGAACGGCGGCGCGACTAGCCTGGGGGGCTTGCCAGACAGCGGAGGCACGACGAGTACGGGTGGCATCACCGCATCAGGTGGATCCCAAGGTGGAGCCGATGCCGCCGTTGGTGGCTCGACCGGGACGGGCGGAATCGTCGCCTCGGGAGGTTCCCGGGGCGCGACCGATGCGGCCGCGGGAGGTTCCGCGGCGACGGGCGGAACCGTCGCCTCGGGAGGTTCTCGGGGCGCGACCGATGCGGCCGCGGGAGGCTCGACGGGGGCGGGCGGAGCAACCGGCGGTGCGAGCGGAGCGACCGGCGGTTCGGCCGGCGCGCGCGGCCTAGACGGTGGCACTGCCTCGGGCGCGTGGTCGATGGGCTACTACGCTAGCTGGGCGCCCGATCAATACTCGATCTCGGAAATCGAATGGTCAGGGCTCACTCACATCGCGATGGCGTTCTACTTGCCGAATCAAGACGGCTCGATGACCCTGGCCGGCGGGAACCCGCAGCTTGCGATCAATCTCATCGCGGCCGCTCACGCCAACGGCGTGAAGGCCATCGCCTCCATCGGTGGGGCCGATTCGCAGAGCGGTTTCCAGACGGCGACTGCCAGCGGCACCGTAGCCACCTTCGCCGCCAACCTGGTTTCGCTGCTGATCACCACGGGCTACGACGGCATCGACATCGACTGGGAGCCGATGGACAAGACCGACGAGCCCGCGGTGATCGACACTGCCAATCGCATCCGCAAGGCAAAGCCGGGCGCATTGCTGACGATTCCCATCGGCGCCATCAACGTGAATCTCGGTGCCGACCTTTCGGGTTATCCGGCCATCGTCGCCGCGTACGACCAGCTCAATATCATGTCGTATGGCCAGGCGGGTGCATGGTCGGGATGGAAGAGCTGGCACTCGAGCGCGCTCTATCACACAGATTCTGCCACGCCCATATCCATCGACTCCACGGTGAAGCTCTACCTTGCGACGGGCGTACCCGCGGCCAAGCTGGGCATCGGCATCGGGTTCTATGGCCTGTGTTATTCGTCGCCGGTCACCGGCCCCGACCAGGCGCTGAACGGTTCCACCTTGGTCGCGAGCGACGGCACGATTTCCTACGCGAATATCATGACCAAGTACTATAGCGCGAGCGCACGGCAATGGGACAGCCTCGCCCGCGTGCCCTACCTGTCATTCAGTGCTCCACATGCGCCCGATGGATGCACCTATATTTCCTACGACGACGAACAGTCGATTGCGGAAAAGGGCACTTACGTGAAAGCCAAGGGTCTGGGCGGGGTCATCCAGTGGGAGCTCAATGAGGGGTACTTGTCGTCGGCAGCGGCCGGGCAGCGAAATCCGCTACTCAAAGCGATCCACGACAACGTATTACATTGATACGTTCGGCGGTGAAGGTGAGGCGCAGATTCCGCCGTTCGACGCGGTGGCGTTCGACATCGGCGCGCTCTGGGACATCAACTCCCCGGCGGGCCAGGCGCCCTAGTCGGGCAAGAGCCGCGGGCTCTGCTCACCGTCTGTCGTCTAGCAAGACGACAGGAGTTGGTTGACATCGAGCGCTTGCCGTTGACTAATCAGCGCAAGAAGAAGGGGGCGAAACATGACGATTGTCAACCGGGTCAAGGGTATCTGTCTGAAACCGAAGACCGAGTGGGACGCGATCAGCGAAGAAAGCCCGTCAACCGCGGATCTCTTCAAGGGGTACGCGGTGCCGTTGGCAGCGATCGGGCCGATCGCCGCCTTCATCGGCGGCTCCATCGTGGGTCGATCCATGCCGTTCGTCGGCAGCTATCGCGTGCCCATGGTCACCGGGCTGGTCACGGCGGCATTCACGTTCGTCATGGCGCTGGTTGGCGTCTTTGTCTTGTCGCTCATCATCAACGCTTTGGCGCCGTAACCGCCCGACGGAGCGGTGG
>PMBS01000090.1 GCA_003153015.1 Myxococcales bacterium
GGCTTGACCAGGAAGTCGTACGCACCCAGCTTGACCGCGCGGATGGCCGTGTCGATCGACCCGAATGCGGTGATGGTGATGACGCAGGGACAGGGCTCGACGGCTCTGATCTCGCGCAACAGATCCAGCCCGTCGATCTCTGGCATCTTCACGTCGGATACCACCAGGTCGACGCCGCCTCGCCTTACCCGCTCCAGGCCGGCGCGACCGTCGTTGGCGACCTCGACCGAGAAGCCTTCGCGTTCCAGATCTTCCTTGAGATAGTCGCGCATGGCCGCGTCGTCGTCGACCACCAGGATGGTGGCCTGGGCCCGCCCGCGGGTGACGGAAGCGTCGTCGATCGTGCTCGGGGGGTGGGCCATGCTGCGCAGGGCGTTCCGTCATGCGGAAGCCCAGCCCGGCCATCCTTGCCCATACATGCTCGTTGAGCAAGCGCGCTTGCTGTTGCTGCAAGTCAGCAGGGAGCTTTTCCCTTGCAGAGCCGTAGATCGCAAGACCCATTCTTGCCGCGCGAGACCCCTTCTGGAGAGCTTCAATCAGCGTCCGCACCGACTTCAGCGACGAGAACACAACGCCACCCAGCAGCCTGCCCGTGAGCTATGCTTGGAGATATCTGCGACTCCGTTTGTCGCGGGATTGCGGGCGCACTGTCTCCGCCACCGTCACTGTCGCGGTCACTGTCATCGTCTCCGCTACCGTGACTGTCACCGCCACCGCCACTGTCACCGCCACCGCACCTCAGCGGCCCGACGGCCCCGCGTTTTCGACCACCGGGGCGGGCGTGTCGCCCTCTGCCTGGGGCCGCTCGGCCGCGCTGCCCACGGGCAGAAACACGCGCAGCACGGCGCCACCACGGGGAGCGTCGTCGACCTCAATCCAGCCCTCGTGATCTTTGACGATGCCCTTGCTCACCGCCAGGCCCAGCCCGCTGCCTTGGCCGGGGTCCTTGGTGGTGAAGAAGGGCTCGAAGATCTTGTCGCGATCCGCGACCGGAATGCCGGGCCCCGTGTCACTGACTTGCAGCATGAGGTAGGGCGAAGGCGGCGAAAGCGCCAGACCCTCCTTGCGTCGGACTACCTGTTCCAGGTCGATGGTCAAGTTGCCACCGTCCTTCATGGCGTGAATCGCATTCATCACGATATTCAGACAGACTTGCTGGATCTCGTCAGGATCGCCGGGAATCGGCTGCAGCTCTTGCGCCGCGCGCACGCGCACCTCGATGTGCTGCCGCTTGACCAACTCCTCCACGAAACCGAGCGCCTCGCGCACCACCCGGGTAACGTCCACCTGGGTCAGGCAGGGCCGGCTCTTGCGGGAAGCATCCAGTACCTGGCGGATGATCTTGGTGATGCGCTCGACTTGTTCGGTGATGATCGTGGCGTTCTTTTGCACCTCAGCCGGATCGTCGGGGCGCTTGGCCAGGGTACGGGCGCGGCCGCCGATCACGTTGAGCGGCGTGCCCACTTCATGCGCGATCTCGGCCGCGACCTGGCCCACGGTGGCCAGTTTCTCGGCGCGGCGTAGGTGCATCTCCATGGCCTGGCGAGCCGCGGTGGCGCGCGCTTCCTTTTCGCGGGCCACGCGCAGATAGTCCATCATGTTGTTGAAGCGGCCGGCAAGGCTGCCGATCTCGTCGTCGCGGCCGGGCAGCACCGCGCGGGTCAGGTCACCCTGGGCCACGGCGTCGATGGCCTCGATCAGCCGGCGTAGCGGGTTCACTACGCGCCGACGCAGGGTCAAGTAGAGTAGGAGGCCGAAGGCCAGAATCCCAAGAACGAGAGAAGGAAGCAGACGCCAGCCGGTTCCCATGACCTCGGCGGTGATGAAGCTGCTGTCGCAGACCAAGCCTAGAAAAGCGCTGGTCTGGCGATCCGGCGCACCAGGCTGGGCGCTGTGCAGGGGAATCGCCATCGCGTAGAAGAGCGGCATGCCGGCTGGCTCGAAGAGCTGGCCCACTGGTGCGTCGAGCCGGCTGGCCTGGTCCACCAGGCCGGCCCAGAAGTTGTTGGGTCGCTGGGTGCCCCAGGCAATGGTTTCCAGACGGAACTGGCCCAGCCGCGCGTTGGCCGAAGCCACGCGGGCAGGCAGAAGCGTGCCCGCCTCGTCGGGCGTCAGCGGTTCGATCCCGGCGGCCAGCGCATCAGCCATGGCATGGGCTTCTCCGTCCAACTTGCGCACTTGGTCGGCGCGTAGGACGACGAGCACGGCCCAGATCGCGCAGGCGAGCGCTCCTGCCATGAGCAGCGTGGTAACAATGGCGACCCGCGGTCCGAGCTTCATTGCGATTCTGATGAATTATAGTACGGTTCGCTTTTCTCAACCTGGGAGGTGTCCCCATGCGTCGAATGCCAAGTTTCCTCATGTTCCTGACGATCGCTTCCGTTCTCGCTCCTGCTTTGGCTCTGGCCCAACCCCCAGTGGTTGCCGAGCCGACGTCGGCAGCCAGGTTCACCGGCGCCACGACCGGCAGCGGCCGTGGCCTTGGGGTTGGCGTGGTCGCGCTGTTCGACCCCGCCCTTCACACAGTTCCCAACCTTCTTGCGACATGGGGAGACTCGGGCGGCCGATTCCACGTAGACGGGATCTTTGGTTTCGATCACACCGGTAGCACCACCCTCGACTTCGGCGCGCGAGGTTGGTACCACATTCACGCGGCGTCCTCGGCAGATCTGTCCCTCGGGATCGGTATGGCCATGGTCACCTGGAATGGCACCGCCCCGGCCACCCCGCCAGCCACCGGGACCGTCCCCAGCCGTCAGTGGGACTTCGAGATGGATATCGGTGCGCAGATGCGGGTCTTCGTGGTCCCCAACGTGGCGCTGCTGGCCGGGCTGGGGCTGGGCCTCTACGTGCCGGACAACGGAGCCAGTACTATCCGCCTATCGGGCAATATCATGAACTCGATCGGCATCGCATACTTCTTCATGTGATGAAAGACCAGCGCAGCGCTGATGAGCCAGATTTCGTAGTTGTCCGCGGCGCGCGCGAGCACAATCTCGATATCGACGAGCTGGCCATTCCCAAGCGCCAGCTCGTCGTGTTTACCGGGGTGTCGGGTTCCGGGAAATCGTCCCTGGCTTTCGATACCCTGTACGCCGAGGGGCAGCGACGTTACGTCGAATCGCTGTCATCCTACGCACGACAGTTCTTGGGTCAGCTCGAAAAGCCCAAGTACNNCAGATCCGCGGCCTGTCGCCCACCATTGCCATCGAGCAGAAGTCCGCGTCGTCCAACCCGCGCTCCACCGTCGGCACGGTCACCGAGATCTACGACTACCTGCGCGTCCTCTATGCGCGGGCCGGCGAGCAGCGTTGCCACCTGTGCGGGGGCGAGGTGGCGGCACGTTCCGCCGCCGAGATCGTGGAGGAATTGCTCGCCTTGCCGGCGAAAACCCGGGTGACCCTGCTCGCGCCCAAGGCGGCCAACCGCAAGGGCGAGTTCCGCGAGATGTTCGAGGAGGCGCGCAAGGCCGGCTTTGCGCGCGCCCGGGTGGACGGTGTGGTCCAACGCCTGGACGATCTCAAGGCACTGGACAAGAAGAAGCGGCACACGGTGGAGGTGGTGGTGGACCGCCTGGCCGTGGAAAGCAGCCAGCGCGCGCGCCTCAACGACTCAGTCGAGACCGCCCTGCGCGCGGGCAGCGGAACCGTGCTGGTCGAGGTCGAGGGCGAGGACCAGGTGCGCGCCTACAGCGAGGAGCGGGCCTGCCCCAACTGCGGGGTGGGGCTGCCCGAGCTTTCGCCACCGTCGTTTTCCTTCAACAGCCCGCTCGGCATGTGCGTGGATTGCAACGGGCTCGGCTCCAAGCTGGAAGTGGATCCAGACCTGGTAGTGCCCAACCCGAATCTGTCGCTTCTCGGCGGTGCTATCGAGCCCTGGGGCGAGCGCCTGGCGCGCGACGACGGCTGGACCTCGCGCATCGTCGAGGGGTTGCGACGCGAGTTCGGCATCCCGCTCGACAAGCCTTGGAAGTCGCTCACCCCGCGCCAGCGCGAGATCGTGCTCTTTGGAACCGGGGAGAAACGCGTCCAGGTGAGCTGGTCAGGCCGGCACGGCGCGGGCTCGTGGGCCATCCGTTTCGAAGGTGTGGCCAACAACATCAGGCGTCGCCTGACCGACACCCACTCCGAGATGATGCGGCAGTGGCTGGGCCGGTACTTTCGCGAACAGCCCTGCCGCGCGTGCAAGGGCAAGCGGTTGCGACCCGAGTCGCGCGCGGTGTATCTGGCGGGCAAGAGCATCGTGGACGTGACCGCCATGACCGTGGGCGAGGCGGCCCAGCACTGCGCGACCATGCCGCTACGCGGGGCGCGCGCGCAGATTGCGGCCGAGATACTCAAGGAGGTGCGCACGCGCCTGGGCTTTCTGCTCAACGTCGGGCTCGACTACCTGACGCTCGACCGGGTGGCTGCCTCGCTGTCCGGCGGAGAGGCGCAGCGGATTCGGTTGGCCTCGCAGCTCGGCTCGGAACTGTCGGGCGTGATGTACGTGCTCGACGAGCCCTCCATCGGCCTACACCAGCGCGACAACCTGCGCCTCATCGCTACCCTCCGCCGCCTGCGCGACTTGGGGAATTCGGTCATCGTGGTGGAGCACGACGCGGAAACCATTCGGTCTGCTGACCATGTGGTCGACTTCGGGCCCGGCGCGGGCCGCTTGGGCGGGCGCGTGGTGGCGGCTGGCCCGCCCGAGGAGCTGCGGGACCATCCCGACTCGCTCACCGGCCGCTACCTGGCTGGGCTGGAGCGCATCGAGATCCCGGCGCGCCGTCGGCCGCCGTCGGGCTGGATCACCCTGCGCGGTGCGCGCGAGCACAACCTGAAGGACGTGACCGCCAAGATTCCGCTCGGCGTGCTAGTGGCGGTGACCGGCGTTTCGGGTGCGGGCAAGTCGTCGCTGGTCAACGGCACCCTGCACCCGGCGCTACGCCGCAAGTTGCTCGGCGGCTTCGATCCGGTCGGGGCGTTTTCCGCGCTGGAAGGCATCGAGGCCATCGACAAGGTGGTCGACATCGACCAGAAGCCGATTGGCCGCACCCCGCGCTCGAACCCAGCCACCTACACCAAGGCATTCGACTTCATTCGCGAGATCTACGCCATGACCCCGGAAGCCAAGGTTTCCGGCTTTGGCCCGGGACGCTTTTCCTTCAATGTGAAGGGTGGACGCTGCGAGGCGTGTGAAGGTGACGGCGTGCGCACAGTGGAGATGCACTTCCTCGCGGATGTGCACGTGACCTGCGAGGTGTGCCGCGGCCGCCGGTACAACGAGGCCACCCTGCGGGTCAAGTGGAAGGGGCTCGACATCGCGCAGATGCTGGACAAGACCGTGGCCGAGGTGCGGCAGCTCTTCGAGCACCACCGCGGGCTGTCGCATATCTTGAAGACCCTGGACGACGTAGGCCTGGGCTACATCGCGCTTGGGCAGTCGGCGACCACGCTCTCCGGCGGCGAGGCGCAGCGGGTGAAGCTGTCGCGCGAACTGGCCAAGCGAGGCACCGGCCGCACCCTCTATGTCCTGGACGAGCCGACCACCGGCTTGCACTTTGATGACGTCAAGCGCCTGCTGGCCGTGCTGGGGCGACTAGTCGACGCGGGCAACACCGTGCTGGTCATCGAGCACAATCTCGACGTGATCAAGACTGCAGACTACGTGATCGATCTGGGGCCCGAGGGGGGAGCCCAGGGTGGCGAGATCATCGCCGCCGGAACCCCCGAGGAGGTGGCCACCGTGGCGCAGTCGTATACCGGGAAATTCTTGGCCGACATTCTGCGCGGCGTCCGGCGCGGGGAAGACAAGCAGAGCCGGAATTCGAAGTAGGAGGCCGGTATCCCGGGGACGGAGACGGGGTCCGTCGGCGCTCTCGGCGATCCACGACCGACGCTTCTTGAAGACCGCTTCCCGCCTGACGCAGAAAAGCCGTGTGCGAACGACCTACGCCCGCGCTGGAGGTTCAGTGAGAGCCCGTCAGTTTTCGAAGATGAAGTTCGGCCCCAGGTCGTAGTTCAGGGCGGATAGACCGTGGTCCGCGATGGTGAAGGACCAGTCGGGCTCCAACATGGTACTCGTCATGGTCAGGCCGCCGGGACCGTGGCCGGCCATCGCCAGATAGTTGATCGCGGGATTCACGTCCGAGGCGACGAGCGTGGGGGAGGCTATGTAATTGTTCGTAAGCGAGACCCAGACGACGGCATAGGTGTCGGCCGTGTTCAAGGTGATGGGCGCGGAGAGGGCGGCATAGCGGTAGACGCCGGTAGCGGGGTCGGAGGCGCTCACGTTGACCGTGCCCAGGAGAGCATGGGTGGTCAGGTCGTACACCGCGACAGGGGCGGTGGCGAAACTCTCGCCGCCGTTGGGCAGGCCGCAGAGATTGGAATCATAGGCGCCGAGCTGGGTGATGGTGATCGCCTGGTTGGCCGTGAATTGGAAGCCTTCCAGGTAACTACCCTGGGTGTAGTTGAAACCCCCGACGCTCGCGTCCTTGGGCACCGTGAGGGCGACGTTGCCGCTCCCGGCTTGCGCCGGTGTCGGCGTGCCGCCGCTTCCGCAGGCCGCCAGAACCACGGCTAGCGCCCCCGTTCCCAGGTAGAGGACAAAGGAAGAAGTGTGGTTGCCAGCTTGAATTCCCATGGTGACTCCTCGTTCGAAGTGAATCGAAGAGCTTGGCTCGATTTCCGAATTCCGCCACCACAGACTGAATTCACTGGAAACGATTTTCGAGAAGCTCCAGTTGGGCATCGCCGCGAGCGCGGCATCATCCGGCGTCCGGCGCAGTGGAAGAGGCAATTGACCACTCAAGGATTGCAGGGGTGGCGCTGTCCCGGGGGTGGTGCCTGAGACGTATTCGCAAACGCGCCGAGGTGGTGACTGAGACACATTCAGAACAGCATTCAGCAACTGTTCGTCCGGTGAAGACAGTCCATCCCCGCGGACGCCTATTTCGCCCGTCCCTACGGAGATCTTGGAATCTTCGCCCGGCCCCGGGATCATCGTGCCGAGGGTTCTGCACCGTGAGCGGTAGCGTGGCGGTAGCGACCGGCATGTAGCGGCCTGCGTGGGCGGCTCGCGTGAGCGTGAGCGCTACGCGGCCCGCTTTCTACCTCCCGCGTAGCGCCCACGAACTCGCTCTCGCTCACGCCCACGCGCCCCGCGCCTCGGCCCCCTACGTCGAATTCCATGCCTCACTTGTGTGCTTGACAGTTGGCCGCGGGTCGGGCGTTATCGGCTGTCAAGGCCGCGCCCGGCCCTTCACCCAAGCAGGGGACACAGACATGAAGCTTCGCCCAGCACCTCCCGACACGAACCTGGTCGAACGAGGGGAAATCCTCGACGCTGTGGGGATGTCCCGCGTCCTGCGCCGCATCGCCTTCGAGATCGTCGAGCGAAACGGCCCTGCGCCCTATCTGGTCGGCATCCGCACCGGCGGCGCGGTACTGGCCGAGCGCATGGTCGAGATGCTGGCCGCAAGTGGCGAAAGTCGGCCGGTGTTGGGCGCCATCGACATCACCCTCTATCGCGACGACGTGTTTCTCGGCCTGCCCAAGCCCGAAATCGGGGCCACCGAGCTGCCCGAGAGCATCGAAGGCCGCACCGTGGTGTTGGTCGACGACGTCTTGTTCACCGGGCGCACAGTGCGCGCCGCCATGGATGTGCTGGCCGACTACGGCCGGCCCCGCGCGGTCCAGTTGGCCGTGCTGGTCGACCGCGGCCGGCGCGAGCTGCCCATCCAGCCCGACTACGTGGGCGTGCGCCTGCAGACCACGTCAGACCAATCGGTGCGGGTGATGCTGGCCGATCGCGGGGAGACCGACCGGGTCGTCCTGCGAGAGAGGATCGCCAAATGACCAAAGGATTCACACAGCGACACTTGCTGGGGATGGAGAAGTTGAGCCGGGAGGAGATCACCACCATTCTCGACTTGGGCGAACGCTTCTTGGAGATCGCGGATCGGCCCATCAAGAAGGTACCCACCCTGCGCGGCAAGACGGTAATCAATCTGTTTCTGGAACCCTCCACGCGCACCCGCACCTCCTTCGAGATTGCGGCCAAACGCTTGTCAGCCGATGGGGTCAATTTCACCGCTTCCTCGTCGTCCACGGTCAAGGGCGAGACGCTCATCGACACCGCGATGAACCTGGATGCCATGAACCCGGACATCGTGGTCATCCGCCACGCCCAGGCCGGCTCGGCGTTGCTGCTCAGCCAGCGCATCCGCGCCGCCATCGTCAACGCGGGCGACGGCGCGCACGAGCACCCGACCCAGGCGCTGCTCGATGCCTCGACCATCCGCGCCCACAAGAAGAAGATCGAAGGGTTGACCGTGGTGATCTGCGGCGACATCGACCACAGCCGCGTCGCGCGCTCCAACATCTTTGCCCTCCACACGCTGGGCGCGCACGTGCGGGTGGCCGGGCCGCGATCGTTCTTGCCCATCGGGGTGGAAAACCTGGGCTGCCAGGCGTACGACCGAATCGAGCCGGCGTTGGAAGGTGCCGACGTGGTCATGATGCTGCGGATCCAGCTCGAACGGAAGGCGGGCAATCGTTTCCCCAACACGCGCGAATACGCGCGCTACTTTGGCCTCAACCCACGCCGCCTGGCATTGGCCAAGCCAGACGCCATCGTCATGCACCCCGGACCCATGAATCGGGGCGTGGAGATCGATCCTGGTGTAGCCGACGGCCCGCGCTCGGTGATCCTAGAGCAGGTCAGCCGGGGCGTGGCCATCCGCATGGCCGTCCTGTACCTGTTGGGTGGCGGCAGCGGCGAGGAATGGAGCAAGTCGTGATGGCCTGCAAACGCAACCCCTACCCGAGGAGCCAGTCTCATGCCTGACATTCTTCTGCGCGGCGGTCGGGTGCTCGATCCCGCGCGCGAATTCGACGCGGAGGCCGATGTGTTGTTGAAGGATGGGAAGGTCGCAGCCATCGAGCGTGGCCTGCCGACGCCGGGAAAAGACAGCAAGGTCATTGACGTCAAGGGCTGCTGGGTGGGGCCGGGGCTCATCGACCTGCACGTGCACCTGCGCGAGCCGGGCCAGGAGTACAAAGAGAACATCGAGACCGGGACAGCCGCGGCGGCGGCGGGCGGTTTTTCCGCCGTGTGCTGCATGCCCAACACCAGCCCGCCCAATGACACGCGCGCCGTGACCGACCTGATCGTCCAGCGCGCGCGGGAGAAGGGCAGCGTGCGCGTGTATCCCATCGGATGCATCACGCAAGGCCAGAAGGGCGACGCACTGGCCGACATGGGCGAGTTGCAAGAGGCCGGCTGCGTGGCGGTGTCCGACGACGGCCACGGCGTGATGAACAGCGAGGTCATGCGCCGAGCCTTGGAGTACGCGCGCAGCTTCCGCATGCCCATCGTGCAGCACTGCGAAGACAGCACGCTTTCGGCCGGCGGTGCCATGCACGAGGGGTTGGCTTCCACGCGCTTCGGGATTCGCGCGCAGCCGGCTGCGGCGGAATCTTCCATGTTGGCCCGCGATCTGGAACTGGTGGTGCTGACCGGCGGTCGCTACCACATGGCCCACATCAGTTGCGCCGAATCGGTGCGCCTGATCCGTGAGGCCAAGCAACGCGGGTTGCCTGTCACCTGCGAGGTGACCCCGCACAACCTGATGCTGACCGATGAGGCTTGCGCTGGATACGACACCTTCTTCAAGATGAACCCGCCGCTGCGCTCAGCCAGCGACCAGGCGGCACTGCACGAAGCCTTGTCCGACGGCACCATCGACGCCATCGCCACCGACCACGCGCCGCATTCGCCGGTAGAGAAAGAGGTCGAGTTCGAGCAGGCGGCCAACGGGGTCATCGGTCTGGAAACTGCGCTGGCCTTGGCTGTGGAGTTGGTCGGGGCGGGCGTGTTGACGCCAGCCAAGCTGGTCGTGCGCATGTCCGCTGGCCCGGCCAAGGTGCTGGGCTTGCCAGGCGGCAGCCTCGCGCCGGGCGCCCCGGCCGACGTGACCGTCATCGATCCTCAGGCAGCTTGGACCTGCGATCCCACACGCTTTCGTTCCAGGGCGCGCAACACACCTTTTGGCGGCCGCGCCATGCATGGCCGGGCGGTGCTGACTGTGGTAGGTGGAACGATCGTGTTTTCCGATGAGAGATTCGTTGTCTGAGGACAGGAATGCACTGATTCCAGCCCTGCTGGCGCTGGAGGACGGCACCGTGTACCGGGGCCTGGGCTTCGGCTCGGCCGCTGACATGACCGGCGAGCTGGTCTTCAACACCGCGATGAGCGGCTATCAAGAGGTGCTGACTGATCCCTCGTACCGCGGGCAGATCGTGATGATGACCGCACCCGAGATCGGCAACGTGGGCGTGAACCCCGAGGATTTCGAGTCGGACCGGCCCTACTGTGCCGGGTTCGTGGTGCGCGACCTGTCGCCACTCGCGTCCAACTGGCGCGCCCAGGGCACGCTGGCTGACCTGATGGAGAGGTCGGGCGTGGCGGGTATCACCGGTATCGACACCCGCGCCATCACCCGGCGCTTGCGTATCGGTGGCGCTCAGCGCGCCGTGGTCACGCGCAAAGTTGACGACCCCAACGCTGCCGTGGCCGTAGCCCGGCGTTCGCCCTCGATGGAAGGGCAGGACCTGGCCAAGGATGTGACCTGCGCAAAGCCCTACCAGTGGGACGAGGGGCTGTGGCAGGCTCCGTCCAACAGCACGCCGGTTCCGCCTGTTCGCCACCGCGTGGTGGCCTACGACTTCGGCATCAAGCGCGGGATCCTGCGCCGCCTGCGCCAGAGCGCTTGCGCGGTCACGGTGGTGCCGGCTATCACGCGCGCGCGCGACGTTCTGGGCATGAAACCCGACGGCATCTTCCTATCCAACGGTCCGGGCGATCCTGCGGCTGTGTCCTATGCGGTGGAGGCCGCGGCCGAGCTTTGCCAGAGCGGCAAGCCCATCTTCGGCATTTGCCTGGGCCACCAGATCTTGGGCCTCGCCCTGGGCGGCAAGACCTACAAGCTGAAGTTCGGTCACCATGGCGCCAACCACCCGGTGATGGACCTTTCCACCCGCAAGGTGGAGATCACCTCGCAGAACCATGGGTTTGCGGTGGATGTGGGCTCGTTGCAGGGCAAGGCTGTGCTGTCACATATCAACCTGAACGACCAGACCGTCGAGGGCATGCGCCATGACCGGCTGCCCGTCTTCAGCGTGCAGTACCATCCCGAGGCGTCGCCGGGTCCCAACGATCCGAGCTACCTATTCGGGCGTTTTGTCAAAATGATGGACGAGCAGGCGCGGTGAGCGAAGACGAGATAGGCAGGCCGCGTCCGGATGCGGGCCTCATCCACGCGCTGCTCGACCAGTTGGCAAGCGAGTTTGCGGCGGCGCCGTTTCGTGAGCAGATTGCAGCCGCGCGCGAGGAGTACTTCGCGCGTGCGGGCAAGGTCTTTGAGGACGACGCGGAGGTGTACGAGGCGCGCATGGTGGCGTTTCTCGAATGGTACGTAGTGGAGCGACCGTTGCCCGAAGGCCGGCCACCGGTGCTGGTGGCGCTGGAGCGCACGCCCGCGGATGCTGCCAACGCCGACCGGCGTATGGCCCTGGCCCGCATCGCGACCAGCCACCGGAGCCTGTTCGACATCGCCGAAGTGAAGGGCAATCGGGTGGAGTTGGAAGATGTTCTGGGCGGTGCGCGCTTCTCGGTGATCGAGCGGCGCAGCACCATCGGTTTCGAAGTCGGCGCGATTCTGGAAGCGCGCGTGGTGTGGGACGGCACGGATCCGCTTTTCGCCAAGACCTTTCTCTTTCACCCGCGCGACGCCCACGCCGAGATCCTGAACCTGGTCGACGACTCGCTCATGGCGGGCGCTAGTCGCGACGAGATCATGGGAAAGCTTTCCCAGCTCCATCTGCGCTGGCATCGCCACGGCCACCTGAACGCAGGCCGCATCTACAAGGGCGGGCACACTGGCAACACCGCCGGGCCGGTTGTGATCTAGAGAAGCGCTGCTTCGACCCACCGAGGCGACGACGGCCGACGATCCGGGCCGCTGGCTGCGTCGGGCCTGCGCTTCCGGTCCTNNCTTGTCGGCCGGATTCTAAGCGCCATCCCGACTCCAGGACCGCATTCGGGTTGGCTTCTCTGGCGAGTGTCTTGAATGCCCTGATCGTGCCCGCTCGTTGAACCAGAGAGCCCAGAAGCGCTGAGTAGAAGGCGAGCGTTCTTTCGTAGACGGCAAAACGTTTGTCGTAGAGATCAAGACGAAGCTTCTCCCTGCTCGTCTTGGATTGCCGTGACGCGACCCAGAGGGCAATGGCCGCAATGGAGTATCCGCAGATGGGTGCGATGGCATTCAGAAATGCGATCCAATGGCTTGCCTGTGTAGCTGGAGGCATCGGCGATGACGGTGCAGTATGGCGCCGATCGACTGGCAAAAAGCGATGACCGGGGGCGCCTGCCAAGGGGGACCGTGCCGGGCAAGACGAGCATACGACATGCCTCTCCCCACGCGGGCGCTTCCTGCGGTAGGCTGGCGCT
>PMBS01000318.1 GCA_003153015.1 Myxococcales bacterium
CCGTTCCAGGAGCGGCCCGCCAGTAGCCGAAGCAACAACCGGCCGTCCATTCTGCCTGCGTCTGCTTGCTGCTGTCATATGAAAACCGTCGGCCTCGACCACGCGGCGGCGCACCAGGAACCGCATCAGCCGAGCGCGGATGATCTGGAGTAGATCCGCGACGGCAGTGTTTGAGATGCAAGGCAAGGAGTGGAAGACGGGCTCGCTATCGCCGCCGCCGGGGCCAGCCACGAAGACTCCATCCAAAAGCACGGCATGAAGGTGCGGGCATCAGGACCTGAGCAAGCCGATTGTCATCAGACCTGTGCTTGGCGGTCTGCATGCTGACTACCGGAGGGCAGCGTAATCAATGGACTTCTCGGCGGATGAGCAAGGTAGACACCACGGGGGTCACTGCCGCTGGCGGCAAGGATCAGCCCTAACTCTTTCGCTGAACTGTTGCAATTCATCCGCCATTTCAGTGACCTGGCGGGCGCGGTCATCCTCACGCGCCAGAGCTAACCGGCGACCGGCCTGGCGGAGGGACTCCACAAGCTTTGACGAGCATTCCATGACATCGTTTGCGCGGCTCCTATTGACCCGATTGTTGCATTGACTCGACCCCAGACCGGGCTGCCCTTTGGCATCGTAGAACTGGAAGGACGAACATGCGGTGGTCTCTTCGTAGCACGGCTCGTGTTTCCATCTTGCGAAAATGGGCCGGCAGGACTCATCAATAGCCGCGGCCTTTGCGTACAGCTTCTCTGCGATCGCATGACGTATCTTCATCTCTTTGTCCGACGGTATGACCACCCAACCGATGATCTGCTCCGCCATATCGATTCCTTGTAACTCATCAGCCCAACCTTTCACGAGCGAGTTGAGGGCTTCTCTGATCGCGTCCGCCATCTCCGCATGACTAATGTAGCGGTCGGGGTCGGGATCTATTCTGCGGGCCTCGTTCTTAATGCTAGCCCATACCTGCCGCCCTTCCTGGCCGAGTGCCCGCATTGAGCCGATGGCGACGATGTGTTCTGCTGGACTCGCGCCGCACGCACGCCTGAGGCTCATGCGGTCGAGCTTTGCCTCGAGCATCAGATCATAGGTCAAACCAGGCTTGACTTCCTCAAACCCTTCGAAGAGTTGGCCAAGCGCTCCAGCCGCGGTCTCCTTGAGGACTTGCCCATACGGGAACGGCGTGGGCCACTCACTGCCCCAGCAACTGGAGCCGGCTTCCTCTTCAAGCTTCATGGGGGTTGAAGCGCCGACGGTTCGAAAGCCCACTCGCAACGGCAACGGATAGGGTGGCTGGACGGTGATGCTAGGGACGCCAGCGTGGATCTTGTCGAAAGCAAAGGAGCAACCCGCAAGCACTGACAGGGCTATCATGCCAAAGGATAGACGAGTGGTATCCATTGAGGTCACGCCATTATACGGGGTCTCATGGGAATGTTTTGCAATTCGCATGGAGGCCGAAGCTGGTTTGCGAGCCAAGAAGCTCGCGGAACCGAGTATCTACCGGCAATTGGCGAAGTAGAGGCTGACCGTATCCGTGTCGAAATCGCGGACGGCGATGTCGAGCAGCCCGTCTCCGTTGAAATCGGCCACGGTCGGATCCGCCGAGCGACCGCTGTCGAAGGCTTGCTCCGGATGGAACGTCCCATCGCCGGCGTTCATGAACATCGCCAGCCGAGTGGGCGACCCAGGAAACGGCTGCGTCGGATCCCAGGTGAGAAACACGATATCGGGATGTCCGTCGCCGTCGAGATCCGCCGCGGTCACGTCGGCGGCCCAGTTTCCGGCTCCAAACGAATAGTCGGCCGCCGCCGCGAAGGTGCCATCCCCGCGATTGACGAAGACCTCCATCACGGAAGAATCGACGGCCACCACGACGATATCGGGGCGACCGTCGCCGTTGACGTCCGGCGCTGCGAGGCGACGCGGGTGCTTCTGGGTCGCAAATCGAGTCAGCTCCCTCGCGAAGGTCCCGCGGCCATTGTTCGAAAGAATGGCCACCTCGCCGTCCGTGAATGAAACGAAGGCCAGATCCATGTGCCCATCACCGTCGAAGTCGGCGATGGCGACATCGTCCGCATCGGCCAGGCCTGTCGCACCGGATACCGAGGGCGCGAATGTTCCGTCTCCTCGATTGAGAAGAACACTGAATCTCCCGAAACAGTAGTCAGGGGCCACGGCGTCAAGGGCCCCGTCGCCGTCCAGGTCCGCCGACGCGAGACGCTGCGAGCATCCCGTGATCGGATAGGTTATCTGGTCCGCGAGTGTTCCGTCTCCGTGGTTCAAGAAGACGCCGACCGTTTCGGCGTTGTTGTTGATTGTCGCCAGATCCAGCCTCCCGTCGCCGTTGAAGTCCCCTGGAGAAGGCGTGGTGTTGTATCCCGCAAAATGGAGCTCGGACAGTCGGAAGGAGGTGCCCCCGCCCTCATTGAATAGGATGCCCAGCGACTGGGTGTCGTCGTTCGGATTGGTCCCTATGGCGACGAGGTCCACGGCCCCGTCGGCGTTGAAGTCACCCGCTCCCCAGACTACGAGATCGTGGGTAACGGGAATCGTCACCCTCGGGGCGTAGCCTGCCCACCGGCACGTCGAACTCCCGGCCACATCGGCGCGCGCGGACGACGCATCCGCGTGGCCTGTCGACGCGTCGTTGCCGCCGGGAATGGGCCGCGTCGTCACGTCGAGCCCCGTGCGACCGCCGCAGGACAGAAGCACAGGGAAGAGCCAAGCTGAGATTGCGCGCATGAAAAAGGGTACGTGGCGTGTTCGCAGCCAGCGAAGCAGAAGCAAAATGCCGTGGCCGCGATCACCCGAGTGTAGCCCGTTTTCACGTGGCGGAGGAAGCGTTCGATGCTTTCGGGCAACAGTCCCCGACATCGGTGCCGCTGCACCGTTCTTGTACACCTCGCCCAGCAGGCTCTGTGGATCACGTTTTGCCCGACGTGCCTCTGCGACAGTTCGTGGTCACGATGCCTTTCCCGCTGCGTTTCCCGCTCGCCTTCGACGGGAAGCTGCTGGGCCAGGTGGTGCGCATCTTCACGGACAGTGTTGCCAGGTGGTACAGGCGTCGCCACACCGACCGCGGCCTTCCCGCGGGCGAGACCGGGGCTGTTACAGTCATCCAGCGCGCCAACAGTGACCTGCGGCTCAATCTGCATCTGCACACCATCTTTCTGGACGGAGTGTACTCGCCGGACGGCGACGGCAAGAGCCAGATGTTCCACCCAGCGCCAGCGCCCACGCAAGACGAGGTCGAGACTCTCGTGGGCCGCGCGATCAAGCGCATCCTCCGTTTCCTGCAACGTCGTGGTGTCATCACCCTCGTGACCGCACCCGACGACGGCGAGGTCACCGTCGTGACCGACGAGACCATGGGCGAGAGGGATCCTCTCTTGGCCAGGTTGCTCGCAGCTGCTACTGCTGGCGCGGCTCCAGCCGGCCCCGCCAACAAACGCAGGGTCCTCCGCATCGTGCTCGACCCCGACGACCGACCCGTTGCCAAAGGCAAACTGTGCCTTCGAGCAACAGTGGACCGACCAAGCCAGCGGTCACACGCTGCCGAAGTTCGTGACCGACGAGCTGCACGGGTTCATGTCGTGTGGCGTCTTGGGGCGAGGCTTTGCCCACCTTTATTGCGATACCTGCCACGAGCATCATGCTGTGGCGTTCTCGTGCAAGGCGAGAGCGGTGTGCCCAAGCTGTCTCGGCAGGCGCATGAACGAGGGTGGTCTGAATTTGGTGGATCACGTCCTGCCCGACGTTCCCTTGCGACAGTTTGTGTTCACGGTCCCTTTCTCGCTGCGATTTCCGCTCGCGTTCGACGGAGCCCTGCTGGGACAAGTGGTGCGCATCTTCGTCGACACGGTAGACGGATGGTATCGGCGGCGCCATGTCGACCGCGGCCTGCCGCCCGGCGAAACCGGCGCCGTGGCCGTCATCCAGCGCGCCAACAGCGATTTGCGGCTCAATCCTCATGTTCACGCCATCGCTCTCGACGGTGTCTACTCGGCCGATCGCGATGGCAAGGGTCTGATGTTCCACCCAGCGCCGGCACCCTCGCAACCGGAGATCGAGACCATCGTTGAGCGTACGAGCAAGCGCATTCTCCGCTTCCTCCAGCGCCGAGGAGTCATCACCCTTGTAACTGCCCCTGGCGACGGCGAAGTGACCGTGGTGAGCGATGAGTCCATTGGCGAGAAAGACCCGCTGCTAGCCAAGCTGCTGGCCGCCGCCACCGCTGGTATGCCGCCTGCTGGTCCCGCCAACAAGCGCAAGCCCGTTCGCATCGTGCTCGACCCTGACGACCGTCCCGTCGCCAAGGGCAACCTGTGTGCGCGAAACCATGGATTCAACTTGCACGCCTGCACGAAGGTCGCCGCAAACGACAAGCAAGGCCGACTAGCTTTGTGCAAGTACATCCTGCGCCCGCCGCTGGCCAACGACCGCCTCAAGATCCTGGACGACGGTGATGTGCGGCTGGAGTTAAAGAAGCCGTGGTCCGATGGTGACGGGCGCGGCGAAGCCGCGTGGGGCAGGGGTTGGGTGGGCAGGCCCTAACCCCGCAGGGGAACCACATCGGTGGAACTGGCTCCGCTGGCCCTGATAGCACGGCTGGCGGCCCTGGTTCCTCCTCCGCGCCGCCATGTCGTCCGATATTTTGGGGTTCTTTCATCACACGCAACTTCACGCAGCGAAGTCGTGCCTGCTCCTGCCACGCCGCCAGCAGCCGAGCAGGAGAAGACCAAGCGCCGATCGAGATACATCCGGTGGTCTGAGCTTCTGCGAAGGGTGTTCGGGATCGAGACCGTGTGCTCGAAGTGTCAGGCCCCGCTCCGCCTGATCGCGCTCATCAAGAGCGAGGCCACCGCAAAGAAGATACTGGATGCCATGCATCTGCCCAGCGAGGTACCCAAGCTTCACCCCGCGCGCCCGCCGCCCGGCTCACCGGGCGTTGAGGGTGGCGAGAAGCAGGCCGGCGAGAGCTGGCTGAACTGACTGGCGCCTCGGCGGGGTGCAAATGCGGTAGACTGTGCCGGATGTTCGGGACGCGCCTCTGCCGACCCTCTGCTGGCGGTCAGATCCCCCTCGCGGAACCCGGGGTGGCACGTCGGTGGGCGTGCTGGCCCACGGTGGGAGGGTTCTCTGACGCAGAAAAAACCTGTTCGAAACGACTAGGCACCGTGATGAGCATCCTGAAGCAGGCTCGCGTTCCGCGTCGGCCCTCATTCAAACTGAATGGGTCGCGCCTCCATCTTGATTGAATGCGCCGCTCGCGGAAAGGGGCAGACGGCCGCAAGCGCTCGAACTCACTGTGATCGCGTTGTTGGCCCGGAAGGTGCTGTAAGTCGACGTGGTCGCGGACGATGACTGCGCGCTCGTCGAGGGACGCGCCAACAGGGCTTACCATCACAGTCGCCCCTTGAGGAGCGG
>PMBS01000334.1 GCA_003153015.1 Myxococcales bacterium
CGTTCGCGGTCGTTGACCAACCCGAAACGCTTGCGCAGGATGTCTGCCTCGATGGGCTTGAGCACGCTCAGCAGCTTGAGCATCTCCCGCTGGGTTTCGCTGCTCATCATCTGGTCGGGAGGGGCAGGCGCCTCGTTGGGATCCACCAAGACATCGATGAGCCGCCGGCCATCGTCTTCAGAAAGCGAGCGATCAAGCGACACCGGGTTGTCGGCCAAGAAGGTGCGCATCTTCTCCAGCTTCTCAGCCTCGATCCCAGTCACCGAAGCAATCTCCTCGGTGGTGGCAGGCCGCTCCAGCTTGGACTGCAGCTCGCGTTCAGACTTTGCGATGCGGTGATAGGCGTCGATCATGTGCACAGGCAAACGCACCGCCCGGCCCTTGTCGGCCAGTGCTCGGCTGATGGCGTGACGAATCCACCAGCTCGCGTAGGTCGAAAAGCGGAAGCCGCGCCGATAGTCGTAGCGCTCAACTGCCTTCATCAGGCCGATGTTACCCTCCTGGATGAGATCAGGCAGGGGCAGACGGCCGTGGTTAAAACGCCGCGCGATGGACACCACCAAGCGCAGGTTCGCCTTCACGAACTCGTTCTTGGCGCGCTTGACCACTGCCGCCTTCAGAGAAACGCTGTCCACGAACTGGCGGAACGCTTTGTTTGTGGTCGGGAAGCCAAGACCCTCGATAGGACGCCCCAGCCGGGCCGCCCCGTTCAAGCGATGGATCTCCGCCATGGCGGCATCGACGAATACCCGGTCGATGTCCAGCTCCTTCAGCTTGGCAGCAAGGCCATCCACCAGCTTCTCGAACTTCCGGTTTCTCGCCGCACTGGCGCGGCGACCGGCCCGCTCGGCCAGGTTTCGGTAGGCCCTGAACTCAGGCAGAGGCTTGCCGATGGCAGCCTCGACAGTTGCGGCAGCGTGCCCTGCCCACGGCGTGAAGGTCAAGATGACCCGCCAAAGATCCAGCTCAAGTTCCTCTATGTGGCGCGCAGTCTCGAACTCCTGTTCAGGCCGCAACACTTCCAACTCCGCCATATCGCGGAAGTACATCGAGAGGAAGCTCTGTGGTTCCTCCGCCTTCTTGGCCTCGACTTCAGGCCCGCTGGGACGAGCAACGACCTCCTCCTCCTCTTCCCCTTCCGACTCGTCCTCGCCCTCCTCTTCGGGAATCGGGGCCAGCTCGACCTCAAGATCCTCTTCCTGGACTGCAGCCACCGCCTTCTCGATAGGCTCCAGGTCGGGCGGCAGATCATCGACTGCCGCCACGAAGGCAGCTTCCACCAGAGGCGGCTCAGGTAGTCCCAGATCAATGCCAACGTCGTTGGCTGGTCGCGGCAATGTGCGAGGCTCCTCAACGATGGTTCGCCCATGGCCGCGCCCAGGCTTGACGCGGTGATTCGCCGGCCGCTGCCTGCGTGCTGCTTTCATCTTTGTTGCTGCTCGATCCATCGCTGCATCTCGCTAAGATATGGTTTGGAGGGCTCCCTACTACACGTATACGGGCCTGAGCGCCAGAATATTCCTGGCATCGTGAATCCTCTCTCGTACAATAAGATGTTCGACTGCTGCCGTTGGTTTCACTAGTCAATAGTGGCTGGCAGGCAGCGCGAGGTCGGCCCAGTGAGCCTCATCCGCGTTTCAAGCCGACGCCCCTGTTTCTAGGATGTTAGTGTCGTCAGGCCGCCAGATTGTTCAGTCACGATGCGGAAATGCGCAAAATGCCGCGCCGAGCTGTCTGGCTACGTCTTCGGACGCTCGCAGACTATGACCACATGGCGCGATGCGGCCCCAAGAAATGGCTCTTTGCATGAAAGGCTCCCGGACACGTCAACGACTTGGAACCCGGCTCGGCGCAATACCCTGCCCAGCTCATGCAGGCTGTATGCGCGAATCGAGATCTCGCTCTCGACCTGGCGTCCATCTCCAAACACGATCGAGCGTCGGATCAATACGCGGCTCGTATGAAAATCGAAATCCACTTCCTCCAGCACCACGCAGCCGTCGCCTTCCCACCAGACTCGGCTGGGCAAGTCGGACACGATGTAGTCCCGGTTGATAGTGTCAACCAGAAACCGCCCGCCGGGCTTGATCGCGCGGCAGATCGACGAAGCGACGCGCAGGTTGGTCTCCTCGTCGAAGTAGCCGAATGACGTGAGAACGCAGTACGCGGCAGCGAACTGGCTGTCGTAGGTCATCTCGCGCATGTCCGCATGCACGAAATTGACCGACAGCCCCCGACGCTGGGCTTCGTCGGCCGCGCGGATGAGAAGGGGCAAAGAAAGATCAAGCCCCGTCACCCGGAATCCACGCTGGCCGAGTTCGATGGCATGCCGGCCGTAACCGCACGCAATATCCAGCAACTCGCTCTCAGGCGGCAGAGAAAGCGCGCTTTCGATGAAGGCCGTCTCCCGCAGCGTCTGTTGCGCGGTCATGAATGGCAGGGTGCGCAGGTAGTCCTCGTCGAAAACCTCCTCGAACCAAGGCTTGAGCCTCTTCTTGAGAGGCCGGCGCGACAGGGCCTCGGGTAGAGACAGAGCCTCTCTCGCCAGGGACGCAGCGGCCCCGCCCGATCCGCCCGCATCCGAGGGAGATTGCAGCGGCTGTGACGTGGTCGCTGGGGCTCCGGGAATGCCAGGTACCGGCGGCGGCGTAAGGGCTGTGGCTAGCGAAGACGACGGCGGTTCGCCTGAATCCATCACCTCGAAATCTCCGTCCCCAACTTCGGCGGTTTCGGCCGTCCTTATCGGAGTCTCTGGCACTGCACCGGTCGTGGAGCTTGCCTGCAACGCCGGCGGGGCGGCCAGGCGGGCCGGGACTTGCTCGGGCGGCGTAGGCGCCGAAACAGCCCCTTGCTTGGGCGGCGGAGTCACCGGCTCCATCGCTGATTTCGCCGACGGAGTCACCGCCTCCGTGGCCAGTTTCGGTAGCGGAGTCACCGGCTCCATCGCTGATTTCGCCGACGGAGTCACCGCCTCCGTGGCCAGTTTCGGTAGCGGCGTCACCGGCTCCATCGCTGGTTTCGCCGACGGAGTCACCACCTCCGTGGCCAGTAGCGGAGTCACCGGCTCCATCGCCGGGTTCACCGACGGAGTCACCACCTCCGTGGCCAGTTTCGGTAGCGGAGCCACCGGCTCCATCGCCGGGTTCGGCAGCGCAGCGACAGTCGCTGGTCTCGGCGGCGGAGTCACCGCCTCCATCGCCGGATTCGGTCGCGGAGTCACCGCCTCCATCGCTGGTTTCGGCAGCGCAGCGACAGTCGCTGGTCTCGGCGGTGGAGTCACCGCCTCCATCGCTGGTTTCGGCAGCGCAGCGACAGTCGCTGGTCTCGGTGGCGGAGTCACCGCCTCCATTGCCGGTTTCGGCAACGCAGCGACAGTCGCTGGTATCGGCGGCGGAGTCACCGCCTCCATCGCTGGTTTCGGCAGCGGAGTCACCGCCTCCATCGCTGGTCTGGGCGGCGGAGTGACAGCCTCTGTCGCTGGCCTCGCCGGCGCAGTGACAGCCACCGGTCTGGGCGGCGGAGTGACAGCCTCTGTCGCTGGCTTCGCCGGCGCAGTGACAGCCACCGGTCTGGGCGGCGGAGTGACAGCCTCCATCGCTGGCTTCGGCGGTGGAGTGACCGCACCTGCTTTGGGCGGCCGAGTGATAGCCTCCCTTGTTGGTTCCCGCGGCGCAGTTATTCCTGCGGTCGCTTCCGGCGTCCCAAGCGGCTCAAGCTCTCCAGCCTCTGCCAAGCCGTCGGCAACAGTGATTTCTATGCTCTCGCTTCGAGGCGAAGACGCATCGTTGGGGGAATCTTGGATGACCTCAGGCAACGCCCCTCTTATCGCGTTCCCGGCAAGAGCCTCGGGCAAGCTCGATGCCTTCTGCATCGCCAGGTTTCTCCCGTTGAAAGCCGGCTCACTGGCTGACGGCTGGGTCGCGGGCGGCGAGGCCGGATTGCCGGCCAGATCCGGTACGCACCATTTGAGTGTCGGATCTCGGCCCTGGGTGACTTCCGCCGGCGGCTCGGTCTTGCCCACAGTTTCCGGCGGGGCAGACGGAGGGCCAGCGGCGGAATCATTCTTGTTCATGACGCCACACCTGACGACAGAGGGACGAGCCTTCCCACCACAGATCCCATGCGCAGCTTGCTCCCTACCGCCAACTTCTCGAGAACCACGTGCCCCGGCTCGAACACGGCGATGGTCGTCGATCCGAGGTTGAAAACCCCCAGCTCGTCGCCCCGCCCGATGCGCGGCGGATCGGCAAAGCTTTTCCTGCGCACACCACCTGTCGCAAATCCCGGGGCATGGGTAGCCACCTCCGAATCGTAGCTGGCCGTGATATGACCCACACCCAAAGCGGCCACCATCACCACGACCGACAGGCCGACGGCTCCCTCGATGACGGTAACGAAGCGCTCGTTGCGCGCGAACAACCCGGTCTCGCGGGCAACGCTGCGGCTTCCCACCGGGAACAGTCGGCCCGGGATGTGCGTCCACGCGACGATTCTTCCGCTCACGGGCGCGTGAACGCGGTGGTAGTCGCGCGGCGAGAGGTAGGTCACGAGATACTGGCCCCCTTCCATTCTAGCCGCCAACTCGCCATCTGCGAGCAGGTCGGACAGGGGGAAGACTGAGCCTTTCGCTTCCAACAGCTTGCCAGCCGAAACCACGCCTGCATCGCACACCACGCCATCAGAAGGCGCCACCACTGCATCAGAATCCGCAGCAACCAAACGTGCTCCCGGTCGCAGCTTGCGCGTGAAAAGCTCGTGCAGGCTTGTGTACTGGTCAAGCGGCCATTCGGCCTCCGCCAGATCGATCTCGTACCTCCTGGCAAATGACTTGAGCAGCAGAGCGCGAAATGGCCGGGGCAAGGTGCGCCTGGCTCCCCATCCGACGATTTCGGATAGGGTTTTTTGCGGCGCGATGCGCCAAGCGGACCGGACGACCCGCTCGCCGAAAGACAGAGTAGACATTCCGGTTTGACCAACCGAAAGAAAGCAAGACTAGACGGAAAACTCTAGGCTAGGTCTTGCTTACTGTGCAACCGCTTTCGACGCAGCCTCCCCCCGAGAATGCCCATCTCAGAATGGAGGTAGGCGCTGACGCATCCGCAAACAGGTATTTCCCCTGCGTGCGTCTGCGACAGCGCCTTGTCGCCGGCCCTACTGACCCACGTGTTATGCGTCGAAATAGAGGGCGAACTCAAGCTGGGTCGGGCGGAGGCGAGACGGCTTGATCTCGTTCTCCTCCTTCCAGTCGATCCAGGTGTCGATGACGTCCTTGGTGAAGACGTCACCCTTGAGCAGGAAGGCGTGATCCTTCTTGAGCGCCTCAATGGCCTGCTCGAGTGAGCCAGGTGCCTTCGGGACATCCTTCATTTCCTCAGGCGACAAGGCGTAAATGTCCTTGTCCAACGGATTGCCAGGCTTGATCTTGTTTTCGACGCCATCGACGCCAGCCATCAGCATGGCGGCAAAGGCCAGGTACGGGTTGGTGGTCGGGTCTGGGCAGCGGAACTCGATACGCTTGGCTTTGGCCGAGACGGCCACAGGCACACGAATTGCCGCCGAGCGGTTGCGTGACGAGTAGGCCAGGTTCACGGGCGCTTCGAAGCCGGGCACCAGGCGACGATAGCTGTTGAGCCCTGGGCAGGTGATGGCCAAAAGGGCCGGTGCGTGCTTGATAAGACCGCCGATGTAGTACAGCGCAGTCTCGGACAAACCAGCGTACTTGTCGCCGGCGAAGATGTTCTTCTCGCCCTTCCAGATCGACTGGTGACAGTGCATCCCCGAGCCGTTGTCCCCGAAGAGCGGTTTGGGCATGAAGGTCGCGGTCTTGCCGTTACGACGCGCGACGTTCTTGACCACGTGCTTGTACCACATGGTTCGGTCGGCCATTACCGTGAGCCTGTCGAAGAGCATGGACAGTTCAGCCTGTCCCGCGGTTGCCACCTCGTGGTGGAAAACCTCGATAGGAATCCCGACCCCCTGCAACGTGAGCGCCATCTCAGCACGTATATCGTACTGGGTGTCATTCGGTGACACCGGGAAATAGCCACGTTTGTAGTCCGGCTTATAGCCGAGGTTCCCGCCCTCTTCCTCGTGCGCGCTATTCCAGCGCCCTTCGACGGAATCGACTTTGTAGAATGAGTGGTTCGGCCCTTCGCCGAAACGAACCTCGTCGAAGATAAAGAACTCTGGTTCCGGACCAAAGTACACGGAATCGCCCAGACCGATCTGCTTGATGTACGCCTCGGCTTTCTTGGCGACATAGCGCGGATCGCGGTTGTAGGGCTGGTGGGTGACGGCGTCGACTATGTCGCATATGAGGGAGAGGGTCGGTTCCTTGAAGAACGGGTCGACGCACGCCGTGCCGGCGTCAGGCACGAAGATCATGTCGGACTCATGGATGGCCTTCCAGCCGCGGATGGAGCTGCCGTCGAAGCCAAATCCCTCGGTGAAACATTCTTCGTTGATCCGGTGGATCGGCATGGTGGTGTGCTGCCACTGACCCAGGAGATCGACGAATTTGTAGTCTACAAGCTTGAGTCCGCGTTCCTTGATCAGCTTCAAAACCTCGGCTGGTGACATTTGCTACGCTCCTCCTGCGCGCTGGTTGCGCATATTTGTGCTTGGGCGAACTACTCAATCCCTCTGGTCAGAGGGCGTCCTCGCCACGCTCGCCTGTACGTATGCGAATGACTTCCTCTACGGGCAATACGAAGATCTTTCCGTCCCCGATGTGGCCCGTGCGAGCCACCGACATGATGGCTTCCACCACATCCTTGACCATGTCGTCCTTGACCACGATCTGGACACGGACCTTGGGCACAAAGTCCACGACGTAGGCCGAGCCGCGATAGACCTCTTTTCTGCCACCCGTACGCCCGAATCCCTTAACTTCCGAAACCGTCATGCCCTGCACGCCGATCTCGCGCAGTCTGTCCTTCACGTCATCTAGCTTGAACGGCTTGATGATTGCTTCGATTTTTTTCATGGGTCACCGGGCGCAGAGACTAGAGGGGCTTGGCCTTGGCTTCAATCCTCTTCGTGAGCAATCCCAAGGGAAGACTAGCGATCCTAGGTTTCCGGCGTATTTCGTGACGGCTAATTCGGCGTAACCCGGTGGGCTGCAAGACCTTTGACATGGGAACCCTAAGAGGGTTCCCAAACCCTCCCGCGATGGTACGCCGCCGGCAGAGCCGGCGGTCTCCCCACGCGAATGGGAAGACGCGTTAGCGCGTTCGCAGCATATGTGCCCAATCTCCCCCCATGGCTGGCCGCGGCTACTATCCTGTGGCCAGAGCGCCAATGAGCTCGCGCACATCAGTCACGCCCTGGGCACGGCAGTACTCTTGTATCTCGCGGATGATCCGTTCTGCCGAGGCTGGGTCGACGAAGCTCTGCGTGCCGACCTGGACACAGCTTGCTCCCGCGAGCAAGAACTCGACCGCGTCGGTGCCGTCCTGGATACCGCCTATCCCGCAGACGGGAATGGGGATCTTCGCCCGATGCACCTGATAGACCATGCGCAGGGCAACCGGCTTGATGGCTGGACCGGACAAGCCCCCGAACACCGTCGCGATCTTCGGCCGGCGGGTGCGGACGTCGATAGCCATTCCGGTGATGGTATTGATTACGGATACTGCGTCTGCCCCGTTGTCGGCACAGGCGCGCGCCAGGGCCACGATGTCTGACGTGTTGGGTGTCAGTTTCACCCACAAGGGCTTGTGGATGACGGCTCGGCAGGCCTTCACCAGGTCACCCAGAACGACCGGATCACGGCCGAACTCGATACCTCCCGCCTTTATGTTGGGGCAGGATACATTCATCTCCAGGCCATCCACCCCCTCGAACGCGGCCAGCCGGGCGCCACAGTCGAGGTACTCGTCGAACGTGGTGCCGAAAAAGTTCACCAACACGCGAGTCCCGCAGGAACGCAGGAACGGTAGCTTTTCCCGGGCAAAAGCCTCGACACCGACGTTCTCCAGGCCGATGGAGTTGAGCATGCCTGCGGCGGTTTCGCAGATGCGCGGGGGTGGATTGCCGAAGCGGGGCTTGGGCGAGATCCCCTTGGTGACCAGTCCGCCCAAGCTGCGCAGAGAAAGTAGCGTATCAAACTCCTGACCGTAGCCAAATGTGCCCGACGCGGTCAGCACGGGATTGCCGAAGTCGATTCCGCCGCAGGTCGTGGGCAGCGCTGGCGCCGTTTCTTCCAGCGAATCAAGGCTGGACGTCATTGCGCGCCCCCTTCGCTCCGGCTGGTCGACGCGGCCGTCGCATAGGCCATTACCTCAGAGGCAGGAAAGACCGGACCATCCTTGCATACGTAGCGGTACGGGCGTGTCTGCGCCGCCACTGCGCAGCCAAGGCAAACGCCGATGCCGCAGGCCATCTGTTCCTCCATTGAGAGATAGCACTCAATGCCATGGCTCTGGGCGATGCGCCCCACGGCCCAAAGCATCTCGCGCGGGCCACAGGCCATGATGCGCAGGAGCTGGGTCGAGGCCGCTGCCCGCCAGCGCTCAAGGCTGGCTTCCAACTCGTCCGTCACGCGTCCCCGGCGGCCCAGCGAGCCGTCTTCGGTGGCCAGGCGGAGGGCAATTCCCAGACCGCGCATCTCGCCCAGTAGCACCAGGTCGCGTGAAGTACGACCGCCATATAGCACCTCAGAGCCGTTGGCCAGGCCGAGGCGCGCCGCCGCCTCGGCCTGCATGAAGAGTGGCGGCAAGCCGATACCCCCGGCCACAAGTAGATCGGTCACATCCGCCGATGGCACGGGAAAGCTGTTTCCCAGGGGCCCGAGCACAGAAACTCGAGACCCGGGAGGCGACCGCTCCATTAACGCAGTGCCCTTGCCAACCACCTTTGCAAGCAGGTCTGCGCGCCCCTCATGAGCAACCGACAGAAGCGACAACGGACGCGGCAAGAGAGGGTCGCGCCCCCAGTCACCGCGAAGCATCACGAACTGGCCAGGCCGACTTCCTGCGAGGGGTTCGCAGCCCCCAAGGCGAAGAACGAAGTAACCGCCGCCTAGCGAACGGTTCTCAATGACTCGGGCGTCGAAATAGCGCATCTACGGCCTACACCATCTTCTACAATAGCGGCACCTAGAGCGCCGAACGTTTTGCCTCCCGTCGTGAAATCGCGCATTTGCGTCGCGTCCCTTCGTTGCTCGTCGGTNNCCGGCAAACCGTTCGGCGCTCTGGTGGCGCTACTGGCGCTACGACCCCCGGCGCGCCTGGCCGGGGTTTTCTTCCAATTGGTGTCCATCTCATGGTCCACTGCGTAACCCATTGAAATTATTTGAGAATAATGAGTTTACTATGACGCCAGGCGAAAAGAATGCCCTGTTTTTCAGGTGTTACGTCATGTGATTTGTTGCACGTCGCAGTTAG
>PMBS01000335.1 GCA_003153015.1 Myxococcales bacterium
GAGCCGGTGCAGGGCAAGTCGCCGCCCATCAAGGATGCCATCGAGCAAGAGCCGCGGCTCAAGGCGCTGTATCAGGGCGAGCACCGCGAGCTGCTCGACATCGCAATGAAGTTGGAAGGGCTGAACCGCCACGCCGGTATCCACGCGGCGGGCGTGGTCATCGGAGAGAAGCCTTTGTGGGAGTACGTGCCCTGCTTCCGTCCCGAGGAGGGCGTGATCGCCACCCAGTTCGACATGAACGACGTGGCCAAGGTGGGCCTGGTCAAGTTCGACTTCCTCGGCCTGAAGACCTTGACCGTAATTCAAACTGCGGTCGATCTGGTCAACGCCGACCGGAAAGCCCACGGCGAAGCGCCGCTGGACATGGCCGCCATTCCGCTGGACGACGCCGGGATCTACCGGATGATCTCGGCCGCTGACGTGACCGGGGTGTTCCAGCTTGAATCGTCGGGTTTTCGCGACCTGCTCAAGAAGCTGAAGCCCGACTGCTTCGAGGACATCGTGGCCGCGGGCGCGCTCTACCGGCCCGGCCCCATCGAGGGGGGCATGGTGGATGATTTCGTCGAGCGCAAGCACGGCCGCAAGCGGGTCGAGTACCCGCACCCGGTACTGGAGCCAATTCTCAAGGACACCTACGGGGTCATCGTGTACCAGGAGCAGGTCATGCAGATCTCGTCGGCCATGGCAGGCTACTCGCTGGGCCAGGCCGATTCACTTCGCCGGGCCATGGGCAAGAAGAAGGCGGAAGCCATGGCCGAGGAGAAGGCGCACTTTCTCGATGGCGCCGCGGGGAAGAAGATTGATGCCAAGGTCGCCGAAGGCGTGTTCGACCTGATGGAGAAGTTTGCCGGCTACGGTTTCAACCGCAGCCACTCGGCGGCCTATGGCCTGCTCACCTACCAGACCGCGTACCTCAAGTATTACTATCCAGTGGAGTTTTTCGCCGGCTTGCTCACCTGTGGCAAGGACAAGACCGACGAGGTGGTGAAGTTCATTGCCGAGGCGCGCGCGCAGGGGATCAGCGTCTTGCGCCCGGACATCAACGAATCTGGCGCGGATTTCACCGTGGTTCCCGAGGAGAAGATCGACGAGGAGACGCCCAAGCGGGGCAAGAAGAAGGCCGCGGAAGCAAAGAGGCGGGCGGCGCCCAAGAACGAGCGCATTGCGGGCAAGGCCATCCGCTTTGGCTTGGCCGCGGTCAAGGGCGTGGGCGAGGGCGCGGTCGAGATGATCACTGAGGCGCGCAAGAGCGGCGGTCCTTTCTTGTCGGTCACCGACTTCTGCCTGCGCGTGGACATGCGCAAGGTGAACCGCAAGGTGCTGGAGGCGTTGATCAAGGCCGGTGCCTTCGATGGCATTGCGGTGCAGAAGGGGGTTAGCCGGGCGAAACTGTTTTCCGCCGTGGCAGCGGCACAGGAGAGCGCGGCCGCGGCCCAGAAGGAACGTGACACTGGGCAGACCTCGTTGTTGGGGTTGTTCGGGGGCGGGACTGCGGCTTCGCCTCAGCCCAACCAGGATGTGTTTGGTGAGGGCGAGGAATGGACACCCAAAGAGGTGCTCGCCTTTGAAAAGGAGAGTTTGGGCTTCTACATCAGCGGTCACCCCTTGGACCGGTTTGGCGGCGAATTGAAGCGTTTTGCCAATGCGACTACGGCCAATTGTACTGAACGGGGCCCGCGCGCCGAGGTGATTCTGGGCGGGGTGGTGGGCGAGTACCAGGAGCGTGTGATCAAGGGCGGGACAAGTAAGTACGCCTTTTTCAAGCTGGAGGATCAGGTCGGCACCATCGAGTTTCACGTGGCCTCGGCCAAGCTCAACGACTATCGTGACGTGCTGACCAGCGGCGAGCCGTTGTTGATTACCGGCACAGTCGACGCGCCCTTTGGCGAAGGCGAAAGCGCGCGCGAACGACTGCGCTTCATGGATGCCAAGCCGCTGGCCTCGATCCGCGCCGAACGCAGCAACCTGATGGAGATCCGCCTCAATGCGGATCTGGTCACGGATGAGCAGATGTCGACGCTGCACAAGCTGCTGCGCCAGTTCCCCGGGCCGTGCCACACCCGGTTGCGCCTGGAGATCCCCCAGCGCAGTGAGACCGTGCTCGACCTGGGCGACGACTTCAAGGTCGCCGCCGCTGACGAGCTGCTAGCCAAGCTGGAACAGGTATTCGGGGAGCGGGTCGCGGTGCTGCGGTAGGTGAGAGGGCGGCCAAGAAGACGGACGTCGTGGCCGTGGTCGTGGCCGAATGTCCGGTCAAGTACCTGAAATGACCTCGTTGCTGATAACCCTCCAATGTGGAGGCAACCGCACGCGCACAAGCCGCAGCAGCGGGCCCGGTCTATTCTTGCCGGAGAAGATCGCGCTGTACCAGGTGGTCCAGCAACACCTGCTGACCTTCGAGCCGGCGGCTTGGGAGCCAATGTCGCCACGGGCAAGGTCATGTTGGACACGGACAGATGCGAGCTGCGTAGTCAGCCCCATTGCACGCTTGGCAGTCGTACTCGCTCCCATGCGGGAGCGCGTTTGCGCCAAGTGATGTGCACGGGTTGTACCATTCGCTCAGGCTCGCATTCGCGAAGTCGCTCGACGCGTTCGATCCGCCGCCGATCTTGCCGCAGAGCCGCTTGCCCACCCCTTTGCAGTAGGCATGCGCGTCGCACCACTTCACACACGGCTGTGGCTGATTGTCGAAGTTGCTCTGACACACATAGTCGTTTTTTTCATGTGGTCAGGATCCGGCGCAAGAGTCGTATTCCATGCGCAGTCCGAGGTCTTTCCGCGGCAGACGGCGCTGGGTTCTGGTTGAGCCATGTCTCGTGCTGGATCGCGGCACTTCCGTACTGTCGATGGCAATTGACCCTTGTTGCCGAGTAGCTGCCCCTTATGGATAACAGGGAGTCTTCCATGAAGTACAAACACGCCTTCTCGACCGTCTTCCTCTCAGCGACGCTTGTCGCTTCCGCTTGCTCAACAGACTCGCCCAAGTCGACCGGCAGTACCGGCGGTGGGACGCAGAGCTCGGGCGGCTCGGTGAGTAACGGAGGTGCCGGGGGCAGCGGTGGGCAGACCACGCCTGGTTCGGGAGGAAGTGGCGCCGGCGGTCAAACCGTGCCGCCTGCTGGCGGCAGCGCTACTGGTGGCCAGGCTGGCCGAGCCAGCGGTGGCGTGGCCACCGGCGGCCAGGCTGGCCAAGCCAGTGGTGGCGTGGCCACCGGCGGGCAGGCTGGCCGAGCTAGCGGTGGCGTGGCCACTGGTGGTGTCGTCCCTGCCGGGGGCCAGGCCGGCCGAGCCAGCGGAGGCGTGGCCACCGGCGGTGTGGTCCCTGCCGGGGGCCAGGCCGGCTCAAACCCGGGTGGGGCCGGTGGCTTCATCCCATCCACAGGCGGCCAAGGGGGCTCCGTTGGTCCGGGAGAAGGCGACTTCAGCATGGATCCCGGCTGGCAGTTCATCAAGCAGGACGTAAGCGGCGCCCAGGCCACCAGCTTCGATGACAGCAAGTGGACTCCGGTCAGCACGCCGCACACCTACAACGATACCGATTCCTTCAGAGGCTACATCTCCCACAGCGGCGGCGACCACGGCTTGTACCAAGGAGCGGCCTGGTACCGCAAGCATTTCAAGATTCCGACTGCGTACCAGAACAACAAGGTGATCATCGAGTTCGAGCGTATCAGGCAAAGCGCCAGCTTCTATATCAATGGAACCGCAGTCGGCACCTACGCCGACGGCGTCACACCCTGCGGTATCGATGTCACCGGCAAAGTCAATTTCGGGGACACCGAGAACGTTCTCGCGGTTAGCGTCAGCAACGGCGGTGGCGGCGGCTACTACTGGAACGCGAATGCAACCAACCCGGACTTCGGTGGATTGGTGGGACATGTCTGGCTGCACCTGCCAGGCAAGATCTACCAAACCTATCCCCTGTTCATCAACCTGCAGACGTCGGGCACCTATATCTACGGGATGAACTACACCAACATCACCAACAACACGGCCAAGGGTGACACAGGCGATCTGACCCTGAATGCGGAGGCCGAGGTGAAAAACGAATCCGGGAGCGCGGCGAGTGCCACCTTGGGCGTCAAGGTGATCGATCCCACCGACGGTTCGACGGTGACGACATTCTCAGGCACCGCCGCCTCGCTGTCCACCACTGCCGCCACCACGCTCAAGGCGAGTGGGCCTTTGACCGGCGCCAAGTTGTGGAGCGACCTGTACCCTAATCTTTACACAGTCGTCACCACGTTGACTGTGGGCGGGACGGTGGTCAACTCACGCAGCACGGTCACTGGTTTCCGCAAGGTCGAGTTCAGGGGAGGTGCGGGCACCGGCGGCATTTATGTCAATGGCCGCTTTGTCTATCTTCTCGGCTTCGCCCAGCGCGCTACCAATGAATGGGCCGGACCGGGCCAGGCCGTGCCCGACTGGATGCATGACTACAATGCCAAGATGATACGGGACGCCAACAGCAACTACATTCGCTGGATGCACGTCACGCCACAAAAGGTCGACGTCCAATCCTGTGATCGATACGGCGTGATCAACATTGCTCCGGCGGGGGACAAGGAGACGACCAATCCTACGGATGCGCAATGGCAACTGAGGATGGCGGTCATGAAACCCATCATGATCTACCTAAGAAACAATCCCAGCGTGTTCATGTATGAGGCCGGCAACGCCGCTGTGTCTGCCGCCCAGATGGCAGACCTGAAGACTCTCAGAGACACGTGGGATCCAAACGGTGGTCGTGGCGTGGGTGACCGCACCATGAGTGACACCAGCGCGATACCCTCTTGCGATTGGTTCGGCACGATGCTTGGCAATTCCGGGTACCAGGATGCCTACCGGGACAAGGGACCCATCGTCGAAACCGAAGATTACCGCGATGAAGCGATGCGAGGGGTCTGGGACGACTACTCGCCCCCGCACGTGGGCGGCTTCATCCCAGGGAGCACCGATACCTATAACCTGACTTCGGAAAGCTTCACGACTGGGCAGGTTGCCCGGCTCAACACCTGGTTGATAACCAGTACAATCCGGAACACGAGTGGGGGAAAATACTCGGCCTACGCCTCGATCTACTTCTCGGACGCCGATGCGGACGGACGCGAGCAAAGCAGCTGCGTCGCTCGGGTGAGCGGGAAGGTCGATGCCAACCGCCTCCCCAAGGAGGCCTACTACGCCTTCCAAGTGGCCGGGAGCACCAAACCCGCAATTCACATCGTCGGGCACTGGACCTATCCGGCGGGAACGACGAAAACCATGTACGTGCTGGCCAACAATGTCTCGTCGGTGGACTTGCTGGTCAACGGCAAGTCATCAGGGAAGGTGACCAAGGCGACGAACGGCTACCTGTACAGTTGGGCAAGCGTCGCGTTCGCCTCGGGCACTATCCAGGCCGTGGGGTACGACGCCAGCGGCAATCAGGTTTGCGAGCACACACTGAAGACCGCTGGGGCGGCGGCCGCCGTGAAGCTGACCCCGACAGTTGGCCCCAATGGTCTGCAGGCCGATGGTGCGGACTTTGCCATGTTCGACGTTGAGGTCGTGGACGCGAGCGGACAGCGGGTTCCCACCTACGGTCCCACCACCAAACCAGCGGACAATCAACCAATCAACGAACCCAAGATCACTTTCACTGTGACCGGGCCCGGAACCTGGCGCGGTGGGGTC
>PMBS01000359.1 GCA_003153015.1 Myxococcales bacterium
GCAAGCTGCATGTTGTTGTGGGCATGTATGCCGACGTGCTTGCCCGTCCCGTCCAGCGCGGCAATGAAACCGAGGACGAGGTCGTGAATCTGCTCGGAGTAGAGCGCGCCGTTGCTGTCGACCACGTAGACCGTATCCACCGGGCTCTTGCCCAGAACCGCCAGCGCCTCTTCCAACTCGCGATCCTGGACCTTGGAAATGGCCATCAGGTTGAGCGTGGTTTCGTAGCCCTTGTCGTGGGCGTCTTTGATCATGTCGACCGCGCCTGGAATCTGGTTGATGTAACAGGCCACGCGCACGCAATCGATGACACTCTTGTCTTTGGGCAGAAGGTCGGTGTGGTAGTCGGTGCGATCCACGTCAGCCATTACCGAGATGCGCAGCGGGCGCGGTCCCTCACCCACTATGCGGCGGAGCACGTCTTCGTCACAAAACTTCCATGCCCCGTGTTCGCCCGGCGCGAAAATGCGCTTGGACCCCTTGTAGCCCAGCTCGCAGTAGTCCACCCCGGCGGCTGCGCAGGTTTCATAGACGGCCTTGACGAAGGTTTCGTCGAACTGGTGGCCGTTCATCAGACCGCCGTCACGGATTGTGCAATCCATAATCTTGATGTCGGGCCGAAAGGTCACCCAGTTGCCTTTCGCGTCCACATGTTTTCGGTGCAGCATCGTCTCGGCTTTCGTTTGGGCCTGTTTTATAGCACGTCTAACGCGCGTGCGCTACGGCGGTTGGCAGTTCCGACATTCGAAGGCGTGACGACGAGAAGAGAGAAACGAGTTTGTCCGTGCTACGCACCGAGCATGTTCGCAACGTACACAATCACGCAGGTGATGTTGTCGTCGCCGCCGCGCTCATTGGCCATGGTGACCAGAGCCGAGCCCGATTCGCCGTAGAAGTGCTTGCTGAGTACGAGACCAAGCTCGTCGGGGGACAGATAGTTGCACAGGCCGTCCGAGCACAGCAGGAAGCAGTCGCCTGCTTCCACCAGCATGGTCAGGATGTCGGGCGAAACCGCAGGCTCGAAGCCTACCGAGCGCGTGATGATGTTGCGAAAGCGCGAAACCAAGACGTCGTCAGCGGAGACTAGGCCCGCTCGCACCTGTTCCTGAACCCACGAGTGATCCTCAGTGAGCTGGCGCGCGCGCCCGTCCCTGAAGAGGTACGCGCGCGAGTCCCCCACATGGCACAGAGTCACGCTCTCGGCGTGGAAGCACAGGCCGGTCAGCGTGGTGCCCATGCCCGCAAAGTTCGGCTCGGCCTGGGCGCTCTCGAAGATGGCCTTCGACGCAGCCGCGGTCGATTCCCTCAGGGCCTGCGCCACGTCATCGCCGGTCGTCGCTGCGCGTGGGCTGGTCGCCAGGCGCGCGGACATTTCGCGTTCCAGAATCTCCGCCGCCATACGACTGGCCCGCTCCCCCCCCAGGTGGCCGCCCATCCCGTCGGCCACGGCGTAGAGCTGCAATCCATCGCTGCACAGGAAACTGTCCTCATTGTGCTCGCGCTTGCGGCCAACGTCGGTGACGGCCCAACCTCGTGGTCTCATATAGGCCAGTGTAGACCGAACTGGGCTAGAGCGCCTAGGGTGACGACGTTTCAGGCGGGTGTGCCTGGGGTGCTGGCGCTTCCGGCGGGTGTGCCTGGGGTGGCGGTGCTTCAGGGGGTGGGGGCAGGGATGTCGCCGGGAACGGGGCCTTGACACTCTTGGGCGCGACGCGATTTTCGATGATGAACTGGACCCGACTGGAGCCGCTGCTTACGTTGCCGACCTTGAGTCTCTTTGTGTCAACGCCGTGAGCCGCAAGTATCAGGGCGACCTCCTGCGCGCGCCCCCGCATGGTGGCCTCGGTCACACCGTCGGCGCGTATGTCGATGCGGACGCGCCCCAATTCGGTGTGCCCGCGCATGACCATGGCCACCAGCTTGACGATGGTGAGGCCCTGAGGACTGAGATCGGTCTGGCCGGGCAAGAAGGTGATGCGCTCGATGATGTCGATCTTGTCCTCACGAAGCACAACAATGGGCGCGCCCGGGTCAGGACAGCCGTCGTCGTCCCGGTTGCCATTGAGGGTCTCTGGTTCGTTGGGACACTTGTCCTTCTTGTCCGGGATCCCATCCTTGTCGTTGTCTAGGTCCGGGCAGCCATCGTTGTCTTCGAACCCGTCCATGTCTTCGGGGTCGTTGGGGCAGGCGTCGTAGATATCAGGGACGCCGTCGTTGTCGTTGTCGGGGTCAGGGCAACCATCGTCGTCTTGGAAGCCATCCTTGTCCTCGGGCTCGTCGGGGCACTGGTCCTTCACGTCGGGGATGCCGTCGCCGTCCGAGTCCTCCTGCGTGCTCGGGCAGCCATCGTACGGGCGCTTGCCCTTGCCGTCTTCGGGGTCGTTGGGGCAGGCATCGTCCACGTCAGGAATACCGTCGTGGTCGTTGTCTGGGTCAGGGCAGCCGTCGTCGTCTTGGAAGCCGTCGAAATCCTCGGGTTGGTTGGGGCACTTGTCGACGGCGTCGGGAATGCCGTCATTGTCGTTGTCTTCGTCAGGGCAGCCATCGTCGTCCTGGAAGCCGTCCTTGTCCTCGGGTTCGTCGGGGCAGCGATCGAGAGCATCGATGATGCCGTCGTGGTCTCGGTCGCGGAAGTCCGGGGCCCAGCCCAGGCCCATGAAGCCGCGGAGCATGGGGCTGCCAATGCCATGGTCAAGGCCCAGGCCGACGCCCAGCAAGAGACTGAACATGGCCGGCAAGTGGGCGCGCATGGCCAGGTCAAGTTCGAGAGGATTGGCGTCGACGTAGGTCCACGAGCCGACCCGACCGTTGATTTCAGCCAGCACGGACATGTCGGGCAGCACGCGAAAGTCAACCGCTGCGCCATACAGCATTTGATCGCCGATCACGGCTCCCAAGACTTGGGATTTTTCCCGTAGCAAGACCCCCAGCATGACCAGGGCGCGGAAGCGCTCCGAACTCTGGTATTCGAGCAAGGCCCGGCCACGGCCGGTGACGGTCTTTTCGCCGAGGAAGTTCTCTGAATAGTCTGCGGGAAAGGTCACACCCGCGGACAGGCCGAACACGAAGGCCTGATCGGGGCCAAAGGCCAACGGCGCGGCCTTGGCCTCCACCCGGAGGTCACCAAACCTCCCGTAGGTGTGGACTTGAGCGCCAGTGCCCCGGCCGGCCGAATCGAAGTCGTCGCCCGAGAGGTACAGGGTCATGGGCACGGCGACGCCCACCTCGAAAAGATTGAAAAGGCCAACCGCCCCGCAAAGCTCAGCCATGGCCTGGTGGCGCACGAGATCCAGCCGTTGGGCCAGGTTTTGTCCGGCTACGGTGGAATCAACAGTGAAGGCACCGTATTGATAGTTGGTCAGAAGGCCCACGTTGAACTGGAGGTGACCAGGAACGTCGGCACTGTCCAGGGTGACGAAGCTCTTGGGGCCAACCGCCGGGTGGAAGAGCTGGACGTCGAACTTGGCCGGGACACTCGATGAGCCCTGCGCCCAGGCCGAGACGCCGGGGCCCAGGGCGACGAGGAAGAAGGCTAGGGTGAATGGGGATCCACGCATGACGCGCAAGGATATCCACACCGAGGATAACCGGCGCAAAGCAGCCTTGTCTACCTTTCAGTCTGAAACGTGTAGGTCCAGGGGATGACTTGGTCAACTACGCGGCCGTCGCAGGCGTGGGCGGGCTTGAACTTGGACCGGGCCAAGGCCTGTTTCGCGGCCTCGTCCAGGCCGTAGCCAGCAGACTTGATGACCCGAGTCCACCGCACGTTGCCCTGCCGATCGACGCCCACGCGGAGTTGCACACGGCCTTCGATGCCCAAACGTCGCGCTTCGGGCGGGTAGTCTGCCTTGACCTCGCTGGCCATGGCGGCGGCCTGGCAGACCAAATTGTCGGCCACGGGCGCAAAAACATCGGGGTCGGCAGCCGGCGGGAGCGGCGCAGGCGGCGCCTTGGCCGGCGTGCGGTCCTTGGTCATCAGAGTGTTTCCCACCGGCACCACCACCCCACTTTCACCCTCGATGACCGACTCAGGCGTGACGCCGAAAACCGGCGGCGGGGGCTCGGCACTGGGTGGCGCGGGAGGCAGCTCGCGGTTGGGGCGAGGTGAAAGAGGGGGCGGCTTGGCCGAGGCCCATCGATTTGCCACGCGGGAAGCGGGCGTCGGGGGCTCGATTTTTGGTTCGAGTGGTGGCAGCTCAGGCGGGACGGGATGCCTCTCCACTGTGTCGATCTCGACCGCGACGGGTGGCCGTGCGGGCCTGGGCCGGCGCAGCTCCGAGGACACCATGAGCGCGATGGTGGCGTGCGCGACGAGCGCCACCAGCCAGCCCCAGAGGGTCGCATGAGCACGCCACCCGCTGAGCGCAACCCCGTTTGCCACGGTTGCTCTCCCTAGGGCGTGGGAGTTGCACCCGGCGCGGCGCCACCGGGCTGCGCCGGCATGACCGCACCCGATTGGTAGGCGGCATCGACATTGATGGCGAACTTGCGTACCCCCGCTCGTTTGACCAGGTCGATCAGGTGCACGACGTGGCCGTGGGGCACCACCTTGTCGGCGGCGATGATAGCCTGCAGGTCAGGGTTCTTGGGTAGATCGGCCGCGATGGCGCGGACCACCCCGGCGTCGTCCGAGGGGTCGCCATTGAGGTAGAGGACACCCTCTTTGGTCAAGGTCAGCGCCAGGGTGGTGCGCGTCTGCTCGGTCCCGCTCGCTGCCTTGGGCAGCTCGACCTTGATCGACGGGTTCACAATGTAAGTGGTGGTGACCATGAAGATGATGAGCAGGACGAGCGTGATATCCACGAGAGGCGTTACGTTGATGTCGGTGATCATCCGGCCCGAATCATCGTCTTCGAAGCGACTGGCCGCGCTCACCATCGCCTAGGCCCCTTTGCTCGACGATCCAGCGGCTCCCGCTTCGTTCTCTTCATGCGACCGGGCCAGGATCAGGTGCGCCATGGCGTCCACGCGACCCAGGGTGCGGCGCACCCGGCCCTGCAGGACGTTGTAGGCCACCACCGCTGGAATGGCGACCATGAGGCCGACCGCGGTGGCCACCAGTGCCTCGGCAATCCCCGCCATCACCACGGCAGCCCCGCCGCCCTGATTGTGCGAAAGATCGGCGAAGGCCTTGATGATGCCCAGCACGGTCCCGAACAGACCGATGAAGGGGCAGTTGTTGCCCAGGGTGCCCAGGATACCCAAGTGCTTCTCCATGGCCAGACGCTCGTGTGAGCGCGCGCTGGCCATGGCCTCGGCAGCAGCGATGCGCCCCTCCACTAACTCGGACAGGCCGACCAGAGCTACCCGCACCTCGGGCGAGCGCGGCGGACCCAAGAGCTCACGCGCGCCGGGCAAGTCGCCGGCAGCAAGGAGCTTGAGCAGGCGTTCACTCAGATCGTTCAGTTTGGGCGCACGGCCCGACATGACGATGGCCCGCTCGACCATGATGGTGACCGACAGGATGGACAAGAGAATGAGCAGCCATAGGACCCAATCAGAGCCGACCAAGGCAGCAGCGAGGATGCGTTCGGTAATGCGCATGGGGCACGTTCAAGAAAGGACCAGCCGGAAGGGTGGTTCCGCCGCGAAAGCTAGCACAGGTTGGCGGTCGAGGGGTAGCATGTCAATCGCTTCCCTCGCCAGGTCCATTATGAAATGCTCTATCCATGTGCCCGCGATCACCACCGTGGGCTCCCTGACGGTTGCCCTCGCCACTTGGACAGCCATCGCAGCGGGGCGCATCTGTTGGCCGATGCTGCTCGCGTCGTTGCTTCTGTGGTGCCTTTCGGGCTGGCTGGGGGTGTGCGTGCTGTCCCACCTGACGGCAGCAGAAGACGCCATCGATCCCGTGGTAGCCACAGTCTTGGGTTTCTACTGTGTCAACGTCATCCTGTTCGCCGGAACCGTCATCCTCCGACTGGACATACTCGTCAGTCTATCGTTTTGCGTGGTCCTCTTGGGCTGGGTTGCATACAAGACGCACAAGAAACAACCACTCCACAGGCTGAAACTCGAGCCAGTCGGTGCCGTGGGACTTTTCGTCGCCATTCTTTTTGCGACTCTGTGGTCGCGGCAGAACTTGGCCGGCCTCGTGCTGACGCCAACCACGGTTACCTCGATTCCCTGGCTTGATACCTTCTATCATTCTATCTATGTTGCTCACTTCGCTCACGGCGCGGGCAAGCTCCTCGGCACTGATCCGCTGCTGACAGTAGCTTCACTTCCGCCGTATCACTATGCAGCATACATGGTGCCTGCTCTGCTGGTGCGGGCAACCGGAATCTCGTCGTACGTCGCCGCCGTAGCTTTGTTCGCACCACTGGGGACTTTGCTAGCCGGCCTGGCCGCATACAGCTTTGGGCGCATCATGGTTGGGCCTCTTGCAGGACTGCTAGCGATTGTTCTGTGCCTTGCGGTCCCAGATCCGACGTTCTATCTGCTCGATAATCGCTGGATCAGCTATTTCTTCCTCCAGCAGGTCGCAGGCACCGGCGCCTTTGGGACGGCCCTCTTGCTCATGGCGTGGGCGTTTTGCATAGAGGGTGTCACCAAGCAGTTGCGCCGATACACTTTCCTTGGACTTTCGGCAGGTCTATGTGTCGCCTCTTTCAAGTCGCAGGTCTTCCTGACCTACTCCTTCGGACTGTTGCTATTTGCCGCAGCGACTTTTCCCCGCCTCGCCATTCGATTGCGGATCGTTCTCGGCCTATTGGCGTCGGCGGTGTTCGCTGTTTGCGTATTCATTGTCCTGCCGGCAGTTCCTCGTGCGCCGACCTTCTTGCCTGGGACGTCGGCGGGCATCACAAACTTGCAGGGGATACTCGGAAGACTGGGTGGCGCCTGTTCAAACTGCGTGAGCGAGCTGAGCAAGAACTACCTACTCTTCCTGGCGGCGGCGGTTCCCGCATTCTTGACCCTGACGTTTGGCATTCTGATCCTGCTTTGCCCGTTGCTCGCCGTTTCTCGCCCCATCCGAAAGGGGTTGCGACCGGGAAGCATGTGGTTTCTCTGGACCGCCTTGATCAGCTATTTGATTGTGACACTGGGTCTCCGTCTCAACGAGAGCTACGGAGATCGCTACGAGATCATCCACAAGACCTTTGTCTGGCCATACTTGGCCCTCTGCACCTGGTGTGGTTGTGCGCTAGCAGCTTGGCTGCTTGCCCGAGAAGCATGGCTGCGGCGAATTCTAGCGACCGCGGTACTGCCTCTTGCACTCGTCGCATTGGGTTTCAAAGTCAACGATTGCGCGAATTCACTTCAGACCGGATTCGTCTATCCCGGATCGGACAAGGCAACCCACATCGCTCTGTCGCGCAGCGCCTCCGATGCAGCAGCGTTCATTCGCGGCAACACGCCCAAGAACGCCATCGTTCAGCTTGGCGCGGTCGAAGGGAATTTCATGTTCCAGAGCCTGATGGAACGTCGCACCTACGTCGCGCAAGGGATAAGTTGGAGGTATGCGCCGGCTTTGACAGTCCCTGCGAAAGCGAATGTCGCGGCCATGCTCAGCGCAGCAGCACTTGAAGGATTTCGCACACGGGCGCGCGAGCATCACATCGACTACTTCGTGCTGTATCCTGGGCAGCAGCCAGCCTGGGCCAGTGTGCTGCGCCCCATCTTCGAGAGTGGCGAGTATCGCGTATACCGGATCTGAAAAAGAAAAGGCAGGAAGGGGATGCCTTCCTGCCATAGTCGCGTGGGGAGCCGGCCGGCTGTGCCGGCCGCGCACCATCGCGGGAGCATCTGTCTTGG
>PMBS01000100.1 GCA_003153015.1 Myxococcales bacterium
TCTGCCACGGTGACGCCCTCGCCGCTTAGCGCCGGCAGATAGCGAGAGGAGACGAGTCCGCGGAAGGACTCCTGATTCTTGAATTCCAGTTCGGAAACGTAGACGTCAGCGGTCACCATGGGAAGCCGCGCGGATCTTCCTCCCCGCAGGGCCGCCTCGTCAAGGCACAAGGAATCAAACCAGCCGTTACTCGGGCGGCAAGAGATCGCTGACCAAGCGCTCGAAGTCGCCGCGGCTCATGTTGCCAACGAGGGTACGGCGCAGGTGGCCCTCGCGGTCGTAGGCAAAGAACACTGGGATCTCACCATCCCAACTCGGAGCCAGATCGGCGACGAGATCTTCGACATACTCCGCATTCAAGATGGGGCTCCATTGCGGGTTGCCGGTCTTGGCGGCAAGAACACGGCCCACCAGGGCCGCGCCCCGTTCCGTGGGGTCGTCGAGCGACACCGGCAGAAAATCGATGCCCCGGCTGCTCGCTTCGCGCGCCAACTTGGCGAGCAGAGGCAATTCCTTGAGGCAGGGCAGGCACCAAGTGGCCCAAAAATGCAGCACCACCACATGCCCCTTGTGGCTCGCAAGCGTCGCTTTGAGCTGCGCCGGGGTGATGAGGCGCGCTGAGGGAGCGACGGCCGGCGTGGCGCCCGCCGGTGCGACCGCCAGTCGCGTGGGAAGCCCGCCGGCTCCGCCGGCAGCGCACCATCGCGGGAGGGCATGGGAACCCTCCCAGGGTTCCCATGTCAGAAGCACGCATAGACCCAGAACCAGCCACAGTTGCCGCATCATGGGCCGGTGCGGGGCAGCGACGCCCCGATTCCCTCCGGGACAAAGTTGCCTCCTGAGACGACGCACTTCAAAGCTTCGCGAGTGGGCACATTCAGGAAGCGACACTCGGCCTGGGGCACAAAGTAGAGGCGGCCAACGATGGGATTGGGCGAGTTGGGCACGAACACGCAAAGGGTATCGCTGCTGCCCGGAACAGGTCGTCCCGAGGTGAAGCCCAGCAAGCGCACACGGCCTGATTCGTCGGGGATGAGCACCACGCGCGCAAAAACGCCCAGGTTCACGTCCGGGGTGACCACGACTTGCTTCCAGGTGCGATAGAAGTCGCGCAGCCCGGGAAGTCGGCCGAGCACGCGGTCGAAGAGCCGCAGGACTTGCCGACCCACCAAGCTGGTGACGAAGACACCGAGAAAATAGATGAGCACCAGCCCGACCGCGATCCCCGCAAACGGGTAGCGCAAGGGAAGAATCCGCTGGGTGAAAGCGTCGACATAGACCACGACGAAGATGGTGATGCCGAGGGGAATGGCGGCCAAGATGCCCGCCAGGAACTTCGAACGGAAGTGTGCAGTCACGCGATTCATGAGGATCCCTTGGGGTTAAGCATACTACGCGGCCAGGGGCCGCCACGTGTGATCAAGAATTGGGTTTGACAGCCTGGCGCGCGGTTCCTACCCTGCTTGCGCAGTGACCCGACAAGGCTTTCTTCTGGCCGCGTGGTGGCTGGGTGTGGTGGCTGGCTCGACCATGCTTCCACACTCCGCGTGGCCGCAATCACCGTCATCCCGGACCCTGCCCGCGCCCGCCATCTTTCCCCTGTCCGAGGTGCGCCCAGGCCTGGTGGGCGAGGCGGTCACGGTCTTCGAGGGCGTGAAGCCCGAGCCCTTCAAGGTGCGCGTGCTCGCGGTGATGCCGAACTTTCTGCCCAAGCAAGACATCATCCTGGTGCGCGCTGAGGATCCGCGCGTCGCGAACTGCGGCATCGCGGCGGGCATGAGCGGCAGCCCCGTCTACGTCGACGGCAAGCTCATGGGCGCGATCGCCTATGGCTGGAGCTTTGCCAAGGAAGCCCTGGCTGGGGTGACCCCCATCGAGAGCATGCTGGCGGGAAGACAGCGCCCACGCCGTCCGCCCGGCGATCCATTCCTGGTCGACGACGGACCTGCCCTGACGCCCGGGCCGGCGGCCCAGCTCGCCGCCGCGCCAAGACCCCCTGATGGCGAGCCGCGCCTGCAGCCCGCGTCACTGCCGCTGGCGGTTTCGGGCATCTCCGATGCGGCTATGCGCGATCTGGGCGAGAGCTTGCGTCCCTTCGGACTGGTTCCGGTGCGCGCGGCCGGCAGCGGCGGGAAGAAACTGAGGGGCACGCTGGCCGAGGCCGTGCAACCTGGCGCAACCGTGGGTGTGGGCCTCATTCGTGGGGACATCAGCGCGGTGGCCATGGGCACCCTCACCCAAACCGAGGGCGGGATCGTGATGGCGTTCGGGCACCCACTGCTGGGTCTGGGTGAGGTGAATCTGCCCCTGGTCTCCGGCGAGGTCCACGCCATCGTGGCCAGCCTGGCCAGCTCCCTGAAACTGGCCTCGCCGTTGACCGAAATCGGCGCGGTGGTGCAGGACCTTCCCACCGGCATTGTAGCCGAGTTGGGCCGCCACGCCCCTTCGGTGCCCGTCGAAGTTCTGGTAACCGCGCGCGGCGAGAAGCAAACCCGCTTCCACTCCCAGGTGGCGCTGCATCGCCGGCTCCTCCCGTTGCTGGCGAGCACGGTGATTAGCAGCGCGCTCGGCGAGGCTGAGCCGGATGTGACCGACATGGTGATCGCCATGAACACCCGTCTGGATGTGCGCGGCGCCGGCAGCGTGGAGATTCGCGACCAGCTTTTCTCGGCCGAGGGGCTGTCGAGCCGCTTGCTGGCGCAGGCCCGGGGCACCAAGGCGCTGGCGGACCTGCTCAGCAATCCCTTCGAACCCGCGGTGATCGAGCGAATCGAGGCGGACATTCGGGTGGAGTACCGCAGCGACGTGGCCGAGATCGTCGGCGCCTCCTTGCCCGACGAGCGGGTGCGGCCGGGTGAAACCCTGCCCTTGCGCGTAGTTCTGCGCCCCTATGCAGGCAAGGAATTCGTCGAGGTCGTGCCGGTGTTGGTTCCGCGCGCGCTGGCCGGCAAGAACATCAAGCTCGACGTGGCTGCGGGCGCGTTGGTGCGGCCCGATGTGCCCAAGCCCGAGACCCTGCGCGGCCTGATGGAGAACTTGCGCGTCTCTTACCCGGGCAAGTCCATCGTGGTCAGCGTGAGCACACCCGATAGCGGCGTGTCCTTGCGCGGTCGTCTGATTCCCAGCCTGCCCGACTCGGCCCTCGACACGCTTCGCTCTGCCAGTCAGACCCGCCGCGCTGACGCGTACCGGGTAGCGAATCGAACCTTGCACCCGTGCGATCGCCTGGTGAGCGGGCGGCAGGAACTGACCGCGCGGGTTCGCCCCCTGGGGACCCGGCAATGACTCTCGTAGTTGAGCGGCCGCTTGCAGGCGGCGGATCCGGCGGCCGGTCCCGGCCCGGAACCGGCAACCTGAACCAGCTACGGATTTCCGAGAATCGGTACTAGCTACTTCACCACACGGAGCTGGGGCCGCCTCCGCCGCCGGGGCGGGGCGCGCAGGAGCATGCCGTCGCTCTCGATCTCCGCTTCTTCCGCTTCGGCCGATGGCGGGACGGAACGCAACCAGGGCTCGTCGATCGCCAGCGCCTCTGCGCCATCATTCACTCGGCGCACGGGCACAGGCAGGCAACCGTCATCCCCCTGGCTGAAGAAACACAACTCGCGCGGGACGTCCTCGCGATAGAGCGCGCCGCAGCCGTTGGTACAAGCGACGACGTAGACCGCCGACCAGGGCACGTAGGTCCGATGCGGAACTCGGGAAAATGACAAGGTGGCGCTCACCCCAGCGGCCGTGGCTTCCAGGTCGGGAATGGGAACCGGCATACTGCGGCCGTACTGCAGGACCAGATGGGCCTGGGAAGAGAACGGGGCCGGCACCACCACGCCGGGCCGGCGTGCGTCCAGGTGCAAGGAAACCCAGCCGTCGCTCAGCAGAGTCAGGAACGCGTCCTGTTTTGATAGTCTCTCGCTTCCGTCCATGGCTGCCCCCACGGGCCAAAGACTCGCGGAAACACCGATCTCTTACCTCCCCAAACCGGGCTGTGCCAGGACCAGATCAAAATCGGGAGCAAAGCTTTGGACCCGAACGACCTTCTGCGCTACTCTGTTCTACTTACAGTGTCGGTAGGCTTGTGACGCTTTCGTCTTTCCGCCGCCGGCTGCGCGATTCGCTATAATGCATCAACCTTGGCATTGGTTATGAATCGGCCGCGACTTTTCCCCACTTCACTTCCCCTCTCCTCCCCACCCCGGGCGCTTTCCGGGTGGCGGGCTCGCCTAGCCAGTGACCCTATTCCGCGCTTGCTGCGAGAGGGTACTCCCAGTGTACTAGCGCGCGTGCGTCGCGATCTCATCGACGACAGCGAGGCGCCCACGGCGCGTGAGATCGCCGGCTACCGCGAGGTTCAAGCGGTGCTGCGCAAGATGGAGAGCGATGGCAGCTACCTGCCGCGCACGCCAGAAAAAGGGATGGGCAGCGACAAGTTCGCGGTCTGTCTGGCCACCGTGCGCGCGCTCGACCGCTTGGCCGACCTGGGCCTGCGAGTGGAGGACGAGGCCGGAGCCACGCCTCAGTTGCGCAAGATGGCGGAGGTGATCCTGGCTTCCCAGGCGAGCGATGGCGGGATTACGGATCTCGCGCTTGCCGAGACGCCCAAGGCCCGTGCCAAGACGGTCGCCTTGCACTTTCACGGCTGGGCCGTCTCGGCGCTCTGTCGTACTGGGTTCGAAGCCGACCCACGGGTCGAGAAGGGCTTCCAGCTCATCTTGTCCCAGCGTCAGGACGACGGGGGCTGGGCCTGGCGGGGTGTGCGTACGGACTCGGCGGCGCGACCGTCGAGCCACTTGGTGACCGGCATGGTCTTGCGCGCCTTTGCTTCGTCCAGCCAGCGCTGCACCTCGCGCGAGGCGCGCCGGGCGGCGGAACTTCTGGCCACGCGTTTCTTACAGCCGGATCGCTATGAGGACCGGAAGGCACCCTCCTATTGGGAGATCCTGACCGAACCGCGTTTCTACACTGACGTGCTGGATGCTCTCGATACCATCACCAGCGTCGGGCTCGGCAAAGAGAACTCGGGCGTGCGCACCGCCGAGGCCTATTTGCGCTCGCGCCAGTCGTCTGATGGCTTGTGGTACCCGGGCACGCCGGTCAAGGGCGAAAGCCCGCGCTCGGCGGGCAAGGCGGGGGGCAAGCCAGCCGGCAAGGACAAGGACGTGGCGGACGCCATTTGGCTGACCTTGCGGGTTTTGGTGGTCCTTCGCCGGATCAACTAGTCGCATGAACGCTGAGCTTCGCCACGACTATCGGGTCGAGGAAGTCCGGGCTATCCACGATCTACCCTTGCCTGAATTGCTCTTCCGCGCACAGGAGGTGCACCGCCAGTATCATCGACCCGACGAGGTGCAACTCTGCGCTCTGCTTTCGGTGAAAACCGGCGCGTGTCAGGAAGACTGCGCCTACTGTGCCCAATCGACGCGCTACGCGACGGCGGTGCAACCCGCTCGCATGCTGAGCCGCGAGGACGTGGTGCAGGCGGCCGAGCGGGCGCGGGCTGCGGGCGCCACGCGCTTCTGCATGGGCACGGCCTGGCGCGATGCCAAGGACGGGCCTGCCTTCGAATCCGTGCTGGACATGGTGCGCGCCGTGCGTGCTCTGGACCTGGAGGCGTGCCTGACCATGGGCATGCTGACCGACGAGCACTGCCGCCGCTTGGCTGAAGCCGGGCTGACCATCTACAACCACAACATCGACACCTCGCCCGCGTTTTATGGGTCGATCATCACGACCCACACCCAGGAAGACCGGCTGGCGACCCTGGCGCGGGTTCGACGCGCGGGCCTGCGCATCTGCTCGGGCGGGATCATCGGCATGGGCGAATCCGTCGACGATCGCTGCGCCATGCTGGCCACGCTAGCCCGGCTAGACCCGCACCCGGAAAGCGTGCCCATCAATGCCCTGGTGCCCATCGCGGGCACGCCGCTGGCTGATCGGCCGCCGGTGGACCCGTTGCAGTTCGTGCGCGTGATCGCCACAGCTCGCATCATCATGCCACGCTCGCAGGTGCGACTCTCGGCCGGTCGCGCGGCGCTGACCCGCGAGGCACAGGTACTGTGCTTCGTGGCCGGGGCCAACTCGATCTTCTACGGCGACAAACTGCTTACCACGGGCAACCCCGACGTACAGGCCGACCAACAACTACTGCGTGATGCGGGCCTGCGCTCCGCACCGCCGACGCATTAGCCAGCATCGTATGGACCGTGGATGGAAGTCAGCTATTTCACACAGAGAGCACTGAGGCCACAGAGCCGGAAGAGACACGGAAAGGTCGGATCCGGCTCATTCCAAATTCCTTCTTCTCATCCGATCTCCGTGTTCTCTGTGCCTCTGTGTGGAAGAGGTAACTAGCCTCGTAGTTCCTCGCCGCGCAGCAGGCGACGAATGTTGTGCTTGTGGCGTAAGAAGACCAGGAGCGTGGTCGCCGTAGCGAAGGCCAGGTTGGGACCGCTGCCCGCGTGGAACAGCCAGAGGAAGGTGGGGAAGCTGGCGATGGCCACCAGAGAGCCGAGGGACGAAATTCGAAACGCGACAAACAGCACGACCCAGACAACCAGGCAGAGGAGTGCGGGCACCGGCGCCAGGGCCAGGCCGGCGCCGAGTGAGGTGGCCACCCCCTTGCCGCCGCGGCCCTTCAAGAATATGGAAAAGACCTGCCCCAGCACTGCGACCAGCCCTGCCGCCGCCGGCAGCCAAGCCAGTCGCGTGGGAAGCCCGCCGGCTTCGCCGGCGGAGAACCATCGAGGGAGGGCATGGGAACCCTTCCAGGGTTCCCATATCGGATCGAAGATCTGGGCTGCGAGCACAACCGGAAGGGCTCCCTTGCCCGCGTCGACCAAGAGCACCAGAGCCGCCCAACCCCGGCCGAGTGCGCGCCCGACATTGGTTGTGCCGATGTTGCCGCTGCCCACCTTGCGCAGATCCACGCCCTTGGCACGCGCCACCACCACGCCGGTGGGGAACGAGCCCAGCAAGAAGGCGCCGACCAGAAACAGGATCTGCATGGCCCTGCAATTGTAGCCCCGGAGCGGCTTAGCTGATCTAGATTAGCTAAGCAAGGCCCCCCGAATTTCCCGAAACTCTAACTAGCCAAAGAACTGCCCTACTTCCTCCAACTCCTCGGTGCGCGGGCATTCGGCGGGCAGACTGGCGAGCAGCATGGACCCATAGCGACGGCGGGCGATGCGGCCGTCGAGAATGGCCACCACGCCGCGATCGCTGCGCGTGCGCACCAGACGGCCGAAGCCCTGCTTGAGCGCCAGCGCGGCGCGTGGGAGCTGGAAACCGTTGAAGGGATCGCCGCCCTCCTCGCGAATGCGCTCGATGCGTGCAGCGGTGAGCGGATCGTCGGGCACGGCAAAGGGAAGGCGATCGATCACCACCAGGGACAGCGCCTCGCCGGGAACATCCACGCCCTGCCAGAAGCTCTGCGTAGCCAGCAAGACCGAGCCGAGCTGCTGGCGGAGGGTGGCGAGCAGCACGTGGCGCGGTCGTTCCCCTTGCACCAACAGGGGGAAACCGCCGTCGGCGCGCAGGCGCTCTTCGGCGATGCGCAGGTTGCGAAAGCTGGTGAAGAGCAAGAGCGCCCGGCCACGCGAGAGCCGACATAGCTGCAAAGCGCGCTCGGCAGCCGCGGCGGCAAACCCCTCGTGGGTCGGATCAGGAAGATCAGCCGCCAGGTAGAGCAGGGCTTGCTCGCGGTAGTGGAAAGGCGAGGGGAAGCTCGACTCGCTGGCGGTGTCGGTCAAGCCGAGCCGGCTGCGGATGTAGTCGAAGCATCCGCCGGCGCTCAGCGTGGCCGAGGTGAAGACGATGGGCCCCGGATGGCGGTCGAAGCTCTCGCGCAGAAAGGGCGCGGCGTCCACCGGCGAGGCGCGCAGGGTGAGGTTGCGGCGCGACACTACTACCCAGCGGATCGAGTCGCGCCGGGCCGTGCCCACGATCTCTGCGAAATCGGTGCGCACGGCATCGGCCCTTCGCGAGAGTCCGGCAAGCGTCGCAGCCTGGCCCGGCGACGGCGGATGCGGCCGCTCCACCTCGCTGCCATCGTCTTCGCTCAAGCGCCCGCACAGGGTGGTCGCTTCCTCCAGGACGTTGTCCAGCTCGTGGTAGCGCTGCAAGACCTCGGTGGACCACAAATCCTCGGGCATTTCCACGCGCACCTCTTCGCCGCCGCCCCGCAAAGCCGGCAAGCGGCCGCGCAGGATTTCTGCCAAGCCATGCGCCGCGGCTTCCAGCCGGCGCGCCGCGGATTCCACCCGGGCGGCTTCCCGCGGAGGCGCGGGCGCGCGCAGCAGGTCGCGCGCCAGGGCGAAGATCCGGGTGTTGGAAACCTGCACGCCAAAGACCTCGGTGGCGATGTCTTCGATCTGGTGGGCTTCATCGAAAACCACCACTTCGTAGGGCGGCAGCACCTGGGCCTCGGGCCAGCGGCTGCGCAGGGCGAGGTCGGCGAGAAACAGGTGATGGTTGACCACCACCACGCGCGCGCCCAGCGCCCGCCTTCGCATCTGGGTGATGAAACAGCGCTCGACATATGGGCAGAGGTTGCCCAGCCGCATCTCCGGGCTGGAGGTAATCTCGCGCCAGATGGGGGCGCTGTCAGGCACGCCGTCGAGATCCGCCCGGTCGCCGGTCGTGGTGCTCGCTGCCCAGGCGCGCACGCGCTCGGTCTCGCGCGACTTGGTCGCCGCTATTTCGAGCTGCTTGCTGTGCTCATCGAAACGGCGCAGGCACAAGTAGTTGGCCAGCCCCTTCATCACCGCAAAGGAGAACCGCTCGGCTAGCACGCGTTGCAGGCGCGGCAGGTCCACCTTGGCGATCTGGTCCTGTAGGGTGCGCGTGCCGGTACTGACCACCACCTTGCGGCCCGAAAGAATTGCCGGCACAAGATAGGCGATGGTCTTGCCGGTGCCGGTGCCCGCCTCGGCCAACAGGCGCTCGTCCATGTCGATCGCCTGCGCCACCCGTTTGGCCATGGCGAGCTGGCCAGGGCGCGGCTCGAAGCCCGGTAGTTGGTCGGCCAGCAGGCCGCCGGGGCGCAGGATCCGGGCGACGGCTTTTTCGAGCGTCACGGCCCCCGCGTCAAGTCTTCGCGGCCACCGGCGCTGGGCCGTCGTCTGCTGCCAGCCCACTCGCGGTCACGCTGCGGAAGAAACAAGAGGTCGCGTTGGTGTGGCACGACGGCCCTTTAGCATCGACGATGTAGAGGACAGCGTCTCCGTCGCAGTCCAGGCGCAGGTCGGTTACGCGCATGGAATTCCCTGAGGTCTTGCCCTTCTCCCACAGCTCGTTGCGCGAGCGGCTCCAGAACGTGGCCAGGCCATTCTGTACCGTGGCCCGCAGGGCCCCGGCGTTGGCCCACGCCAGCATGCGCACCACGCCCGTGGCGCGGTCTTGCGCAATCACTGGCACCAGGCCCTTCGAATCGAACTTCACGGCGGAAAGCAGCGCGTCGGCATCTCCAATCATGGTGAACATGTCTAGCGCATTTTCGGCATGTAGGCGCAGGTCGTTGCCATGGGATTACTGCGGAGCGCGTGCGGTCGGCAGTCGACGGAAGATAACGCATCGGACACGGCTGGCCGAATTGACACCGATCTCACCTGTGCGATGGTGTACAATTTATCCTGTTGTTGCAATACTGCCGTCAGGAAACAGATCCCGCAGCAAGAACCGCGCCTCAATTCTGCTCAGCGACTTGGTCATGTGCGTCCAAGGCCGGGCAGGTGAGGACCGGAAGGGTACCCCAAGCCGGCGCAGCATCGCCGCGGGACGGGGACCCAGAGATGAAAGGAAGTACCATGACAAGGGTAGCATTGAATGCCTTGTCCAGAGTGTTGACCCAAGCTGGTTTGGTCTTGCTGATGGCTTCGATCGGCTGCGGCCAAGGTTCTTCGGCTCGGAGCAGTGGTGCTTCTGGTGGCTCAACGCCTAGCCAGGGCGGCAGCGTGGCTCCGCCAGCGGGTGGCAGCGGGACGGGTGGATCCACGGTCATGGGCGGAAACAGCGGCTCGGCCGCTGGCGGTGGTCTGGGCGGCACCTCTGGTCCGGGCGTAGGGGGCACGGCAGGCGCCACGGTTTCCACGGGCGGGACAGGCGCAGCCGGCTCCGGCGGTAGCTTGGGGAGCGGAGGTTCTGGAACCACGACTGGCACCGCTATCACCGGCGGTGCCGGAAACTCGGGTGGCACCATTCGCACCGGCGGTACTACGCCGACCGGGGGCACTACCCCAAGTGGTGGTACTACCTCAACTGGCGGTAATGCGGCAACCGGTGGTACCAAGCCGGCCGGCGGAACTCCAACAACCGGTGGTGCGACGGCAACCGGTGGTTCCACAGCAACCGGTGGTACTCGGGCAACCGGCGGGGCTACCGCAGCCGGCGGCGCGGCTCCCACAGGTGGCAGCACCGGACCCAGCGGCACGCCAGTGCTGGTAAGCACCATCGACTTGAAAGGCGCGAGCGGTTGTCCGGGACTGCGGCTCGGCGACATCAACGGCGATGGCCGAATGGAGATCGTCGTGGGTCAGCCCTCGGACCAGAATGTCATCGGCTCCGGGAGTGGCCAGATCATCGTCTGCGTCACGGCGTTCGACCTCAAGGGCAACCAACTGTGGCAGTACGGCAAGCCCGGCCAGTTCCATACCGCCAGCTCGGACATTCCGCTGCAAGTCTACGACCTCGATGGGGACGGCAAGTCCGAGGTCTTCGCCGCCATGGACACCAAGTCGATCACGGTGCTCGATGGGACCACGGGCAAGCTGACGCGCACGATTCCCTTGCCCGCAACCGGCTCCAACGACTGCATCGCCTTCGCCAATCTGAGCGGCAAGGCATGGCCACAGGACATGATCGTCAAGGACCGATACAGCAACTTCTGGGCGATCACCAGCGACGGCACCTCGCTGTGGACCCACAAGGGCAACACCGGACACTATCCGTTGGTGTACGACTGGGATGGTGATGGAAAAGACGAAGTCATGGGCGGCTACGATTTCCTGGAGAGTAACGGCACGGTGCAATGGAGTCTCAACACCACGTCGCACCCGGCACTCACCATGCACGCAGACTCGATCGCCACCGGCGACATGGACGCCAATCCAGCAAACGGATACGAGATAGTCGTCAATGGGAACGTGGCTGCCGCGTTCGATTGGAAGACAGGCACACAATTGTGGCAGGACACTCACACGATAGAGGCTCAGCAGCTCGGAATGGGCGATTACCGTCCGGACTTGCCGGGCCTCGAGGTGGTCATACTCGATCGTCTGCGGACCGCCGCCGAAGGTTTCAAGTCCAACAACGTGCTCGTGGACCAGCACGACAACCTCTTGTGGAAGGAAAACCGGGCCACTAACTCCGGCTGGTTGACCGTGACGGAAAACATGAACAACTGGGACGGGACAGGCAGCGATTTGATTTTCTCCTATCGTCGTGACGCCAAGTCGGGTGGCAGCGGGGGCACGGGGACCTATCTGTACGACGGCTCAGGAAAAACCGTCGCCAGCTTCCCCTATACCGGCCCCAGTGCGCAGACCTTCGCTGAGCACGCGGATGTCTGCGGCGATGGCAAAGAGGAAGTGCTCATGTACGACGAGGCGACCCTTTGGATCTACGCCAATGGTGGCTGCAATCTAGATGACCCACCGGCCCATCCCACTCTCCCCCAGCAGTACCACCTGTACAACTGGAGTATCTACTCGGGATGGATCACTCCGGACGTGAAGTTCTATACCAAGCCGTAGCTACCAGTGAACACGGGCACTCAGCCTTCGCGCACGGGTACGCCGCGGGCGCGAAGGTAGTCGCGCGCCTGCCCCACCGTATATTCGCCGAAGTGGAAAATCGAAGCAGCCAGCACCGCATCGGCGCCACCGATGACTACCCCTTGGTAGAGATGTTCAAGTGTCCCCACCCCGCCCGATGCAATAACCGGAATGGGCACGCGGTCGGCCACGGCGCGGGTCAGTTCCAGGTCGAAACCGTCGCGCGTGCCATCGCGATCCATGCTGGTGAGCAGGATTTCTCCGGCGCCCAACTCGGCCATGCGCGCGCACCAAGCCACCGCGTCGATGTCGGTGGGCTTGCGGCCGCCGTGGGTGAAGACCTCCCAGTTGCCGGGCCGGTCGGGCCGGCGCCGAGCGTCCACTGCCACCACGATGGCCTGGCTGCCAAAGGCGTCCGAGGCGCGCCGGACCAGTTCGGGATCGGCCACCGCGGCGGTGTTGATGCCAGCCTTGTCAGCCCCGGCGAGCAGCAGCTTGCGCACATCCTCCACGCTGCGTACCCCCCCGCCCACAGTGAGCGGCAAGAAGACCTGCTCAGCGGTGATGCGCACCACCTCCAGCATGGTGGCGCGGTTGTCGGACGAAGCCGTGATGTCGAGAAAGCAGATCTCGTCAGCGCCCTGTTGGTCATAGGCTGCAGCGACTTCCACGGGATCGCCGGCGTCACGCAGTTGCTTGAAGCGAATTCCCTTCTTCACGCGGCCTGCGTCCACGTCGAGGCAAGGAATGATCCGTCGCGCCAGCATCAGACCTTTCCCTGGGCCGCGCGCGCCAGCGCCTGCGCGACAGTGAACATGCCCTCGTAGATGGCCTTGCCGATCACCACCGCTTGGGCTCCGGTGGTCTTGACCAAGTCAATGTCCTCAAGGCGCGCCATACCGCCCGAGGCGATGACTGGACAAGGAGCGATCTTGGCCGCGAGTCGCGCGGTGGCCTGCAGATTGGGTCCGCTGCGCATGCCGTCGCGGCCGATGTCGGTGTAGAGCACGGCGGCTGCGCCCGCTTGTGCCACGGCAAGGCCGACGTCCAGCGCGTCGTTCTTCGTGTCCTCGGTCCATCCCTCGATCGCCACCTTGCCTTCGCGTGCGTCCACCGCGACCACGATGCGCTTGGGAAAACGGCGGCAAGCCTCGGCCACCAATTCGGGCGTCTTGATGGCCGCGGTGCCCATGACCGCAAAGCGCGCGCCCAGCGCGAACAGCCGCTCGCAGGCATCCAGCGTGCGCACGCCGCCGCCAACCTCAACATCCATGGTCGTCGCAGCCAAAATGGCTTTGATGGTTTCGTGGTTGTTCTGCATGCCGCCGGTAAACGCCGCATCCAGATCCACCACATGCAAACGGGGCGCGCCAGCCGCAGCAAAGGCGCGCGCTAGCTCGGGCGGATTGCTGGAATAGACCTTCGCGCTGTCGCGACGGCCCTGTTGCAGGCGCACCGCCTGGCCATTCATCAGATCAATTGCGGGAAAAACCAACATGCGTGGATTCTCTACAAAGCAACGAAGCGGGTGAGCACAGTCAAACCTGCACGCTGGCTCTTTTCGGGGTGGAACTGGCAGGCGAACAGGTTGTCATGCGCCACTGCTGCACAGAACCTCACCCCATGCTCTGTGGTCAGCGCAATATCGGCGGCGCGGACCGGCACCGGGAAGTAACTGTGTACAAAGTAGAAGTAGGTGCCGTCCGGCGTGTCGCGCAGCACGGCCGCGCGGCCGGCAGCAGCTTCGTGGCGGCAGGCGTTCCAACCCATGTGGGGCACCTTGAGCGGCGGCGCGATGGCAAAGCGGACCACCCGGCCAGGGAAAACCCCCAGGCCCTTGCAGGAAGGATCTTCATCGCTGCCTTCGAAGAGCACCTGCATGCCGATGCAGATGCCCAAGAACGGCGTGCCCTTGCCGATCGCTTGCATGATGGTGGCGCGCAAGGCACCACCTGCGCGGTCGAGCCCGGCCACGCACCCGCCAAAGGCGCCTTGGCCAGGCACCACGATCTTGTCGGCGCGGGCCACCTGGTCCGCATCTGTGGTGATGAAGGCGTCGGCGCCTACGCTCGCCAGCGCCTTTTCCACGCTGCGCAGGTTACCGCTGCCGCTGTCGACAATGGCGATGCGGGGCTTGCCCATGGATGACTCCCAGCCGAAAGCCTGGGCTATTTGGTTAGTGTCCCCTTGGTCGACGGCACATCACGCTCGCGCGGATCCGGTTGCACGGCCGCCCGCACGGCGCGCGCAAAAGCCTTCCACAGCGCCTCCATGGCGTGATGCCCGTTCTCGCCATACACGGTTTGAAGGTGCAGGTTGCACAGCGCCGCGGACGCGAACCCGGCAAAGAACTCACGCGCCAACTCGGCATCAAAGTCGCCGATGCGCCGGCCTTTGAGGTGATCCGCGCGATAGACCAGGCAGCCGCGGCCCCCGAAGTCCACCGCCGCGCGGGCCAGGGCCTCGTCCATGGGGATGGCTACGTCGCCGAAGCGCGCAATGCCGCGCTTGTCGCCTAGGGCTTCGCGGAAAGCCTGGCCCAGGCAGATCCCCACATCTTCCACGGTGTGGTGCCCGTCCACCTCGACGTCGCCGCGAGCCTCGATTTCGAGGTCGACCAAGCTGTGCCGGCCGAACGAATCCAGCATGTGGTTGAAGAACGGCAGCGGGGTCGCGATCTTGCGCTGCCCCGAACCGTCCAGGTTCAACACCACGCGGATCTGGGTTTCCTTGGTATTTCGTTCCACCGTAGCCTTGCGCATGCGCCCCAACTATGGCGGTCGCAAACGGTCACGTCAAACTAGAGCGCATCTCACAAATCCTGACCGAGCCCTGGCCGAGCGAGGAGCCCCGGACGCGAGGCACGACGAGGGCGCGCCCGGCGCGGTGGCGGAAGGGAGAGGGGCAGGTCCCTCGGAGGAATACTCGACGCATTCCGACGACGAGCAACGACGCGGACGGGGCCCGCAGCTCACAGCCGGGCTAGAAGTCATCCTTGGAGAGAGGACCGGCGCGTGGCGCTGGCGACTTCGCCGATGCGCCAGCCCTCCGCGCCGATGACGGCGCCTGTGCCGGTTCATCCCTCCCTGAGGCTCCACGCGGAGCGTGCTGTGGCGGCGGGACATCGTTCGAGCTTTCTCGTACCGCCACGACCAGAGGCCTGGGAGTCACTGGAACGGGCATAACGCGCACTTGGCGCACGGGGTGGCTGCGTTCGTGTGTTGCAAGCGCACTTGGAGCTGGTGGTGATGCTGAGATGGTCGAAGGGGCCGGAACCGCCACCCGCTCGACGGTTGCGCTTGGCGCAGGGACGGCCGGCCGCACCACGGGTTCCCTAGCTGGCGGTGTGTCCTTCGCGATCGGAGTTGGCGCACCTGTCTGCACCGCGCGGGCGCCTCGCATGGCCACCGACACCCCGATGCCGATCGCGACGGCTAACCCCGCTCCCACCAAGCCAGCCCACCCTCGAAGGGCAGAGCGATCCCCAAGGCCACGAGAGCGCGTCTTCCGCAACGGAGCCCTCAGATCCACCAGGGCCGTTTCGCGATCTGTGGTGGGCAGTGACGCCGCCTCTTCCAACCCACCTCTCGATCCAGCGTTGCCACCATTGGGTCCTTCGGGGGCGGCGTTTTCCTTGCCCTCCGGTTGCAGGGGAAATGCGAAAAGAATCCGTGTTCCCTGATGCTGTCCGGACGGCTCTTTGTTGAGAACGGCCTGCGGCGCATGAGGCCCGGACCGGGGATCGTGCGCGGCGAACGACGGCACCCCAGCCTGCGGCGTGAGCAAACGCGGTGCGGGCGTGGGCGGCATCAGTTCGTCTTCCAGAGCCATCAGCATCGCGTTGACGTCCGAATAGCGCTGGTCGCGATCCTTGGCCATGGCCTTCTCGACGATGCGCACCAAACCAGCCGGCAAATCGGGACGCGCCACCGTCACGGGCACAGCGGGCCCCTGGAGAACGCAGTCAAGGAGCCCTGAGCCTAGCTCTCCCGGGAACGCCATCTGCCCGGTCAACGATTCGTACAGCAAAACACCGAAACCGTACACGTCGGCGCGTTCGTCGATATCGGGCACGCCCAGGATGTGCTCGGGAGACATGTACGCGGGCGTTCCCATGGCTAGTGCCGGCCCTGCCGACGGGTCCAGTCCTCGTTCCACCATGACCGAAATGCCAAAATCCAACACCTTGGTGGTCACGATCCGTCCGTCGGGCTCCATGCAGATGAAGACGTTCGGTGGCTTGAGATCTCGATGGATCACCCCCTGTGCGTTCGCCGCGGCCACCCCTCGCATGGCTGGCAAGAGCAGCCTCGTCGCTTCGTTGACGCTGAGAAATCCCTTGCGCGCTATATAGCTGCCGAGGGGCTCACCCTCGAGCAGCTCCATCACGATGCACGCCATCCCCTCGTGTTCGATGACGTCGAAGATCGTTACCACATTGGGATGGTTCACCAGGCTTGCGGCCAGAACTTCGCGGTGAAAGAGGCCCTGCGCCAGGCGGGTCGTGGCCAGGGACCGCAGAATGACCTTCAGGGCGACTCGCTTGCCCGTTCGTTCGTTCGTTCCCGCCCACACCGCAGCCATTCCGCCGGCCCCAAGCAGGTGCTCGACACGGTATTTTCCATCGACCAGCTGGCCGGCCCGCAGAATCGTGTCAACGACGCTCTCGGGCTGGGCTCCTGCGTTCATCACTAGATTCCGCCGTCGAAAGGGGACGCTGGATTGGGCGGCACGACAAGGCAGCCCACCCGAGATTTCGCCCTCCGTTGATGTGAATCAGCGGATGAGAGGCAAGACTTGCGCATTCATCAGCCGTCCCGCGACAGGCGCGACTGCCAACTCTGCACCCTGACCTGTCTTCACAGCCAGGTGCAGGAATCCGCGAGCGACATGTCGGCTTTGACGAACCCCCCCTGACTCACACTCCACACACAGAAGATCGACGATCTTTAGCGGCTGGTTGCACAAGCCGCGGGCGGTGGTTGCGCCGCCGTGCTCCCTGGCCTTCTTGTACAGAAACACCACCGCGCCCACCCCCAAGTCAGAGCTCTCGATGAGCCCTGAACCCGAGAGTTCGGCGACGATGCGGCGTTCAGCGACCAATGCGGCGACGGACGGGCTAAAATCCGAGGCGCTGACCGCGTCCATCTCGCCATGGATGCGAAGGGTAGCCGCGCCATCCGCTCTGGTCGATGACAAGTTCATTTGTGTCTCTCCTTTGGCTTCCAATTCTGAAACCCTATCGGCTTCCCGGAATGTCGGGGGAGCTTGGGGCGGCTGGAAAGCAATTAGCGTGCCGACTGCGAGCTGTCGCAGTCTGGCGCGCCCATGCGGTGGTGCAGACAGCGTGACGATGTCCCCATTCGGTGCCGTGCGACCGTGGATCGTGCGGGCCTCCCTCAGTGATGGCACGGGCTTTGTATGTTCCAGGCGGGGATTGGGGAGGCGGCACGAGGTGCAGGGGGCCTGCGGGCGGACTGTGTGGCAGAGCGGGGCGTTGGTGGCGTAAAGGGGAAAGGGCCGCGGGGAGTGGGCCTCAGCATCGTGGCGGAGGAAATTCCTGGACGGTATGTGGGGACGTCGTGTTGGAGTGGTACAGGAAATACTCCGCCACCGTGCGGGGCCGTTGGTGTTTCATGGAGAGGAATCTGGGCTTCGTCTTCGCCCAAGTGCCCGAAGTCATTGCCCTCATCATCAATCGGCGGCCGCGCTTGGCGCGACCGAGAAACCGCCAGGTCCCACCATCGTCTCCGCCCGGTATCGTCGCAAAGGTAGTTCGCTGGCGCGTTCACACGCGATTCGCGCGAACGATTTGTGCGCACGATTTGTGCGCACGATTGGTAGTCTTTGGGCGTCTTGCCATGCGCACCGCTACATAGACCCTACCTCTTGCGCGGCCGCAAGATCCCGTACTGGTTCAGCCGCGCAACAAAGGCCGTGCGGCCCATGCCCAGCATCCTGGCGGCCGCGGTTTGGTTGCCGGCGGTCTTCTCCAGCACGTCGAGGATCCGTCGCTTCTCCTCGGGCTCCAGCGCGGGCCCCGACTGGGTGGACGACAAGTCAGAGAGCGGGGTCTGGCCGTAGAGCACGGCGGGGGTTGGCTGTGGGGCCGAAAAGGTGGCTTCCATCAACTCCCGTGGAAGGTGGTCGGGCGTGATGACCGGTCCCGATCGGCACAGAAGCACCGCTCTGTGAATGACATTGCGCAGCTCGCGGATGTTGCCGGGCCAAGCGTAACTGCGCAGCAGTGTGAGGGCGTCCGCTGAGATCTCGGGAGTCGAACGCCCCAAGTCGCGGGCCATTTCGCCGGCGAAGTGACGCCCAAATGGTTCGATCTCCACGGGGCGCTCGCGCAGCGGGGGAATCGCCAGTGTGATGCCGTTGAGCCGGAAATACAAATCTCTGCGAAACCCGCCGCTTTCGATAGCCTGTGCAAGGTTGCAGTTGGTTGCCGAGACGAACCTGACGTCAACGGTCCGCTTGGTCACGCCGCCAACCCGAAGCAGCGTGCGGGTTTCGATCACACGAAGGAGCTTGGCCTGCAGGGGCAGGGATAGCTCGCCAATCTCGTCCAGGAACACGGTGCCGGCCGGTGCGGTCTCCAAGAGACCCGGCTTGGCCTGCGTGGCTCCGGTGAAGGCGCCCTTCTCGTAGCCGAACAACTCTGCCTCGACCAGGTTTTCCGACAGAGCGGCGCAGTTGAGCGACAGGAAGTTGCCCTGGGCGCGCGGCGAAGCGCGATGGACCACCTCGGCCAGAATCTCCTTGCCCGTGCCGGTCTCCCCCACGATGAGCACGTTGATGGTGCTCTTGGCGACGTCCCTAGCCAGGCCATGCAGTTCCCGCATCGCCGGGTCCACCAGAATGATGTCCGCGGCGGGCCCGGGCTGAATGGTCCCTGGGCGCACCGCTTGACACGCCCGCTCGAGCAGTTCCGCAGCACTGCGACCATCAATCGGGTGATGGGCCGTGCCAGTACGAAATGCAATTCCGGCCTGCTGCAGGCGGACGCCCAATTCGGCAACCAGGGTCGTGGCAGCCTCCGGTGTGGTTCGCGGCAACAGCAGTTCATACTGCCGCGGTCCGTAGGCGCCGATGATGTCCGATGGCTGCAGGCAAAGCGGGAGAAGCCCGGCGCACCGGCTGGTTGACGCTTCGCCCTCCACATCCAGCCGGACCAGGGCGAACGGCGAGCGGCCCCGAACCGAGCTGGCGCATTCCTCATCAAGGCGGGCAAGGAAGTAGCCATGGGGCAGGACGCGAACCGATCGTGGCAAGCGGTCCCCCGAGCGCAGCATGAGAACGGTCGCCCCGATGTTCACCGCATCCCCGAGGGCAAGCTCCACCCGGACTCGTGGTTGCAGGGCATGATTGCGCAACAAGGTGCCATTGGCGCTCTCGAGATCCTCGATCTCGACCATCCTACCCTCCACGTACAGGCGGCAGTGGTCGCGTGATGCCAGGGAATCCTTGATCCTGACGTCAGCCTGAGCGCTGCGGCCGATCTGCAGAACCCCCTTGTGCGGCAGAGCAATCGCCCTAAATCCTTCGGGACCGACGACCATCAAGAAAAGCGCGTCCTGGCCGCTTTCCGCTGCAGGGAAACGGACGGTGGTGAGAATCCCGCCGGGATCGGCGGCACTATCCTTGTCACGGCTTCTCGTCATGGGCGTGGGCGTCCGAATGGCCAGAACGCCCCTTCAGCTTGTGCCAGCCACTGTACCCACGCTTCGACCCGGGCATCAACTGCGTTTCCGCTCCATGCTGCCCCTTGTCCTTCGCTCACAGCTGGGCTCTCCGCAGGCCATCCCTGCCGCCCCTGCTGCATGAACCGGTCAGATTCACTGCGACAGGCTACTAGTATAGACTGGGGGTCTTTTCAGCCCAGCCGGATGGCAAAGATGGGTATACCGAGCAGTGACGAGTTCGCAGGAACCGAACGCTTCCAGCTGCTTCGCTGCATTGGCGAAGGTGGGATGGGCGTGGTCTACGAGGCGCTCGACCACGAGACGAAGTCGCGCGTCGCCCTCAAGACGATGCGCCAACTCAACGGCAGCGCGCTCTTGCACTTCAAGAACGAATTCCGCGCCCTGCAGGACATCGATCACCCGAACCTGGTGAGCCTTGGCGAGCTTGTGCAGGCTGGGGGGCGCTGGTTCTACACGATGGAGCTCGTCGAGGGAGACGACTTCATCCAGTACGTCCGGACCGACGGCGGCCGGACCAAGCTCCTGGATACGGAGGCCGGCCGCTCCACGCTGGTGGAGCTGCGCCGCGCCGCGCCTGGACTCGAGCTGCCCGAGACGGCCCGTGAGATCGACCGGTCGACCGTACCGCCGGAGACGACGCCCGGCTTCAACGAGGGACGGCTGCGCTCGGCGCTCGGCCAGCTCGCCCGGGGCATCGTCGCGCTCCACGAGGCTGGCAAGATCCACCGCGACATCAAGCCGTCGAACGTCCTCGTCAGCTCCGCTGGCCGCGTGGTCCTCCTCGACTTCGGGCTGGTGACCGGCATCGCTGCGGTCGACCAGTCGCAGTCTGTCCACATAGTCGGCACCGTCCCTTACATGGCGCCCGAGCGGGCCGCCTCCCGGCCCGTCGGTCCCGAAGCCGACTGGTATGGCGTCGGGGTCATGCTCTACCAGGCGCTCACCGGCCGGCTCCCGTTTTCGGGCAATGCGTTTGAGATGATGATGCAGAAGCAGCGGTCGGATCCGCCGCCGCCGCGCTCCCTCGTTCCGCAGGTGCCGGCGGACCTCGACACCCTGTGCTGCGAGTTGCTGCGCTTCGATCCCACGGCGCGGGCCACCGGAAGCGACGTGCTCTCGCGACTCGGCGCAGAGCCCTTGGCACGGGCCGCGGAGCCTTCGCGATCGCGCTCCTCGGGCCAACGCCTATTCGTGGGGCGCGAGACCGAGCTGCAGATCCTCGACGAGGCCTACCAGGTGAGCCGCCGGGGGGCTGCGGTGACGGTGGTGGTGCGGGGTGAGTCGGGGATGGGCAAGACCGCACTGGTACGCCAGTTCCTCGACCGCCTCCTGGTCGATGAGAGCGGCCCGGTGATCCTTTCCGGGCGCTGCTTCGAGCGTGAGTCGGTGCCCTTCAAGGCCATCGACGGCGTGATCGATGCCCTCTGCCGCCAGATCTTGTTGATGCCCGAAGCGGAGGCGGGGGCGCTCCTGCCACGAGCCGCGGCGCTGCTCGGCGACGCGTTCCCGGTGCTTCGCCGCGTGAGGGCTGTGGCCCAGGCGCCGCGGCTCCAGTCAGAGTCGCGCCTCGACCCGCTCGAGCTGCGCACACGCCTGTTCGCCGCCACCCGGGAGCTGGTGACCCGGCTCGCCGACCGCCGGCCGCTGGTGATCTTCGTCGACGATCTGCAGTGGGCCGACTCCGACAGCCTCGCGCTGATCGGCGAGGTGATGCGACCGCCAGACGCACCGGCGCTTCTGGTGGTGGCGACCCTGCGGGACGGCGGAACGGACGCAGTCGTCGACGGGCAGCCAGCCGGCGGAGAGACGGTGGTCGCCAGACTCAGCCGGTTTCTCGTCGGAGACGTGCGGCGCATCCAGGTCGGCCCGCTCCCTCCGGGCGAGGCGAGCGAGCTGGCGGCGCGGTTGCTGCAACGGGAGTCGGCAACCATCAACGACAGCGCCGAGAACATCGCCGCCGAGGCGAGGGGCCATCCCCTGTTCATCCAGGAGCTGGTGCGGCACGCCCAGCAGCACAGCGACCGCCAGCCTGTGCCACTATTGCTCGACGACGTGCTGTGGGAGCGGGTTCTCGATCTGCCTCCGGCTGCCCGGGCGGTGCTCGAGCTGGCGGCGGTGGCGGGGACCCCGATCGCGCACGAAGTGATGGCCCGCGCCGTGGGGACCAGCCTCTCGACGCTCCACCGCAACCTGGCGGTTCTGCGGGTCGGCAACCTGGTGCAGACAACCGGGCCGCGGGGCAGCGACACCATCCACGTCTACCACGACCGGGTACGCGAGGCGCTGCTGGCCCACATCGATGGCAGCGCTGCCGCCAACGCCCATCGGGAGCTGGCGCTCGCGCTCGAGGCGGAAGGCCGCGGCGATCCCCGATTGCTCGCGGTCTACTGGCGCGGGGCAGGCGATCGCGAGCGCGCCGCGGGCTACACGCTGCGCGCCGCCGCCGATGCCGAGGCGGGCTTCGCCTTCGACCACGCAGCACGCCTGTACCGTACCGCTCTCGAACTGCACCCTCCCGACCACCCTTCGGTGCACGAGCTGCATCTAAAGCTAGCCGAGGCTCTGGCCAACGCCGGTCGCGGCGCCGAGTCGGCGATCTCCTACTTCGCCGCCGCCCGCGGCGCTTCCAAGGTTGAGGCGGTCGAGTACACGCGGTTGGCCGCCGACCAGCTCCTGCGCAGCGGCCACATCGACGAGGGACTCGACGCCATCCGGCAGGTGCTCCAGACGATGCGGCTCGGCTTCCCGAGCACCCCGCGGCGCGCCCTCGCCTCGATCGTGATGCGGCGGCTGCAGTTGCGCCTGCGCGGGCTGCGCTTCCGCGAGCGCGACGCTACGCAGGTCCCGCCCGAGACTCTGCGACGCATCGAACTCTGCCTCTCGATCAGCACCTGCCTCGGGATTGTCGATCTCATACGCGGCGCCAATTTCAGCTCCCGCGCGCTCCTCCTGGCGCTGCGGGCCGGGGAGCCGAAGCTCCTCCTGCGCGCCCTCGCGCTCGAGGCGGTGTTTGTGTCGACGGGCGGCGTCGGCGCCGGGCACCGCGCCGATCGGCTGCTCGCCCGGACCGGCGACCTGGCAGCCCGGCTCGGCACTGCCGAGGCGCACTTCTTCGACGAGACCTGCCGCGGTTTCTCCTTCCACCTGCGCGGCCGGTTCCGCGCCGCGGTCGATCACTTCGAGCGCGCCGAGGCGGCCGCCAACGAGTGCCGCGGGAGGGCTCTCGAGCTGAACGCGGCCCGGTTGACCATGGTCTTCGCGCTGCACTATCTCGGCCGGATGGCCGACCTGTCGCGCCGGGTGCCGCGCCAGGTGGCCGAGTCGACGGACCGCGGCGACCTCTACGGGGCGACCAACTTCGAGCTGGGGCTGCCGGGCCTGGCCTGGCTGGCGACCGACGACTTTGAGGAATCGCGCCGGCGCGCCCGCGACGCCTCGGGAAGGTGGTCGCAGCGCGGTTTCCAGATGCAGCACTGGTACGCCCTGCAGACCGCCGGACACCTCGGCCTCTACGGCGGAGATGCGCGCACGGCGTATGCCGAGCTGATGGAGAAGTGGCCTGCGCTGACCGGCTCGCTCCTCCTCCAGGTGCAGCTCATCCATTGCGAGATCCGCAGCCTCCGCGCCCGCCTGGCGCTGGCAGCGGCCGGGGAGATCGGGGGTGAGCAGGGGCGGCGGCTGTTGTTTGAGGCGGAGCGGGACGCGCGTCGCCTCCACCGGCTCGGGGCACCCTGGATCGAGTCGCAGGCGCAGCTAATCCTGGCGGGGGTGGCCGCCACGCGCGGCGATGACGAACAGGCGGTGCGATTGCTGCGGGAGGCGGCGGCCGGCTTCGACGCCGCCGACATGGCCCTCTACGCCGCGGCGGCGCGGCGTCGGCTGGGTGCGCTGCTTGGCGGCGACGCGGGACTCGCTCTCCGCGAGGCGGCCGACAGGTGGATGGCCAGCGAGAAGATCCGCGCCCCGGCGCGTTTCACCGCAATCTTCGCTCCCGGGTTCCGCGATTAACGTGTCCTACGTGGCCATACCTGGTATCCCGCTGTCGGTGCGCTCTGGAACGGCTACCCGAGAGGCCGCTCTTGCGTGCAGAAGTCGTTGGAATGTCTTCGCTCGCAGCTGGGGCTCGTACAGGTGTCAGCTTGGACACCGACGAACATGCGCCGATTGCTTCCAGCGACGGCGAAGAGCGACGAGCGCTACCAGGCCCACGAGTGTGAAAGCAGCTCTGCTGTCCGAGCTAGAAGTACCGCCATTCAGATTGCACGAGCAGCCAGAGGACCCCGCTGAACTCGTGCCGCCACCGCTGCCCGCCGCGCCGCCAGCTCCACTCATGCCTCCGCTCCCATGCGTACCGCCGGTTCCGCTCATGCCTCCGCTCCCAGGCGCACCGCCGGTTCCGCTCATGCCTCCGCTCCCGGTCGCGCCGCCGCTGCCAGTCGTACCGCCGGTTCCGCTCATGCCTCCGCTCCCGGTCGCACCGCCGGAGCCGGTCGCACCATCGAAGCCGGTATTTCCTCCGGAGCCGCTGTCGGCGCCTGCGTCGGTAGCCGGCACCTGCGCTTCGAGATAATTGCCGCTGACGAGGGTCGTGATAGAACTCGGAGGCAGCGTGATGTTGCCCGCAGTGACGGTGCCCAGATCGNNTCGCCTTGTACGACGACGGCAAATTGCTGCCTGCCAGGGTCAGCGGCGTCGCGGCTGTTCCCGTGTTGATGGCGACAATGGTGAAAGCCCCCATTTGCGTGTTGTCAAAGGCCACGGCCAGCACGTTGGAGTCGCTGCTCTTGGAGTCGACCATCTGTGCGCCTGGGCGGATGTAACGATAGTATTGCTTCGAAACATAGTAGTTCTTCCCGGGGTTGTCGGGACCTGCCATAAGATCACTTTCATTCAAGTCCGCGGGCGTGGTGCCGCCGCTTCCCTGCGAGTAGAGCCACGCCGTCATGTGCCCGTAGTACAAGCTCGCGTAGATCGCCTGCGCCAGATCGAAGGCTCCGGAGCAAGTGCTGATCGCATTCGACGTGCAGGGGCCGCCCGTCCAGGTGTGGTTGTAGCCGGATGTTTCGGTCACCCAGAGCGACTTGTTGGTGGATGCCGTCGCAGCTCGATACGAAGTCGAGTACGCCACCAGGTTGCTCGTGGTCATCGGCGTGAA
>PMBS01000107.1:0-1830 GCA_003153015.1 Myxococcales bacterium
GTTCGTCACCGGTTGTCGCTCGGCCGGCGAGCCAGCCGACTGGTCGCAGAGTCAAGCGAGCCTGACCATCAGCCCGAGCGCCGTGTACCAAATCAAGAGTGCGGCGACCGGCAAGTGCATCGGCATTGCAGGCAACAGCACGGCCAACAGCGCCAAGGCCGAGATACGCACCTGCAACGGTTCCGTTGGCCAGAACTTCACCATCGCGAGCGTTGCGACCGGCTACTACGCCATCAAGAACACCAAGAGTCTCAAGTGTCTGGATGTCAACGGCAAGTCGACGGCTGACGGCACCGCCATCATCCAATACACCTGCAACAACAGCTCCACCAATCAACAGTGGGCCATCGCCGAGGTGTCGTCGGGCGTGGTCCGCTTGACGGCCCATCACAGCGGCAAGGTGGCGGAGGTGAGTCTGGGCGCCACGGCCGACGGAACTCCCATCGTCCAGCGCACATGGAACGGCGCCAGTTATCAGAAGTTCCAGCTTTCCACGGGCACCGGCGGAAGCGGTGGTACAGGAGGTACCACGGCAACTGGCGGGACGGGCTCCGGTGGCTCAACCGGGACGGGCGGTACGACCGCCGCGGGCGGCACCACTACCGCGGGCGGCACCACTACCGCGGGTGGCACCACTGCCGCGGGTGGCACCACTACCGCGGGTGGCACCACTACCGCGGGCGGCACCACTGTCACAGGCGGCACCACCGCTTCCGGTGGGACCACCGCAACGGGTGGCACGACTGTTCCGGCAGGCCGGGTCCGCAGCATCCTGCCCTTGGACCTGGGCTGGCTGTTCAACAAGGGTGACGCGGCCGGGGCGGATCAGGCGGCTTTCGCGGATACCACGTGGCGCCCAGTGAACCTCCCGCACGACTGGGCCATTGAGGGGCCGTTCTCTCAATCTGCCGCAACCACCGGCCGCGGGGGCTATGCGCCGTCGGGAATCTCTTGGTACCGAAAGCATTTCACTCTTCCGCAACAGATCTCGGGCCGCCGAGTCTTCATTGAATTCGACGGCGTCATGGCGAACGGCACCGTCTACGTCAACGGCACCAAGCTCGGGAATCATCCCTACGGCTACGTGAGCTTCCGCTACGACATGACGGCGAAGGCTAAGTTCGGGACGGCGGAGAACGTGATCGCGGTCAAGACCGACACCTCTTTGCAGCCAGCCTCACGCTACTACACGGGTGCCGGAATCTACCGGCACGTCCGCATCATCGCGACTGATCCCGTGCATGTCGATCAGTGGGCCACATACGTCAGCACGCCCGCACCGACGACTGCATCGGCGACCGTCAAGGTTACAACCTCGGTGGTCAACTCGGGCACATCGTCGCAGAGCGTGAGCCTGCAGGGCATTGTCAGCGACGCCAACGGGACAGCGCTGGCACCAGTCAGCGCGGCTGCGCAGAATATCGCTGCGGGTGCATCGGCCAGCTTCGCGTTCGATGTCCCTGTCGCGAATCCCCAACTGTGGTCCCCCGATGCTCCCAACATGTACCAGCTCTTGACCAACGTACAGGTCGGCGGCACCACGCTTGACGACGACGTCACGCCTTTCGGGATCCGCAGCCTGGTGTACGACGCCGCGACTGGCCTGAATATCAATGGCACGAACACGAAGATGAAAGGCGTGTGCTTGCATCAGGACTATCACGGGCTCGGGCTCGCCGCGCCGGCGCGGGCCATGCAAAGGCGGATTGCGCAGCTCAAGACCTACGGGGTGAACGCCATCCGCACCTCCCACGATCCGCCCAGCCCGGACTTCCTCGATCTGTGCGACCGCATGGGCATTCTGGTCATGGACGAGTTCTTCGACATTTG
>PMBS01000107.1:1850-6946 GCA_003153015.1 Myxococcales bacterium
GAAATCCGCGATTCGCTCAGCACGCGAACTCCCATCCTGACCAAGATCGTCTCGATCTGTCACACCCTCGACCCTGGCCGGGCTGTCACCCAGGCCCTGTTTCGGCCCTCGGACAATGGTGACGTCACGGGAGCCACCAGGACCCTCCTCGACGTCTTCGGCGGCAACTACCGACCCGACGAAGTCGTTGCGGCCATGGCAATGTCGCCCGCACGCGCCGGCGTGTTCACCGAAATGGGCACCGAAACCACCACTTGGACCACGGTCACGGGCAACCCGGCTGTCACCGGCTCGTTCATGTGGACGGGGGTTGACTATCTTGGCGAACAGGATGCCCTTTGGCCGAGCATTGGCCGCTACGGCCAGGCGCTCCTGGACGAAATGGGAACTCCCAGGCCGCTTGCCTTCACTTGGCAGGGGATCTGGGGAGCACCCACGACCACGTTCAGCACCGGGGCAATTGCGGGCCAGGTTGTGCTCACGGCGGACCACGCCACAATCACGACCGACGTGAACGACGTCTCGTTCGTCAAGGCCGCCGTGCCCACCGCCACCGCACCCGTGACCTTCTCGATCACAGGTCCCGGCGCCATCGTCGCCGTGGACAGCGGAAGCATGACACAGGAGACGTTCCGCGGAAACACGCGCAACGCCTCCGGAAACCTGGCCTTCGCGATCGTTCAGGCAACCGGCGTCGGAACCATCACGGTGACGGCCAAGTCTCCCGGGCTGACCGACGGCGCCGCGACCATCACGGCCACCGCGGCCACGTGGATTCCGTGCTCCGGGACATGTGACTAGAACTCAGCGTTCTTGCAGCGCTACTTCTTTGCCACTTCCAGCGTCGCGTGCTGGCGGATGTCGGCGGAACTGGCGCCGACCATAACATCGAACTTGCCGGGCTCGACCACGCGTTTCATGTCGCGGTCGTAGAAACCGAGATCGGCGGGGCCGAGCTTGAACTCGACTCGCTTTGATTCGCCGGGCTTGAGGTGGATACGCGAGAAGCCGCGCAGCTCTTTCACTGGCCGGGTTACGGACGCGACCTCCGCGTGCAGGTAGATCTGCACGACCTCGTCGCCTGTGCGCTTGCCGGTGTTGGTCACGTTAATGGTAACGGTGGCGCTGCCGTCGGGCGGCGCTGGATATGTGCCAGGCACAAACCCAGGTGCGCGTCAACAAGCCCCGACGAGCGGCGCGTCCATGTCAGCGGATGCGGGCGAGCTGAAGCGCGTGGAGTTCGACCACGTTTTCGAAGTCGAGGAGTGCCCTACGGCACCATCTTCGCGCCAGTTTCTCGCGCCAGTTTCTCGTCGAACGTCCACAGCGGCAGCGCTTCGGCGCGACGGGCGGTATCGAGAATGAGATAGTCGGAGAGGTCGGCGGGGCCGGTCTCGAACGCCGCAAGCGCTCGCAGTGTCGCGGCCTCGTCCTCGGCGATCACGCCCTCGGCACGCACCAGGCGGCGGAGCGCGGTTGCGATCGCGGCACGGTCGAAGGTGTACGCAACCCGCAGCACCCACGCGGTTTCGACGATCACCACCGAAGGGACCCAGACTCCACCTGTGGCTATGGCCCGCCGATAGAGTTGCTCTGCCCGGCGGCACTGAGCTTCGTCATCACGAACCAGCAGTCGCACGACGACATTGGTATCAAGCGCCTGCACGGCCTGTCGCCCCTTTCGCGATGGCGATCTCCATGTCGGCCAAGGTTACAGTGCCGACTCCCGCCGGGGGAACGAGCCTAGCGGCGAGGAACTCATCGGCGGTGTACCCTCGGTCCCGTGACACGACCGCGTCGACTTCGGCTTCGAGCACGATAACCTCGGCCTCACCGGGAGCGACATCGGCGGGAAGCTGAACGCGAAGCTCGCGATTCTCGGGAATGTGAACTTTCAGTCGATGTGCGTGCATGGTCATGTTCCCAGGCTCTTGTGCGCGGTGGAGGAACCTCCCCCTACAGCAGGTAGTCTACCCGATCATGCCCTGGTTTGACGCCCGATAGCTCCTCACCGAGATTGCCCTTGTGGGCACCGGGCTTGGTTGGTGGAACCAGTGGGTGAGCTACCCCACGGTGGGCAGTACGCCGCCTGGGCGACCATAGTGCGGCACCACTTCGTCGCCTGGCCGTGGCTCGACAAATTTCCCCAGCAAACGAGAATAGTACAGACAGCCGACCTCGCTCGGATCGCGCGTCGTAAAGAAATGCTCGGCGGCGTCCAAAGCGGCCATCCACCGCAGCTTCAGCTTGGGTAGGTCGACTGGTTGGGCGAGGTGAAGCCGGGCGAAGTCCTCGGGGCGATAGCGGCCACGACGGCGCAATAGATCGAGCAACATAGCCGGCGTGAAGCCGGGATCCTTCCCCGCCGCGGCCCAACACAAAGCCCCAAGAGGCAGCAGCTCCATCGCCTCGTGGATGTCGAGGTAGTCGCGCGGTTCGTCGCGGCCGACCAGCGCCAGCAGCTTGTTGATGGCGAGATCGATGCCCGAGAGCTGAAAGCCCGAACGCTCGTTGCGAACCGTGGGCAAAAAGCGCCACGCAGAATCGTGCGCCCATTCGAGCTTGGTCGCCTCCTTGGCCTTGCTGACGATCGCGCGCGCGAACCCAGGCTGCTGCATCAATACCTCGACCTGGTAACCCGACTGTTCGAGCAATCGCGTATCGTCGCGGACCGCCTTCGCGACTCGCTCCTCCGAGTCGTGGAAGTAGTCGAGGTCGTTGCTGTACCTCTTGGAGTTGGGCTCGATGTGCAGTGCCGCGCCGCCGGCCAGATAGCTGTCGGAAGATCGGTTCACCGCCAGGAGTTCGGCAATAGCGGCCTGGAATGCCGTTAGCGGCACAGACTTACTCCTGTCCGCCAGCCCTCGCGTCCACCGTGCGTCATGAGCTGGCGTGCGACCCACGGGATGTCCTCCACCGTCACCACGTAGTCCCTCGGCGAAGACCAGAAGCACCTCGCATAGAAGCGCGTGAAGGCACGCCTGGCCTCGCGCAGCCGAACCATTTGCCGAGCGGTTTCTGGCGGCAGAACGCGCCGGCTGCGCCGCCCTCCGCGTCGTCCGATCTCGGCCAGGTAGGCACGAACCTCCGGTGTCATATGAATGATCGTATCCCGCTTATGATGAAAAGCTAGCAATACTATGACTATGTGTCGGTCGGCTCGATCGTGGGCAGGTCAAGCTTCCTGCACGACTCTGGCACCTATTCCGGCGGGTTTGTGGTACCAATGACGTCACACCAATGTCCGGAGCGGGTGCGGCTGGAAATCCAGCGCAAGGAGCTTTCTGATGCGAAACCTATTCGCGATTCTTGGCCTTTTCCTCACAGCCCTGACCGCGGCCTGTAGTTCCGGCTCGCATCCCAAGACCAACGCGATTGCCGCGCCTGCTGACAACGTGACCCAGGTCTCCGTGGACGGTGGGCTTCCCGGCAGCCGCTACGTCAACGGTCTGTTTGCGACCGTAACCGTCTGCGTTCCTGGAACCAGCCAATGCCAGACCATCGACCACGTGCTGGTCGGTACCGGAGCCACGGGCCTGCGCCTACTCGGGTCCGTACTGACGCTCCCGCTGCCAGCATGGACGGATGCCAGTGGTACACCTCTCGTCGAGTGCGCACAGTTCAGCGCCGGTTCCGCTTGGGGCCCACTGCAAAGTGCCGATTTCAGCATCGCAAACGAGCAGGCCGCCAATCTCGCGATCCAGGTCATCGAGGAGTCAACCTACCCCAGGCCGGCCAGTTGTACTGGCACAGACATCAGCACCGTCGCTGCGTTCGGCGCCAACGGCCTTCTCGGCGTGGGCTCGTTCCTGCAGGACTGCGGGGCGGCCTGCGCGGCGCCCCTGGGCGCCGGGTCGGCCAACCCGGGGGCGTATTATGCGTGCTCTTCAACAGCAAACGGTGGATGCCAGGCCGAGGCCGTGCCTGTTTCCAAACAAGTGTCAAATCCTGTCTCGTTCTTCAGCCAAGACAACAACGGCACCATTATCGAGCTGCCCGCGGTTCCTGCCGATGGGGCACCCAGTGTGACTGGAGCCCTGGTCTTTGGCATCGGCACGCGGGACAACAATGGCCTGGGCCAGGCGACGGTGCTCCCGCTCGATAGCACGGGCTCCTTTCTGACCAAGTACCCCGCCAACGGCAAGAATTCGCAGGCCTTCGTGGACACTGGCTCCAATGGAATCTTCTTCCTGGACAGCGGCACCACGGGCATCCCCGCCTGCACCGGCTCGCTCTCTGGATTCTACTGTCCTACCTCCACTTTAAGCTTGTCGGCTACGATTCAGGATACCACCGGCCTGGTTACTACGACCGTGGACTTCAGCATCGCCAACGCCGAATCCTTGTTGTCTGCCAGCCCGGCCAACGTGGCCTTTGGCAATCTGGGCGGGCCGTTCCCGAGCGTTGCCTCTTCGTCGGCAGGGACCTCGTATTTCGACTGGGGGCTGCCTTTCTACTTCGGCAGGAACGTGTTTACCTCCATCGAAGGCCAATCGACTCCAGTGGGAACAGAATTCTTCATCGCGTTCTGAAATCTGGGTTCTGATGCAAGAACTGCCCGCTATCGTCTGGCTCTTCCTCACGGTTTGATGCCGGCGAATGAGGGGCTGGCCTATAACGCCTCACAAGCCGCTCGCGGCTCGCTGCTCGCGCTCGTCGCAGAAGGGATCTGCGCTGAACCCGCGTTACTTCTTCGCCACTTCCAGCGTCGCGTGCTGGCGGATGTCGGCGGAACTGGCGCCGACCATGACATCGAACTTGCCGGGCTCGACCACGCGTTTCATGTCGCGGTCGTAGAAACCGAGATCGGCGGGGCCGAGCTTGAACTCGACACGCTTCGATTCACCGGCCTTGAGCTGGATACGCGAGAAGCCGCGCAGCTCCTTCACTGGCCGGGTCACGGACGCAACCTCGGCGTGCAGGTAGAGCTGCACGACCTCGTCGCCCGCGCGCCTGCCGGTGTTGGTCACCTTGACGGTGACGGTGGCGCTGCCGTCGGGGGCGATGCGGGCCGGGCTCACCTTGATCGCATCGTAGCGGAAGGTGGTGTAGGAGAGGCCGTGGCCGAACGCCCACAGCGGGCCGGGCACTTCGAA
>PMBS01000107.1:6965-7288 GCA_003153015.1 Myxococcales bacterium
GGCCAGCGGGCTGCCGTGGATCAGGATCACCACCGTGGGCCGGCCGCTCGCTAGCACCGCGCGAGCCAGATCCATCTGCGCGCCCACCAGCTCAAGGCTCATGCGGTCGCCGAGGTGGTTCTCGCCCCACGCCTCGCGCGAGAGCTGCTCGTTCTGGCCGAGGACGAGCAGGTTGATGTCCACGGTCTTGGCCAGCTTGCCCGCCTCGGCGACCAGGCGCGCGTCGTCGGCCGGATCGGAGAGCGTGATCTTGTCGTCCGCCCAGCCGCGGTTGCCGGTGGTCAGGCCGCAGCCCTGGGCGAAGCTGACCTTGACCTTGTCGC
>PMBS01000204.1:0-7387 GCA_003153015.1 Myxococcales bacterium
TCGATCGCCCTGATGGCCAGGATCTCTGCCGCCCGCCCAGACTCGGGCTGACTGGGAACGCGCCTGACCACTGACTTGCCGGTCACTCGATCAATCACCCACACCTCGACCGAACCGGGCGTGTTGTCGCCCAGCAGCGCGACCACGGCGCCGACGTTCTCCCCGTTCGCCGCTTGTTCCAACGATGTGCGCGGGTCGGCCCCGGGGGTCGCGGCTTTGATCTCCACGTCAAATCCCGCCGACACCAACTCACCGTGCATGCGCACCAGGGCCTCGGCCGTGATCGCCGTGGGATTCGCCGGTCGCACCAGGACTACGGTCGATGCCCATCCTGCCTCCGCCGCCAACGTCGCGAGCAGCGCCAAACCCGCAGCGAGCGCGCGCCGTGAGACGATCGCGTTCACGGCTCTTGGCGAAGCGCCCTGGCTGCGCCTGCGTAGGTCCCAGTTGGGAAGCGGTGCAGGTAGTCTTCGGCGACCATCCGGGCCGCGGCGGCTCCCATCAGCTCTTGCATCACGATCATTTCTCGCCCTAATGCCTCAGAAGCATAGGCGCCGGAAGGAGCCTCTTCAAGATAGCGTTCGTACCATGAGAGAGCCTTGGGCCTGCCGCCCTCGCGCATCTCATCCAGACGTCCGAGAAGGAAGGCGGCGTCAAGTGCGCGCGCTGAACCCGGGAACCGACTGCGTTGGGCCAGCAGGGCCTGTTTGGCGATGTTGTCTCGTCGCCGGTAGCGGGCCGCATCGGCAAGCGCCGACAGATCCTCGCTGGAGGCCTCAGCAAGACAGCGCTCCAGCCCGCGCCGCTCTACGTCTCTGAGGATGAAATCCGTGTCTCCGGCTACCAGGGCAGCGGGCCAGGTGTGCGGCCAGGCAACCCCGCCGCGGCCGTGGGCACCCGATCGCTGGGCGGCAGCCTCGCGCGCGGTGTCCGCCCGGTCGGGGTCAAGCCCTTGCTTGCTCGGCCCCAGCTCCGGCTCAGGCGAAACCGGGACGCTAGCAGGGTGAAAAGCCTCAACACTTTCCAGCTCTCGCAACACCACCTCTCTCCTCGGGAGGTTGATGGCCAGCCGCTGGCCCGCGCTCACGGTGATCGTGCCCTCAGAGAGTGGACCGGTGACCGAAACCGTCCCCTGCTCCATGCGAAGATCAAGCTGCTCGCCCGTCGCATCCCAAGCGACGGTGAAGGTCGTGCCCTTCACCGTGATGAGGAAGGGTCCTGCGTCGACCAGCCAGTGCGCGCCCGGCCGGTGCGCCACCTTGACCGATGCCGTGCCTCGCTCAATGGCAAGGCGGGCACCATTGGCGTCGACCGAGCGCAGACGGCCGCGCGCACCGGCGAGGAAGTCGAGTTCGCTCCCCTCGGCGAAGCGCAATTTCACGCCCGCACCGCCCAACGAGCGAAGATAGCCTCCGTCGACGATCTCGCCTCCTTCGACGTGGTAGGCGAGGCTCGCTTTGTGCGGCACCGTCAGCTTGGCGCCAGAGAAAACCAACCACAGCGCACAGGCGACCACCCCGGCACCCATCCCGGCGAATGACAGTCTGAACAGGCCAATCCGCCGGCGCTGGCGTGCCGCAAGCCGCGCCCTAACGATGTCGAGCCCACTCTCGCTCTGCGCAGGAGTCATGGGCGCGATCACAGAACGGACAAAGTCAGCCATCCGCTCAACTGTGGCCGCCGAGGACCCCCTATCGACTTCACGTTCCATGGCGCCCCTGCACTTCCTCAAGAAACCCGGCCAGATCCTTGTCGCTTGCGATCGAGCGTCCCACCTCGACGACCGCCTGGGCATGTGCACGCTTGACCGTCGACAATGAGATCTCCATCGCAGCAGCGATCTCCCCCAACGTCATCGACTCAAGGTGGCGGAGCGCGAAAACCAGACGCTCGCGCGTTCCAAGCTCGTTCAGGATCCCGTAGAAACGCCGCAGTATTTCCCGGGCTTCAGGATCGGCTCCGCGGAACGGAACGTCGGGCAGGTCGTTTGGTGTGAAAAAGGTGAGCCAGCGGCCTGCTCGCCTACGGCGGAACTCCCATTTCAGGATTCGGATTGCGAACGAAACGATGAAGCTCCGCAGGGACTCGGGCTTGCATAGGGTCCTGACCCGGGCGAACAGCCGATAGAACACCTCCTGGGTGATGTCCTCGGCTTCGTCCTCGCTTCCGAGGGCGCGCCAGGCCATGTTGAAGACGAGAGGAGCGTATCGGTTCCAAGTCGCAGCATGCGACCACGGCTCGCCAGCGATGAGGGCCCGCGCCAGAGCGGCATCGTCGACATCTGGCCGCGCCGAGCTCGGCACAATGTGAAGCGGTATGTTCTTGCGACCAGCAGACATGTGCTACCTGACCTACGTCCTATCCGCATCCTAACAGTAGCAGGTTGGGGCAGGAACAGGTCAAGGAACCCTGGCGCCGCGCGTCGCGACCAGGCTCCACGGACAATATGCGGAGATTTCGGGGGTGCTAGGGCGGCGAATTGGGGCCTACGTTGGTCAGGGCGAAGAGATAGTCCCCCCAGCGACCGTGGGGATGATGCTGGTAGTAGTAGGGCATCTCAGCGCGCGCGGCCGTCGTGTCGTGCAAGTTGAGGTATGCCTGAACCAGGAAGCTGTCGCGCTCGTCCGAGTTGCGCGAATCGCCGAAGCGCTGGCGCGCCTCGCGGGCCGCCTCGATCGCCTTGGCCGGGTTGCTCCTGTAATTGTCCCGGACCTGCTTCATCAACGCAGCCTCGGCTGCGGTCTCAGGGTCAACCGGCGGCGGGGCAGAGCCCGCATCGGGCGTAACGAACGCAGGCGGCGGAACGCGGGCAAGAGCCGGCACAGGAAAGGTGCCGGCGGCTGGCGTCAGCTCCTGCTTTTCCGTCGGCTCTTCCTGATTCCTTCCCCGGCGCAACAAGAAAACCACCAGGGCCGTGACCAAGGAAAGCCAGAAAAGGATCTGGATGGTGCGTTTCATAGGAGGCTCGTCCCCGCGCGCATCGGCATGGGCAAATGTTGCCGCGGCTCTTGGGGGATGGCAAGGGCTGCGTGGGCAACAGTAGGAAACAGGAGTGCCATGCGAAATCAGAGGTCGGCCTCGTATGCCGCGGCGTGCTCTTGCGACGAGCCAGAACAACCAATACCACTTCAGGGCTTGGAGCGCACGCCCAGGCGTGCAAATATGGCCTCCGCGTTGGAGGAACCTACGATGCGAAAGACAACCGGCCTTTGCTTTCTTGCCCTCAGTCTGATCGCCGGAACGGCGCACGCACAGGGTCTCTTTCTCGAAAAAGGGCAGCCCGGCATAGGCGCCGCAGTTGGCGCCGCCGTGATAGGGACAGGGTGGAGTGCGTCCGTCGTTCCCAGCTACACCTACCGGGGCGTCTTCGACGTGGGCATCGGCGTGACTCGCTATAGCTACACCAAGGACAGCGACGCAAAAGGTCTTTCAGCCATTGGCCTGATGCCGTTTGCCAACGTCTATTTTTTCCGCTCCGAGGATGGCCCGTTGCCCCTGTCGGTCTCGGGCACTCTTGGGTTCGAGAGGCGGATCTTCACCGGCAACGGTGGAGCGCCCAGCCCTGACGATTGGGGTATGCTGCTCGGAGCCTCCGTCTTCCGTCGCATCGACTTCAGCAACAGCTTCGTGGGCATTCCCGAGCTATTCCTCGCATACGACCTGCAGGTCATCACCTGGCACAGTAGGGCACTCGATGCTGAGCAGAGCGCGCCCAACCCGGGCGAGAGGACAGACCTCGACCACAAGGCGCGCGTGCTTCTTCGCGCCAACATGGGTTTCAAGGGCGAGAAGACCCAATACACACTGGTACCATACGTAGGCTACCAGGCCGGCTTCGCGGTCGGAGCTAACGTGGGCGCGATTTTCTAGCCACGGCGCCGGTGTAAGCCACTCGGGCAGACGAACCGTTCGCAGGAAAGAAGAAAACGCCTAGCTCCTACGTCCAAAATACGAGTCCCGTGAGTACTCCCGCCCGCCTCGAAGACAACCTTGGCTTTGCCTGTACCGACCTGCAGTGCCGGCTGGGACGCGAGTCCACCGTGGCATTGCGCTGGCTGGGTTCGGATGGCGAGCGCAAGGAGTTCACTTTCGGCGAACTCACCGTCGAGAGTTCCCGGTTCGCGTCGGTTCTGGTCAGACTGGGCGTGGTGCCGGGCGCGTGCGTATTCGTCATGCTGCCCAAGCTGCCCGAGGCGTTCATCGCCATTCTGGGTGGCCTGAAAGCGCGCACCGTGGTGGGACCCCTGTTTGCCAACTTCGGCGATGAGGCGCTCTTGGATCGGCTGGGCGATTCGCGCGCGTGCGTTCTTCTTACCAAGCACAGCTTGCTCAAGAAGGTCCACCGCATCCGCGACCGGCTGCCCGAGCTGCGCCATATCCTCCTGGTGGACGCGGAGGACCACCTGGCCAGCGATATCCTCAGCTATCGCCGCCTCATGCGCGAGGCCTCGGCCGAATTCGTGGTAGCGCCCACTTCCCCGGAAACGCCATCAATCCTGCACTACACCTCAGGCTCGACAGGCAAACCCAAGGGCGTGCTGCACGTGCACGGGGCGCTGCCCAGCATCGCAGCGACGACACGTGATGTCCTGCAGGTAGGACCTGGTGACGTGTTCTGGTGCACGGCTGACCCCGGCTGGGTGACGGGAACGTCCTACGGGATCATCGGGCCCTGGGCCGTCGGCGCCACCCAGGTCCACTACGGCGGTAGCTTCGACGCCGGCGCGTGGATGACCATCCTCGAGCAGGAACAGGTCAACGTCTGGTACACGGCACCCACCGCCCTGCGCATGCTGATGCGCGAAGAGGCGTCGCTCTATGCAGGCCGGCACCTCGAAGCTCTGCGCTGCACGGCGAGCGTGGGCGAGCCGCTCAACCCTGAGATCACCTTCTGGGCCCGCCGCACCCTGGGCAAAGAGATCCACGATACCTGGTTCCAAACCGAGACCGGCGCCATCATGATCGCCAACCGGCCCGGACTGACTGTGCGCCCCGGTTCCATGGGCAAGACAGTCGACGGCGTCGAGGCCGTCATCCTGGACAGCGCGGGCCATCGACTGCCTGCTGGGCAGCAAGGCCGGCTGTGCCTGCGTCGGGGCTGGCCCTCCATGTTCACCCAATACCTCAACCGCCCCGAGGTCTACGCCAGCCGGTTCCGCGGCCAATACTACGACTCGGGCGACATGGCGGTGCGGGACGCGGATGGCTATTTCTGGTTTGTCGGCCGCACCGACGAGGTGATCAACACCTCGGGGCATTTGGTGGGCCCTTTCGAGATCGAAAGTGTCTTGATGGAATTGTCGGAGGTGGCCGAAGCAGCCGCGGTGAGCGCGCCCGACCCCATCCGCTTCGAGAAGGTCGTGGTCTTCGTCTGTTTGCGCCCGGGGCATTCCCCCTCGCGTGAGCTGGAAAGCCGGATTCGCCTACACGTGGCGAACCGCGTGTCATCCATCGCCAGCCCCCAAGATGTAGTGTTCGTGGCCAGCCTGCCCAGAAACCGCAGCGGAAAGATCATGCGGCGGGTCCTGCGCGCACGCTTTCTTCGCCAGGACGAGGGCGACCTTTCCAGCATGGAAACCTGGCACCCTGGGGATGTCGGCGACCGGCGCGAGCGGGTCTAGATGTCAGCCTGGGCGAGCGAGAACTTGTTGTTCTTCTCGTAGAGGACTTGGAAGGAATCGCGCGATTCCGGGGGCAGCAGCCGCTTCACTTTCTCCTGTCGGCCCCGTTCGAAGAGCACGAACACGCGGCGGCCCCGGTGGTTCTTCACCCACTCCTCCATCTTCTCGTCGGCGTTGTCGGTGTCGAAGACCGTGCGTTCCTCCTGCGGGCCTTCGTAGATCTCGTTCTTGGTGTAAAAGGTTTCGCCCCGCCAGTACATGGAGTAGGCGATGAGCCGCTCGTCGGGCGAGCGGCGGTGCCGGTAGTATTCGGCCACGGTTTCCTTCTGCGACCAGAAAGGCGCCACCTGTCGCATAAACACGTCCAGCAGGAACCAGGTGAAGAGCACGGCCACTCCACACAACCCTACCACGGCGGCGCGCAGCGATTTGCGCCAGCACAACGCCAACAAGGTGAGGCCGAACAACACGGCAAAGACGATGATGGGCACGCGGAAGTCCAACTCGTGGGGCCAGGGCCGCCCGGTCGGGCTGTGCACATAGTCGTACGAGAACAGCCACAGGAAGCGTTCGCTGGCATCCTTGGCGTTCACCAGATCTGCTATCACCAAGAGCAAGAGCGGAACGCCCGGAAGGACGGATAGTAAACCACGTCGCGCATCTCGCCGGGTGAGCAGGTCATCAAGGAAACACCCGATGACGATGCCCAGCCCGGGAATGGCGGGCATGACGTAGTGGTGGAACTTGGTCATGGACATGGACACCACGGCGTAGCCCGCCACGAACCAGATAGCGCCCAGCCAGTACACCGATTGCCTGCGCACATCGTCCGCCTTGCGCATGACCATGGTCGCCAGGGCAGCCGGGGCCAGCGCCACCCAGGGCAGGGTGCCGTAGCCCAACTCGCGTAGGAAGTACTCGAAGGAGCCCCGATCGCCGTGACGGCCCAGCATCATGCGCCGCCAGTGGTTGTCGCCGAAGAGCTCGTTCCAGAAGGCCCAACCGTGTTTCGCGATCATGGCGTGGTGCCAGGGCGCCGCGACCACGGCCACGGCGACGATCGACAGCAGCACCGCAGGCAGAAGCTGCGCGCGCCGCAGCCGTTTCCAGTTCCAGGTAAAGAGCAGGTAGGCGAGGAAGATAATCACGGGCAGGCCTAGGCCGGCAAAGCCCTTGGCCAGCACCGCCAGGCCGCACAGCATGGCCGCGATGTAGAGGTAGAGCGGGGCGCGGTAGCGTGCGCGCGCCGCAAAGAACAGGAACAGGGCCGAGCCCAGGTAGTAGGGAATCATCACGATCGCGCCGTACATCAGGACTTCGCCTTCACCCCATGGCACCTTCACTCTGAGCTGTTTCGAATCGACTATCAGTTGCGGCACGACGATGAGCAGGAATACGCCGATGGTTGTGTAAAAAAGCGGGTGATGGGGCCAGCTTCGCCAGCCGCGGCCGCGCCGAGGCAGCACCTCGTCGCGATCGTCGAGCAAGGCGAGCGTCCCCAGCGCCAGGGCCATGGTCATGGGCCCCACGAAGGCCATGTCAGTCATGGCCTGACGAGCGATCAGGCTGAACATCGGGCAGGTCCCGGTCACCAGCGCCGCCAGAAACCCGGCCCGACGGTTCACGAAACGCGACACCACCAAGTACACGCCCCACAGGGCCAGCACGCCGAGCAGGCAGAAGGGCACACGCACCGCCCACTCGGTGCGTGACAGCAGGGCCATCTCGCCTGGATCGTTCCCAGGCAGGCCGATGCGCGCGATGTG
>PMBS01000204.1:7396-25190 GCA_003153015.1 Myxococcales bacterium
GCGACCTCTGAGTAGTGCGTCTCCCACGGATCCCACAGGCCGTAGCTGCCGGCAAACGGGATGTAGAGCAGGAGGCCGACGATGATCACGAGCAGGGTCATCTGCCGCTCGCTCAGGCGGTCAAACCAATTCACATGGGAACCCTCAAGGGTTCGCTCCGCCCTTCGGCCCCCCACGCCCTCCCCCACCCCGCTCGCTTCGCTCGGCCTCGCCAAACCCTCCCGCGACGGTGCGCCGCCGGCAAAGCCGGCGGGCTCCCCACGCGAATTGCCCAGGCGCGCGGCCGGGCCTGCCGAAGCGGGGGGAGAGATTGTCGGTTTTGTCTCTGGCGTGGTCACGTGACGTCCTGCGAGCTTACATCTATCACAGGGCAGCCTAAAGGTCCGCTCGACCGGTCAGGATGCGCCATCACAGGAGGCCAGCGTACCGGCGGTGGCCGTGGAGTACCCGATACACGAAGACTTTGTGCGCCCATCCGCCAGGGCTTTTTGATCCAGGTGATTCTCAGACAAGAGAGTCGCGCTCAGGACGACACCGGTGACGTGCCGCCCAACAAGACCGATCCGGCGGCGCCGCACCTGCCCCTCTGAATTCCTGCCCCCGCGGAGTTGCGACACCGCCGGACCTCCCACCCCGCTTGCGGATCCCCGGAACTCCCCCTTGCCACCATCCCAGCCTCCACCCAGACATCCCGCTGCCCAGTCCGCCTCAGCCGCTGACCGATCCCCATCCGCAACCACACACCATCGGCAGATAGCGCCGCTTCTTGATGGGAAAGCCAGGGCTTCGGAACCTGGCCGGGATTTGCGCGTGCGTTCCATCCGTTCCAGGGTCAAGGATCTGCTCTTGATGCCGGTTTCTCCCAAGGTCATCCTGCGCAAGAACCTGGGTCGTGCCCTGCGCCAGGGACATCCCTGGATTTTCCGTGATGCGCTGGCCGAAGCGCCCGCCATTCCAAGCGGGACCGTGGTCGCAGTGGCGGGGCGGGATGGCAGGCCTCTGGCGCATGGCTACTGGGATTGCACCGGGCCTATCGCGGTGCGTGTCATTGACCTGCAGCCGGTGGGCGACGCGCGCGTGCTGGTCTGCGAGCGCCTGCGCCTGGCTTTGGCCCAGCGCCTGGCGCGCCTTGACCGCGACGAGACCGACGCCTTTCGCTGGGTCCATGGCGAAGGCGACCGCCTGCCGGGAATCCACGTCGACCTGTATGACTGCGTGGCCGTGGTGCGCTTCGACAGCGCGGGCGCCAGGGCATTCTACCGGAATCTCGCCGGCATGCTGGCCGAGTGTTCAGCCCCGCTTCGCCTGTCACGGTTTGTTGATCGCGAAGAGCGAGGCGGCAACCTGGGCGAGATCGAGGTACGCGAGAACGGCATTCGCTTCATGGTGGACCTGGGCCGCGGCCAGAAGGGCGGGCTGTTTCTTGACCAGCGCGAGAACCGGCAGGCCGTGGCAGGTCGCGCTCAGGGCAAGTCAGTGCTGAATCTCTACGGCTACACCGGCGGGTTTTCCCTCTACGCCGCGGCAGCGGGTGCAACCCATACCGACACCGTGGACATCGCCCGGCCGGCGCTAGCGACCGCGCGCCGCAACTTCCAGCTCAATGGCCTGTCCCTGGAATACGCCGGGTTTCACGCCACCGAGGCACTGGCGTTTCTCGGCCAAGCGGCTCGCCGTGCAAAACAGTGGGATATCGTAGTCGCAGACCCGCCCAGTTTTGCGCCGTCCCGGCTCGCATTGGCAAAAGCCCGGGGCACCTACTTTCGCCTGCATCGTCTGGCCGCTGCCGTGGTCGCGCCCGGCGGCCTGCTGTGCGCGGCATCCTGTTCCAGCCATTTTCCCCGCGACGAATTCCTGGCCAGCGTCGAGCGAGGCGCGGCCGCCGCTGGCCGCAGGTTCCGGCTGGAATCCCTGACCGGTGCCGGATTTGACCACCCTGTCTTGCCCGCCTTCCCCGAGGGCGACTACCTGAAGTTCGCGATCGGACGCGTGGACTAAGAAAGTCTCGCCAGCGCAACTCTGTTGCAGTCGCGCGCGCCAGCGCCTAGTCTCCTGCGCCTAGGAGTTTCCATGGCCATTGAACGCACCTTCGCTATCGTCAAACCCGACGCTGTGGCAAAGAACGCCGTCGGCGCCATCATCGCCGCCATCGAACACGCCGGCCTGCGCATCGTCGGTCTGCGCTACCTGCGCATGAGCCAGGCCCAGGCTGAGGGCTTCTATGCGGTTCACCGACAACGCCCGTTCTTTCGCGACCTAGTCACGTTCATGACCTCAGGTCCCGCGGTGGTCATGGCCCTGGAGGGTGACAACGCCATCCTTCGCTGGCGCGAGCTGATGGGCCCGACCGATGCCACCAAGGCGCCGGCCGGCACCATCCGCGCCAGCTTCGGAACCAACATCGAGCGCAACGCCGTGCACGGCAGCGACGGCCCGGACACAGCTCGCTTCGAGCTCGGCTGGTTCTTCGCTGGCGCGGACCTGGGACTGCCGTAGCCAACTCTTGTCTGCTCGCGCCACGTGAGGCGTCCGTCTTGGCTTTCGGGCCGGCGTTGCGCGGATCCGTGGCTATACTTGCCGCCGTTGGACCTCCGATCCCTCACCATCGAGGAGCTGCGGGAGTGCGTGGCGCGCCAGGGTGAACCTCCGTTTCGCGCTGAGCAGGTCTTCCGTTGGCTGCACGGCCCTGGGCCAGGCGGCGTGGGCAGCGTGCGCGCACTCGATGCTGTGAGCAACGTACCCCGCTCCCTGCGCGAGGCCCTGCTGGCCGAGGCGCCTCTGCAACCCATCCGGCTGGATGGTGCGGTAACTGCGGCAGATGGCACCCGCAAGTTCCGTTTCCGCACCCACGACGGCTGCGCTATCGAGTCGGTGCTCATCCCTGACGACAAGCCCGAGCGGGCCAAGTTGACCCTGTGCCTGTCGTGCCAGGCTGGCTGCGCCTGGGGCTGCACCTTCTGCGCCACCGCCACGCTCGGCTTTGGCCGGCACCTGTCGGCCGGCGAGATGGTCGAGCAACTCTACTGGGGCATGGAATCCGCGGGGTGCAAGCCGAGCAACGTAGTCTTCATGGGCATGGGTGAGCCGTTGCACAACTTGGATCCGGTGGAGCGGGCTCTCAGGATCTTCGAGCATCCCTGGGGTGCTGGCCTGTCGCCCCGACGTCTCACGATTTCTACCGCCGGGGTCGTGCCCGGGATCGATGCCCTGGCGAAGATCCAGCCGGCGCCCAATCTGGCCATCTCGCTCAACGCGACCACCGACGAAGTACGCGACCGGCTCATGCCCATCAACCGGCACTGGAACATCGCCGCGCTGCTGGCCGCGGCTCGCCGCTTCCCCTTGGCCCACCACCGTCGCATCACCTTCGAATACGTCCTGCTCGCCGGTGTCAATGACAGCGACATGGATGCCGCTCGCCTGCCCCGGCTCTTGCGTGGTATTCCGAGCAAGGTGAACATCATCCCGTACAACCCCGTGCCGGGCCTGCCTTTCGAGCGCCCCAGCGCACAACGGGCCCTGGCCTTTCAGAACGCGATCCGACTGGCGGACATTCCGGTGTACATCCGCACCTCGCGCGGCTCCGACGCCGCAGCGGCGTGCGGGCAACTGGCCGCGCGCGCCGATGAACCCCTGCTCCCGTGCGAACTGGCCGCGCTGGCCAAGACAGGACGCGCCTCATGAGCGGGGCCGCGCTCCACTGGCGCGGAAGCCCGGCCCCGGGCGCGACGCGCCTCTCGGCCGCCGAGGTGCTGGCCTTGGTCAGCGATCCCATGCAAGCGGTTGAGGCGCGGCTTCTGGCTCAGATGGACAGCCCCATGGGGCGCATCCCCGAGGTGGGAGGCCACCTGCTCGGCGCGGGCGGCAAGCGGCTGCGACCGCTTCTGGCGGTGCTCGCTTGCCGGGCGACCGAGGCGCCCTTGGACGTAGCCATCGCGGTCGGTTGCGCCGCCGAGCTCATCCACACGGCGACGCTCTTTCACGATGACGTGGTCGACGGAGGGGTCGTCCGGCGTGGGCGGCCGGCCGCGCGCATGGTTTACGGGAACGGCATCGCCGTGCTGGTGGGCGATTTCTGCTTGGCGCGCGGGCTCGCAACGGTGTCGGCCACCGGGTCGCTGGTCGCGGTCGAGTCCCTGGCCGCAGCCGTGACCGAAATGGCCGAGGGGGAAGTGGCGCAATTGGAAGGCGCAGGCGATCCCGGGGCCACCGCCGAAAGCTACTTCGACGTCATCGACCGCAAGACCGGATCCCTGATGGCGTGGTGTGCGCGGGTTGGCGGGGTGCTGCCTGCGCCACTCGACCTGGCCCTGGCCCGCTATGGCCGCTTGCTGGGTCGCGCATTCCAGATCACCGACGATGTGCTCGACTGCGCGGACGACGAAAGCGCGAGTGGCAAGTCCCCAGGTCGCGATCTGCGCGAAGGCAAACTGACCCTGCCCGTGTTGCTGGCTTGCCAGGCCCGCCCGGGCTTGCGTGACGACATCCGTTCTGCCATGGGCGAATCGGGCGTATCGATGCAAGACGCCGCCCGCATCATGCAGGCGACGCGTGCCGCGGGCGGCCTCGAACGCGCCCGCGCCGAGGCCATGGCCCTGGCGGACAACGCCGTTGCCGAGCTGCAAGCCGTGCCCCCTTCGTCCTTCAGGGATGCGCTGGCCGCGCTGGCGCGCCTGTCGGTCGAGCGGGTGGCGTGATGGCCCAGGCCGCAACTGACGTGCGCGCCATGTTCGACCGCATCGCCGGCCGATACGATACCGCCAATCGGTTCATGTCCGCTGGTGTCGACGTGCTCTGGCGGCGTCGGGCCATGCGCCTCTTGCTCGACGGAGTGGAGCAGTCTCCCTGGGTGCTGGATCTGGGCGCGGGCACGCTCGACGGCGCGGTCGAGATTCTGCGGCAGCGGCCGGATGCGCATGTGGTGGCTGCTGACTTCGCGCGCACCATGTTGGTCGCGGGTCGGCGCAAACCGCGCGCCGCTGCGGTGGCCTTGCACGCTGCCGACGGCCACCGGCTGCCCTATCGGGATGGCGCCTTCGGTGCAGCCTTTTCGGGTTTCTGCGTGCGCAACTTGCACGACCTGGCGCTGGCCTTGGCCGAACTGCGCCGAGTGGTGCGCCCCGACAGCCGCGTGGTCTTTCTGGAATTCTTTCGGCCGGTACGGCCGCGTTCTTTCTGGGACGGGCTTTGGACAAAACGCATGTTGCCTCTGCTGGGATGGGCGGCAAGCGGCGATCGTGCCGCCTACCGCTACCTGCCCGAGTCGATCCAGGGTTTCTCTACCCGGGCAGAGTTCGAGGCCCAACTCCGGGCGATCGGGTTCGCCGATGTGAGTGGCCAAGACCTTTTTCCCGGCGGAATTGCCTCCTTGGTGGAGGCGCGATGAAGGCGATGAGCGCCGGTGTCGCGGCGGTGAGCCAATCCCCTGACCTATTCGTGTTGGGCCGCGCGGCCCAGGCTGCAGCGCAGGCCGCGACCGGCGGCCGCGGCTTCTTCGCCTGCAACACTTTCATCGCGACGTCGCTTCCCATGCTGACCGAGGCCACGGGCCGCGGGCTGCGCGGCTTGCTCCGGCTTTTCCTGCCGGCCGAGGAACCCGTGCAGCAACAAGAGCGACGCTTGGCCCAACTTGCGGACCAGGTTCGCGAGGGTCTGGTTCTCGACGGCGTTGTACCCACGCCGGAAGAAGACTGCATGGGTCTTGCAACCTTGCTCTTTTTCGCCCGCTGTCGTCTGGCCCTGGCCGGGGTACCGCACGTGCTCGTCGATCTGGATCGGCTTGGCCCCAAACTGGGCCAGCTTGCCCTGGGCTTCGGCGCCGACGAACTTTGCGGGCCCATCGTAAAAGCGCGAGCGCTACGCCTGGGCGACAACGCCGCAAGCCGTGCCATTACGCGAGCCGAGGCGGCGCAGCTCCTGCGCGGGGCCGGGCTGCGCGCCTTCGAGCGCGTGGCAGGAGGCGCGCTGGAGGAGTTCGCGCCGTGACCCTCACTTCCATTTCCGAGAAGGTGAACGCCGGTGTCCCACTCTCTTTCGAGGATGGCGTCGCGCTTTTCCATGAGCCCGATCTGCTGAAGCTGGGTGCCTTGGCCAACCAGGTGCGCGAGCGGCGCTATGGCGATCGCACCACCTTCAACCGCAATCTGCACATCAACCCGACCAACCTATGCGTGGCGAGCTGCGCTCTGTGCTCATTCTCGCGCCGCAGCCTGGAGCAGCCGGGCGCCTACACCCTGAGTCTGTCGCAGGCATGGGACAAGCTGAAGACGCGCCTTGAGGCGGGGGATCCTGTGACCGAAGTGCACGTGGTGGGCGGCCTCAGTGACAGCCTGCCCTTCGACTACTACACCGACCTTCTCGCCGGCCTCAAACGCCGGTTGCCATCGCTGCACATCAAGGCATTCAGCGCAGTCGAGATCTTCCACTTTCACAAGCTCTTCCAATTGCAGGTGCGCGAGGTATTGCAGCACCTGCGCGCGGCCGGGCTCGACTCCCTGCCCGGGGGTGGCGCCGAGATCTTCGCGTCCCGCGTGCGCCAGCGCATCTGCCCGAACAAGTGCAACGCCCAGGAATGGTTGGACGTGCACCGCACCGCCCACCAGATGGGTCTGCGTTCCAACTGCACCATGCTCTACGGCACCATCGAAACCATCGAAGAGCGGGTCGAGCACCTGCTCCGCTTGCGAGCGCTGCAGGATGAAACCAGCGGGTTCCAGGCATTCATCCCCTTGGCCTTTCACCCCGAGAACAATTCCCTTGCGCATCTTCCTGCGCCCTCGGCGGTCGACGATCTGCGGGTGTGCGCAGTGGCGCGGCTTGTGCTGCACAATATCCCGCACATCAAGGCCTACTGGGTTTCGCTGGGGATCAAGACCGCGCAGACCGCACTGTGGTTCGGCGCTGATGATCTAGACGGTACCGTGCAAGAAGAAAAGATCTATCACCTGGCTGGCTCGGATGCGCCGCAGGCCCTGGCCCCGGCTGAGATCGTCCATCTGATTCGCGCCGCCGGCCGCACGCCGGTGGAACGTGACACACTCTACAGCGTGGTGGCAGAAGGCGAAGCGCTGCCGGCGCGTGCCTGCGCCTCGCCCGCGGGGGAACCGAGATGAGCCAGCGGCTGCGCCTGGCCGCGGTTTCCTTTTTGAACGCGCGGCCCATCACCTACGGGATCGAGCAGGGTTTGGTCGGCGCCGATCGCTTCGACCTGCGCTTTGCCGAGCCCTCGCGCTGCGCGGCCGCGGTGGCCGCGGGCGAGGCAGACCTGGGACTCATGCCCATTGCCAGCTACGCCGCCTCGGCCGAGGAACTGCGCGTGGTGCCCGGCATTGCCATTGCCAGCCGCGGCCCGGTGCGCACGGTTGTGCTGGTGGGCCAGGTGCCCTGGGAAGAGATGACCGAGATCGCTCTCGACGGAGCCTCGCGCACCTCGCAGATGCTGGCGCGCCTTCTCAGCAAAGAACGCGGCCTTTGTCCTGACTTCGTGGAAGTGCCGCACGATCAGATCGCGGATGCGGCAGGCGGCACGCGCGGCGCGCTCATCATCGGCGATCTCGGCCTGCAGATCGACGGCCGCTTCCGCCATGTCTACGACCTGGGCAAGGAATGGGACAGCCGGGTGGGGCTTCCCTTTGTCTACGCTGTCTGGGCAGGCCGGCCCGGCGTGGTCTCGGTCAAAGACGTGGCGCTGCTACAAGAAAGCCTGCGGCTGGGCCTGCAGCGCCGGCCGGAGATTGGACGGGCCTGGGCCGTGGAAAACCGCACCGATCCCGCGGTGGGCGAAGATTACCTGGTGGAGAACATTCGCCATTGCCTGGGTTCCGAGGAATTGTCCGGCGCCACGGCTTTTCTGGCGCGCGGCTTCCGGGCAGGCCTGCTGGCCAGACCCATGCGCGTACGCCTGTTCGACGCCCCGGCGCCGCCCGAGCCGCAGCCACGCCCGGCGCGAACGCTAGGCGCGTGGGGAGCCCGCCGGCTTCGCCGGCGGCGCACCATCGCGGGAGGGAGTGGGAACCCTTCCAGGGTTCCCACACTGGATCGGCTGCTCCACGACGCGGCCGCGGGCGAGCGGATCACCCTCGACGAGGGAATGCGCCTCTACTCTGAGACAGACTTTTTCGACTTGGGCCAGGCCGCTGACCTTCGCCGGCAGGCGCTGCATCCCCAAGGAGTGGTGACCTACATCATCGACCGCAACGTCAACTACACCAACGTTTGCACCACATGCTGTTCGTTCTGCAATTTCCACCGGCCCTCAGGTCACCCGCAAGCCTACGCCCTCTCGCGCGAAGAGCTGGCACAGAAGCTTCGCGAGACAGTTGAGCTGGGCGGGGTGCAGGTGTTGCTCCAGGGTGGCATCAACCCAGATCTGTCGCTCGCCTACTACGAAGATCTCTTCCGCTTCATGAAGGCGAACTTTCCCCTGGCCATTCACGGCCTTTCGCCCGAGGAGATTCGCTATCTCTCCCAGCGTGAAGGCTTGCCCGTGCAGGCCGTGCTTGAACGCCTCATCGCTGCGGGCCTGGACTCCGTGCCCGGCGGCGCCGCCGAAATCCTCGACGACGAAGTTCGCCGGCGCATCTCGCCGAACAAGTGTTCGGCTGACACCTGGATCGGTGTCATGCGTGAGGCGCATGGGCTGGGGCTGCGTACCAGCGCCACCATGGTCTTTGGTTTCGGCGAGTCGCCGCGCCAACTGGTCGGGCACCTCGACCGCCTGCGCCGGCTGCAGGACCAGACCGCGGGCTTCACCGCCTTCATTTGCTGGAGCTTCCAGGCCGAGGGCACGCGCCTGCCCCTGCAGGACGACACCGGCAGCCTCCGCTACCTGCGCGTCCTGGCCCTGGCGCGCCTGTATCTCGACAACATCCCCAACCTGCAGGTTTCCTGGGTCACTATGGGACCGGCAGTGGGACAGGTTGCCCTGCGTTTCGGCGGCAACGACTTTGGCTCAGCCATGATCGAAGAGAACGTGGTCGCCACCGCAGGCACGGTCTTCAAGATTTCCGCCAGCGACATCGAACGTATCGTGCGCGGCGCGGGTTTCACCCCGCGCCGTCGCAACATGCGCTACGAACTGCAGCTGTAATCCCACGACAGCAAGGCGAAATGGGCGAACGGCCTCAGAAGAACTCGCCTTTCCATGATCAAGCCGCGTACCCAATCGGGGCGAGCGGTGGTGGTCGTAGACGTGGTCGTCCTCGTGGCCGTGGCCGACGGTGATTACTCCGACCACGGCCACGACCTCCTGCGGCTATCGCGGGATTGTGGTCTAAGCCCGCGACCCGGTACAATGGCGCCCATTTTCCCCCGAGAATCGGGCGCAGTTGGCATAATGCGAATACCTGACCGACCGAGACACGGCATGAAGAAGAGCGACCTTGTCCTTCCAGCGTTCTCCTATCCGAGGGCCGAATAGTGAAAGCAACCAGGGTCGCGGATCGCGAACTGGGCGCGCTGGCGCGGTCGATGGGGGGCTTGACTCTCATCGGGGCGTCAGTGGGCCTGGCCATCGGACAAATCGCTAGCACGGCGCTGCCACGGTTTACCTCCGAGAACTGGGCGTCCGTGCCCGACCGGCAAGTGCTCCTGCGCGACCTCGCCGTGGGTGCGGTGGTCGGTCTGCTTTGCGCTGGGCTCATATTCTTTCGACGGGGAGCGACCCTTGACCGCCTCACTCGAGCCGCGCGTCTATTGGCTCCGCTAGCGCTAGCCGGGCTGGTGCCCGGGCTCCTGGGGCTCAACGGGTGGTCCGACACCCTGGTCGTCTGTCTCTTGCTCACGGGGTTCGTTGTCGGCATCGAGCCGCTGTGGCGTCTGCACTTCAGCGCCTACGACACCATGCCTGCTCTGCGGGCCGGCCTTCCCATCGGGCGGCCGCTGCGGGCGCTCTGGACGCGTATCGCCCCTTCCGTGCGAAGGCGCGGCCCTGCCGTGATCGTGGCGGCCGCGGCGGTCGGGTACGCGGTGTTCATGGGGTTTCTCGCCTTGCGCAGCCACGCCAAGTTCAATACGTACACCTGGGATCTCGGGCAGCTCGACAACCAATTCTACAACGCCCTTCACGGTCACCCGTTCCGCTGCACGGTGCTCATTCGCGAGGGAAATTGGAGCGAGCTGCGCAACCACGCCGAATTCTCGGTCTTTGCGCTGTTGCCGTTCTATGCGCTTCATCCTTCCGCCGCGACGCTGCTCGTGCTGCAAGCGCTTCTGCTCGGATCCGCGGCCATCCCGCTGTACCGGATTGCCGCCCGGCGGCTGTCGCCCTGGCTTTCGACCATCATAGTCCTGGCCTACCTTTTCTACCCGCCGCTGCACGGTGCGCAGCTTTTCGACTTTCATTTCCAGCCGGTGGCGGCGGCGTTCCTGCTTTGGGCCTTCGACTGTTTCGATGCCCGCCGAATGCGCCTGTTTGCGCTGTTCTTCCTGGTGGCAATCGGATGCCGCGAAGACATCTCCGCCGGGACAGCGGTGTTCGGGATCTTCTTGATCCTGTGTGGCCAGCGCGTGCGCGCGGGGATCATCATCACCGCGGTCTCGCTCGTCTGGTTCATCGCCATGCGCTTCTTCATCATGCCGGCGGTGGGGACCTGGGGCTTCGCCGATACCTACCGGGAACTGTTTCCGACGGGCGCGCACAACTTCACGGGGATTATCCACACCATCGTGACCAATCCGCTGTTTACGATGCGTTCGATGCTCACCCCCGAGAAGCTACGCTATGCGCTCCAGATCCTGGCTCCGGTCGCGTTTATTCCCCTGCGGCGGCCGCTTCTCGCACTCAGCGTGTTGCCCGGGACGTTCTTCACCCTGCTGACTACCGGGTATGGGCCGACGCTTGACATCGGTTACCAGTACGGAGGCCATTTCATCCCCTATATCTTCCCAGCCATGGCATTGACCCTTGCGGCGCTCGGCCGCGTGCGACGGCGTGCTGCCGTCGCGACCTTGGTCTGTGCGATGGCCGTCGCCACCTTCCACTGGGGGGCATTTCCGACACGCGCGACGTACCGGTCCTCCTACGGCTGGAAGACTTTCGAACCGCCCACCGCGGTTGAGCACCGCAGATTGGCCGCCATAACCGAGCTTGCGGCGCTGGTGCCGCGGGATGCGGTCCTGGCTGTTACCGATCGCGATATCACGCACGTATCGAACCGCCTCGAATGTTGGAACCTCTCGGTAGGATTCGAGGGGTCCGACTACATCCTCTACCAGACCCTGAACCCCACCGATGCAGAACTACAACAGGTCGCAGGGGCCAAAAGCGCCGGATACGTCGTCGTGGCGGAACGTCCCGAGATGGTTCTGCTCAAGCGGCCCGGTGCACGCGGGCTGCTGCCGAGTCGACGGAGCCCGTGAGCGGGCAGTACGCCGCTCGCGACCAGTGCTGACGGCCCCTGGCGCTGCCCGCCCGAGGAAGTCGCCACTGTTCTGCGCCGGAATCACCGGCAACAAAGCGGCGCAGAAAGCCGGTGCTCACGGCACGGTGATCGAGCCCAGCAGGTAGTCAGGCGGCGCCCGACGAAGGCACTTTGTAGTTCAGCCTGTCCGCGGTGAGACCTTTAGGCTTCGTTGCCTTGGAGTTGCGTCCGAGGAGTGGAGAACGCGTTTTCAGCGACCGCCGTGCGTGTGCAAGACTACCCGTCGAAATGGGTGCCTCCCACTTCTTGATGAGAGTCGCGAGTTCTCGGGAGGCCGATGGTCGAGAGGCGAAGATCGCCTTCATCTGCAAATCGAGCGAGACTTCGGGGTCGTGGTTTTCGATCTTGGCCACGCGCGGCTGGCTCGACCCGATCCGCTTCGCCAGGTCGGCTTGTGAAAGATGGCTTCGCTCGCGCAAGGCGCGCACGAGTCCGCCGAGACGAAGTTTCGTTTCGATGAGGGCTTCTTCGGCAGGGGTCAGATCGAAGAATTCGCCGACGGTGCCGACCTTCCAACCGGCGCGTTGGAATCGTTCTCGCTGAGCTTTGTTCATGGTGTGTCTTCCTTCTTGAAAACGGCGTAGCGTCGCCGGCAGTTCGCGATCGTGTTTTGGGGTGTTGGCTTCGTTTTCTTTTCAAGAACGTCGAGGACGCCGATCGCAAGCTTGCCGACGCAGTAGACCACTCTCCATTCGATTCGATGTTCTACGTCTGTGATGCGAAGCTCATGGCAGCCTTGACCGATGCTAGGCATCGGGCGAGATTCAGGCATCGAAAGTTTTTCACCTTCTTGCGCGCGACGGAGAAGAAACCCAGCCTCGATTCGAGCTTCTCGCGACATGGGTGGGGTCTTGAGTCCACCGTGTAACCAGACCAGCGGCTTGCCCGGGGTTTCGAGTAGGGCTCGCGCGGCAGGGCTTCGCGGTTTCCTCACACTAGAATGGTATGCCGATTTCGGCATACTGGCAAGGGCATTATGTTCCTTCTTCTTCGCGGCCATCTTCCTGGTGGTCGACCCTGACCAGCCGCGCAATTCCCGCCAGCCCCCGCCCGAACTGGCGACGCTTCGCACTACGGGCGACGTGGTCACGCCAGTTCTTGACGAGAAGGACTGGGGCTTCGGCGCGTGATTCTCATCGAGACCCACGCCTGGCTTTGGTGTTCTGCCTCTACCACCACCGCGCTATGGGATCTCTTTCGAATTCAACAGCTTCCGATCGCCCATGAACTCCTGCGAGTACGTGTCCTCAAACTTCTTGCGAAGATAGGCGAAGTCGAAGCGCGTCCTTGCGATCGTGGAACCAGCGGCATCAACCTTCACGGGAATCTCGTAGAGCGAGAGCTTCCACACACCGGGAAGATCGGGCCGCTGGGGGAGGAAGAGCAGGTATCCGGTGGTGGTGGTCCCGGGGAGCAACTCTGTGTTCGGACCAATGAACTTGACTGTGCTCAATGCTGCCATGATCTTGGGCGCCTCGGAGCTGCAGATACCCTGATTGCTGAGCGTGCGCGTGGCCGCGGCTATCGCATCCTCCTTCGACATCGGTTCGATTTGGTTCTCCGCCGGGTCGAAGAGGCGGATGATCGCCCCTTGCAGTCGGACGACGTGGTCGGTCTGGTTCGAGAGCTTGAGCTGGTACAGTTCAGCGCCAATGGGAAGGCCAACGGCATCCTTCATATCAGGGGCCTTGGTAGTCGAGTCAACCATGGGAGTGCCGTCCGCAAAACATGCCGCCGCCTGAATCGTGAATTGTTCGGGGATCTTCTTGAGATCGGGCACCTCGACGACAAGTCCTTCTTTGGAAACCTGTCCGGTGTTGTCGGGCGCGCGCATAGTGTCCAGCCGCACCTGGGTTGACAGGGTTGGACCACACGCGATGCTACAAAGAGGAGCGCAAACTATGGCAAGAACTGCTGGAACCTGGCGAATCTGGTGCATTTCGATTTCCTTTCTTTGGGGTTTCTCGCGGCCCTGCGGGCCTGGGGTTGCGTGTTCATCCGTCTTGGAACCAAGTCTCCTGTGCCTATCGGCGGCGCCTGATTCGGGTGCGACCGATGCCAACGACGAAGGCCAGCGCCAGAAGAATCTGCCAGGCGCTTGGGCCGGAGCCGCCCCGGCCAGCGACGCCACACGAGCACCCTCCATTTGAAGCCTCGGCCAAGCCTTCGCGAGACCGACCATCGCCCACGCCCGCTTCGCGCCCAGGCGCCAGTGCATCGACGTGCGACGCCAGAGCGTCCTGGTTCTGCGGACCGAACACGCCGTCCCTAACTACGCCGTCGCCCGCGCCAGCGTCGATCGACGAGAACCCAGCATCCCGCCCATTGGCAACGCCCATCGCATCGCCAGTCGCTACACTGGCGCCATCCTGCGAGCTGGATGCCACGATGTCTCTTCTTCCCGAATCTACAGAAAACGCATCCTGAATTCCTTGCGCCGCGTCCCTGCCGCCGTCGGAAGGCCCCGGCTCGGTGGAATTAGATGTGGCCGTGGAGGTGGCGGTGAAAGTGCCCGTCGAGGAGCCTGTCGCCGTGACAGCCGTGGAGGTAGCGGTGACGGTGGCAGTCGCGCTGGTATTTGTCGCTGTGACTGTCGCGCTGCTCGTGCCGGTTGTCCCGGTCGCGGTCAAGGTAGCGGTGTTTGTCAGGGTGGTCGTGCTGCTTCCGGTCGCCGTGGCGACAGGGCCATCCTGTCCAGCATCTGACGCAGCGTCGGCACCCGCATCGCGAGGTGGCTCGGGCGTGGACTCGGGTCCTCGCTCCGGGCCGGGCTCGGGCGCCGGTTCTGGGGACGGCTCAGCCGCCGCCTCCGGCCGAGGCTCGGGAGCAGGCTCCGCGCCCACTCCACAGACCGCCGCACAGTCGGGATCAGCGCAGTCGACCAGGCCATCGCAATCGTTGTCAATGCCGTCGCCGCAGACTTCTGAAACGGGAGTAACTACGCCGATGCATGCGCCCCACGTTCCCGTCGATGAACATGTTCGACTCCCGGGATTGCACGCGCCGGCGGCGTTGCCTGTGCAGGTTTGGAATGCGTCCGGTGCGCATTCCCGAGCGGTGAAGGTCCAGGGCGCATTACTCGCCAAGGTCGATGTGCCGGCGTGGTCCACCGCCGTGATGGACCAGGAACGGGAGCCGGCCAATAGAGGTGCAGTTGGGGTGTAGCTCGTGCTGGTGGGCGGAATTGAACAGGCTACACAGGCTCCGTCGATGCGGAGCTCATACCGGGCCAGGCCCGAGCCAGCGTCAGAAGAGGCGCCCCACGTGAATGTCGGAGTCAGTGTGTCGACGGTGCTTCCATTGGCCGGCGTCAACAGGCTGAAACCAGCCGGCGCTTCAAAGTCGACGTAAATGGTCCAGGTTTCTGTTGACGATCGGACATTGCCCACCTCGTCGACCGCCTTGGCAGACCAGGTGTGCGCGCCCTCGGCGAGCGCGCTGTTCGGAGACGTACATACTTGGCTTGAACTGGGATTGGCAATTCCATCCCGCGAAAGGGTGCCGTCCACGATAAGCTGGTAGTGGTCAACGCCGCTTCCCGCATCGGTGGCTCTGTTCCAACAAAGGGTTGGGGTGGGAATGCCCGATCCACTTTGGTCCGCGGGGGACAAAAGCGAAAACGCACTTGGCGGGGTCGTGTCGATGCCGACGCTCCAGGTTTGACGCGATTTCCTCACGCCGCCCGCAGCGTCGACAGCGTCGATCTGCCACGCGTGCGTGCCATCCGTGAGTGCATTGGCCGGTGCGGTCGAGGTCGCAGTTGGGGCGATACTGTCCGTCGACAATGCGGCGTCGACCCAGAGCTGATACTTCGCGAGACCAGAGCCGGCGTCGGTGGTCGCATTCCAGGATAGCGTGGGTAGCGTGTTCGCGGTCCAGGTTCCGTCGGCCGGTGCGCTCAAATTGAACGGCACAGGTGGAAGATCGTAGCGAACCTGCCAGGTGTCCGAGACCGTGCGGTTGCCAGCGACGTCCACCGCGACAGCGTTCCACGTGTATGTCTGCGCGACGATCCCGCTGACGGAAACGTCGTCAACCGTCCACGAATTCGTCCAGGCATTGTCGTAGGCGATGAATCCGAGCCTTGCTGTGGCGGTACCCGCCATCGGCAGAGCGGCCGACGCGGCCGTGTACGAACTGTAGGATCCGTGGGCGAGGGTTAGAACCTCTGTCCAGCTACTGCCACCGTCGTCCGAGAAGCGAGCGCGATAATTGGCACTGGCCCCGATGTCTGCCATGTACCAGAATTGGAGCGTCGCCTGCCCGACGTTTGACAGATCGATCGAGCTGTTCAAACTGAATTGGCCACTCCGATTGTAGTCACAGCAGCCGCTCCCGAAGGTGATCATCGAGTCGTCGTAGTACTTGTAACAATGCCATGACGGATCCAGCGTCCAATTGGGGCATCCGGCGTTGATTGGGTCCGAAAACAGGGTTGCTGTCGGCAGCGTCGCAGTTCCTGACGTCGTGCCAGGAGGTATCGTCGTAGAAACCGCGGCGCCATTGACCCATATCTCATAGTGGTCCAAGCCCGAGCCAGCGTCGGAACTGGGTGACCAGGTGACCGGCACCGGTGAGGATGGCACATAGGCGTTGCTCACTGGCGTGAGCAGCGCAAACGCCGCCGGCGGCGTGGAGTCCACCCGCACACTGAACGTCGAAGTCGATTGCGTAGTCGCGCCGCCGCTGTCCCGGGCCAAGACGTACCAGGTGTGCCAGCCATCTGTCATCGTTTCGGCTGGCAGGAGCGTGTAGGTCGGTGGATAAGCGACGGCGACAGCCGCCTTCCTCAACAGGCCATCCACGTAAAGGTCGTAGCTGGCCGCAGTGCTGGCCGCCTGCCAGGTGAACTTGCACGTGGCCATGCCCCAGGCGCCGTTGGCTGGCGAGCTGAGGTCGAAGGCCGCCGGTGCCGCCTGCGCCATCAGAGGGAATAGCAACAGGCAAAGCCACATCGAGGCCGAGGCTAGTCTGACTTGTAGGGTGCTGGTGTTCATCGCATTCCTCACGGTTTGGTCATCGGAACTCGGGCGTCCCGGTCTCTGACTTTGGGTTGTGGAAGAACCCTTCCGGGGCTCCGGCCGACAAGCGCGGCCACGGTCATGGGCGAGCAGGCAAGGCGCCCAACAATTCGGGCGAAGATGACTTCCAGGTTCTGCTCGACCGCCTGCCGTGGAAGCCCGAGCGCCGATGCCAGGACGCCCACCAGGCGACGATAGCGGCTGTCTGAGCACTGAATGAGAAGCTCGTGGTTGTTCATCTTGCCTCCAACACAGATGCCCGAAGTTCGGCATGGCGAAAAGCCGGGTCACACATCAATCACAGTTGCTTCTCGCCAAGTCCCGGAAGCAGCCTGTCGAGTTGCTCGGCCAGGCTTCCCCCGTCCAACACACTCTCGACGGTTTGGGCGAGGGAGCGTCGGCAACAACGGGACCGCAGCAGCACAGCGGTCATGCGGTTACCCCAGGCGCGCTCGTTCACCTGTTCAGCCGCGCTCTCCCCTGGCCCCGCGGATTCGACCAGCCGGCGCAGAAGCGGACGCCCACGCAGCAGTTTCGCGACCTGCCGGCCCCGGTGCGGTTGGATCCTGGCCAGGGTCCGTGCCAAGGCCAACTCCACCGGTGGCGGCAGCGAAGCGGGAAGCGCGGCCAGGGTGGTCAAGGCTTGGCTCGGATACAGGATGCCGATGACGGCATCGCGAATGCAGCGAACGGCAATCGGGTCGTCGCCGCTCTTCAACGCCTCGAACAACAGCCGGTGCAGATAGCCGAGGTCAGCCGAACCGTCCACTACGATGCTGGCCAACGCTGCAGGCAGGACGGGATGGTAGGTGCCCTTCTGGATACCGAGGTTCACGGCGAGAAAGTCGTTCCGATGCGCCAGGAGCTCGTAGTCAGCGATCTCGAAGATGGCGTCGCGGATCGCCCGCTCAGGCCGCGCCACCACGACCCGGTGAAGGACCGCGTGGGCCAACATGCGAGAAAGCGCGTCGTTGGCGTGACCAAGACGGACAAGATGCGAAAGGCCATCGTGCGGCTCTAGCACCGTGCGCACGAACAGCACGGCGTTGCTCAACACCCGCAGCAAGGTTCTGGTCTGCGCGGCACCGCGATCGATGATGGGTGCGCATGGCGCCAGCGGGCTGCACGGATCGTGCAGGCAGCGCACGAGCGCGCGCACCTCGGCGTGCGGCTCGGCACGCAGTTCGTCGACCAGCGTGCCCAGGCCAGTGTCGTTGCCCAGTCGCCTGCGAATCGCGGCGTCCACCAAAGGAAGGACAGCGGGCATCGTCCCCTTGATCAGCAGGGAGTGGAATGGCGTCAGCCACGACTCGGACACAGCCTCGCTTGGCAGCGGGCGGCGGTGGGAACAGA
>PMBS01000076.1 GCA_003153015.1 Myxococcales bacterium
CGTTCACGATGACCGGAATACGCACTGCCTATAGATTCTTTACAGTCTTGCTTTTGCAGACGCGGCCAGACTCGCTCGCGTGGTGAGGCACGATATGCGCGCAGCTTTTCGACAGTCGGTCGCCACGTGTGTGCGGTGCCTGCGGTGTTGCTGACCGAAGTCGGCGATGCGCTCGGCGTGGCGTTAGCGCCCGCGAAGCTGTCGCCGTTGCTGGGTCGGGTATCGCCGCGAGCGGAGAAGATACTCACCCGCGTGAGCCCGAAGTTGACGATCTACCTTTGGCTCTTTGTTGACCACCGCGTGCTCACGGCGGAAACGCGGGGATGGGTTGAGCACCACGGAGGAAACGAGATGATGGATCGACCACCACGTGATCAGCGGACGGTTTTCGGCGCTCGCGCAGCCATCGCGACCATGGGGCGCCTGAGCAGCACACGGGTGTTGTTACGCTGGACCGCATGCCGTGTGTAGCTTCCACGCCGTGGCCGCGGGCAGGTGTGGTGAAGAAGCCGCTGTGTCGCCGGGCAAAGGCGGATCGAGGGTGGCCCGCATGGCAGGAGCCGGGCTTCGCCGCAAGATTTTGGGCAAACTCGGTGAAAAGCGGTCGAAAAGGCCGTTTCTGGGTTTGCCCTATGTGAGGTACCGGCCGAACGGCGAATACGCGTCGCGAGCGAACCAGAGGGCCTTTTTTGGCGTTTTTTGCACAAATAGCGCCCTATTGAATAAGTGCCGTCACATATGGGAGCATGTGGGTAATTGCCATCAGATATCGTTGATGGCGAACCGCGGTCGCGACTTTTTGCAGCGTGCGCGGTGGGTACGACGATTCGGAGTGATCATGAAGACGAAGACTGACAGCGGCATCAAGAGACCGGGACCGGGTCGACCCAGTCTGGGTGACAGGGTCAAAACTACTCTCCGCCTGGACAGGGAACTGCACGAGCAGCTCGCCCGCTTGGCAAAGCGTAGACGGGTGAAGGTGAGCGTGCTCTACGTTCGTGCGATGGAGTTCTGGCTGAAGCGGAGGAAGAAGGTGCCCATATAGCGGAAGCAGATGCCTGCGTTCGCTTTGGTGCTCGCGTAGTCATCGCGGGTGCGGGACACCACAGCAGCACCACGTGTGCGCTGTGGCCGAGAGAGCACCTGTTGGAGCGCATGCCCACGATCTTCATCGCCACGGTCGCAAGCTCGCTCGCGTGCAGGGACTTGTGGACGCCCCTGCGTTCGTGTTTTGTTGGTGACGACCGGGATACCTGGGACTTCGGCGCATTCGCGAGCGGCTGCACGGAGAACTGTAAAGAATATGAGTGAGGCAAGCCAACAACCAAATTCCCGAGCGTTCGGGTTTGCAGGAGCTGGACTATGGTGGCGAACAAGCCACCAAAGTTGGTGGCTTGCGCGGCGATGCCGATCTGACACTCGCTGCACCGGACGGAACGGATTCGGTGTGCGAGATCGACCGAGGTCTGAGCGAAGGCGCTGTACTGGGAACCGAACTGGGCGCTCCGGCCTGCGCAAACCATTTGAAAGCTCTCCGTGCCTTGGCCCAAGCATTAGGGGCGCTCTGGGGTGAACGGCTCTATCGCGAGGCGAAGAAGGAAACCGAAAAATGAAGAAGACGCACAATAGTGGGGCCGTCATATACGCCCGATTCTCCGATCCGAAACAGGATGCACGCTCCATAGACGATCAGTTCGGGCGTTGCCGGCAGTATGCGGCGGCCAACGGGATGGAGGTCGTCGAGGTCTACTCGGACGAGGGGATTACTGGCAGACATTCCGCCCGGGAGGGGTACCAGCGAATGCTGACGGACGCGAAGAATCGCGGATTCCGTTATGTGTTGATCTTCGACATCGCACGGCTCAGCCGATCCCTTGGCGTGCTTTGGGACACAGTCTTCGGCAGGCTCCGACGCCTCGGGGTGGTGGTGATCGACGTCTCCACCAACACGCGGTCGGACAGCCCGAATGCGCGGATGGTGTTCGGTACCATGGGTTTGGTTTCCGATCTGTGGTGTCAGATGATTGGCAGCGAGACTAGGAAAGCACTGGAGGGTCGGGCGCGGGCTGGTTTCAACCCGGGCGGGAAGACCTATGGGTATCGATCAGTGCCCGAGGAGAACCCGGAGAACCCTGCCCATCCACGCAAGGTGCGAGTGGTCGACGCAGAGGAAGCGAAGGTGGTTCTCCAGATCTTCAACTGGTACGCGGAAGGACAGGGGGCAAAACCGATAGCCGCGGCATTGAATCGTCTCGGCATCGGTGCGCCGCACGACGGGAAGCGCGGAAACAAGCGCTTTGAAGGCTGGGGTCATGGGACGGTTCGATACATGCTGCGAAACGAGGAGTATCGCGGCCGGGACACGTGGGGCGAGAACCGCTGGCAGTTGCTGGACGATGGGCGCTACGAGGTGGAACCCCAAGACGACCTGTCGAAGTGTGTGGCCGTCGAGGTGCCTTCCATCGTGCCGCAGGAACTGTGGGACCGCGTGCAGGAACGCATCAAGAAGAGCACGGGTAGAGGACCTCGTGGCCAGTTTGGGGGCGGCAAGCAAAAGGGATGGCTGTTCTCTGGTCACGCCAGGTGCGGCGAATGCTCAGGCTCGATGATGATCGCATCGCGGAAGCACACCGCCGATGGGAAACACTACGCCAACCTCGGGTGCGCGACCTATGACCACACGGACGGAACAAGATGCCCAAACCACCGCACCATCTCGGAGAAGAAGGTCGTCGATGTGGTCGTGGCCAAGCTGCGCGAGATCTTGGGGAGTTCGGACTTCATGCAGGACTTCGTCGCGGCTGCTGAACGCAGCTACCGAGAAGCCCAACGCCGCGAAGGGGGCTCGGCCGATGAGGCCGAGCGGCGAGTGCGCGAGTGCCAACGCCGGGTCGAGAATCTGACGGACAGTCTGGCCCGCACGGGCTTTTCCCATGCGGTGGCGACGCGACTTCAGAAGGAGGAAGCCACCATGGCCGAGGCTCAGGCCCAACTGGCCGCGGCCAGCCGCGGGGGCCTGGCAGGCGCCGTGCCGAATGTTGAACGCTTTCGGGAGGGCATAGACCACATCAGGTCCCTACTCGACGGCGAGGACATGCCGAAAGCCCGCGAAGAGTTGGTGCGCCACATGCCTCCCTTGATTCTGACGCCCGTGAAGGGTGGATGGGAAATCAGCGGTGGGCTGGATCTGGCTGTCTTCCTCGGGACCGGTTCGGTGGAAGATGTAGGCGGGACAGGGATTGAACCTGCGACCCGGCGCGTGTAAGGCGCCTGCTCTGCCACTGAGCTACCCGCCTGAACTGTTTGTCATTCTAAGTGGTTGGGCTAGTTCCTCCTCTCTTTTGTCTTCCTGCTTCGTTCCCATAGTGTGCCCAAGTTGAACGGATTCTGCCGAAACGAGGGGCAGGGATACCACGTTTCCCTTGGGTTGCGAAAGGTCCACCGAGACAGCGTCAAACACCTTCTCGCTGAACAGGTCGGGCTTCAAGTGCGCGTACCTTTCGGTCACCACCACGCTGCTGTGACCCATGACCTTGGACAGCGATTCGATCGGGTTGCCGGCCAGCACCCACTGGCTCGCGAACGTGTGCCGGGTGGCGCAGTACCACGTGATGTTGGGCAGGCCACACGCGGCCAGGGCTTTCCGTAGGTACTTGTGCGGGGTGTGCGGGCGGACGAACGCTGGGGCCGTGCCAAGGTCGGGGCGTCCGCCGCCGTGCCCGTCGGCAGGCTTGAAGATCAACCCTTCGCCGCCACTCTTGAGACGCCAGGCCGTCAGGATGGGCGCCAGCGAGTTTTGGAGCGGCACGATCCTTGGCTCGTCGTCCTTCAACCCGCACAACCGGCCCTCTTGCATCTGCTGGCGCACGTGGATTTTCCGCCCTTCTAGGTCGATGTCTCGCCAGTTCAGCCCCAGCACCTCGCCCGTGCGAAGCCCGGCCAGGGCGCCCACCGCGAACATGATGTTGTAGGGTTCGGGCATCGCCAAGAACACGCGGCGGATCGCCGCGGGCGTCTCAAGAAACGGCGTCGAGGCGGTATCGTAGATCGAGCGGTACAAGCGCCTGGTTGAGCGCGGCAGGCTGGCCACCGGGTTCGATGGGGCGTGCCCCTGTTCGATCAAGTCCGCGTAGAACGTCGAGATGTGCCGGACGAAGTGACCCACCGAAGT
>PMBS01000094.1 GCA_003153015.1 Myxococcales bacterium
TTCGCCTTGAGCGGGTTGACGTGCTGGCGGATTCGCATCTAGGCCGCAGCGGCGAGGCGTCGGTCGAGCCAGTTCACGTAGAGCTGTTGCAGGATCCCAAGCAGGTAGCTGGTCAGCGTGTAGGTGGACAGGCCCGCTGGCAAGAAGAGTGAGAACCCGGTGAACATGATCGGCATCATGAACGCCATCATTTTTTGCTGCTGTGGATCCGTGCCAGCCGGCGACATGCGCATTTGCAGGAACATGACCACGCCCATGAGCAAGGGCGTGGCGTAGTAGGGATCCCTGGCCGACAGGTCGGCGATGTAGAGGAACGACGAGCGGTGCAGCTCGACCGCGTAGTTGAGCGTGGAGAACAGCGCGATCCAGATGGGCATCTGGATCAGGCTGGGCAAACAGCCGCCAAACGGCGAGACGCCGTGGGCCTTGTACAGGTTCATGGTTTCCACGCCCAGCTTCTGCTTGTCCTTCTCGTACTTCTTGCGCAAAGCCGCGATCTTGGGTGCCAACCGCTGCATCTTCTTCCCCGAGAGCAGCGTCCGCTGCGTGGGATAGAAAGTAACCAGCTTGACGAAGATGGTGAGCAGGATGATGGCCACGCCCCAGTTGCCGGAGAGCCGATAGAAGAGCTTGAGCAAGGCCAACATCGGCCGTGACAGCACCGCGAAGGTGACGTCCACGTCGTCCGCCAGGTGCGCATCCTCGCCGCCTGGCTGCACTTTTTGCAGATCGCTGTTGTACTTGGGACCGGCAAAGACCTCGAAGGCGTACTCGGTCCTCTCGCCAGGCGCCAAAGTTCGGCTGCTCAGAGAAAGGAAGACCTCGCCGGTGAGCGGGTCAAGCGCGCGTGCGCCGCACCGGCGCTCTTTGGGAGGGCTCTCCGGGTACGGCACGGCAGCTATGGTGAAGAACTTCTCGCCTGCCGCCGCCCAGCGCACGCCACCCACGAAGTCGATGGGCTCTTTGGCAAGGGGCTCCACCGCCGAGCGGCGGGCCTTGTCGTTGGCCCAACAAACTAGCTCCGCCAGGTTGGCCGAGGCGTAGCTCATGAAGCCGCCTCCCTTCTTCTCGGGATCCTGCTGGGCATACAGATGCACAATCAAGCCGTGCGACTGCGCCTTGTCGCTCTTGTTCTGCACGCTCACGCTGAAGTTCAGCCGGTAGCGGTCCGGTTCGCTCCGGAAGCGCTTCTCAATTGCGACGACGTCAGTCTGCGCGCGGAAGACGACCGTATCCGGGGCGGGCTGCTCGGCTGCCCAGGCCGTGTCATCGGGAAGCGAGAAATCCGCCTTGGCGAAGGTCGTCTGCAGAGGCGCGCGTTCCGGCTTTCCCGTGTTGACGAGCTCGATGCCGCTCTCTGGGTCGCGGCGGTTGAGCAAGAACTGCCGATTCTTCAGCTTCACCTGGCGAAGCGTGCCGCCCCAACTCGACAGCAGGTAGCGCGCGTCGAGCGTGTCCAGCACAAGCTGCTGTTCCGGTGGGCGCGCAGCCGGCTGGGACACGGGCGCCGCTGCATTTGGCGCCGTCTTTGCGGGCTCCGCCGGGCTCGGAGGCATGGCTTCGTGGGTCGCGCTGGGCTGGGACGGGGCAACCGGAGGCGCCGGCTGTGGAGGCGGGTAGAGCTTCCACCAAGCCCACAAGATGGCGATAGAAACGACGATGGCCAGGCCGAGCCGCTTGTCCATGGGCGTCTCCTACGTGTCCCTGCCGTCTGACATGGGAACCCTGGGAGGGTTGCCAAACCCTCCCGCGATGGTACGCCACGCGCGGCGCTGGCAAAGCCGGCGGGCTCCCCACGCAGTGGGAACCGGATCCGGGCCACCACGCGCAAAGGGGTGGCAGCGAAGCACGCGGCGCAAGGCCAAGTACCCGCCCCGCACCACACCCCACCTGTCCACGGCTTCTTCGGCATAGACCGAACAAGAAGGCGTGAAGCGACAGACCGGACCGATGGCAGGCGCGATGGCGGCTCGGTAACCCCGCAAGAGCGCGCGCGCGAAACTGCGGGCTACCCGACCGCCATGAGAGGGTTCAAGTCTCACGGCATTGCCACCCGCACGAGGAGTTCGCTCAGTTCCTCGGCTGTGCGCTGGTATGTGCTGTGCGCCGTCGCGGAACGCGCGATGACAACAAGGTCGGTGCCGCCGGGCGCAGATGAGGCCATACGGCGGTAGCTTTCGCGGAGCCACCGCTTGACCCGATTGCGAACCACCGCATTGCCGATTTTCTTGCTCACGGTGAGCCCAATTCTGGCCCGCTCTTTGCGTTCTTGCTCGGGACGGGAAAGCGCATATAGCACGAGATTGCGCCCAGAAATCCGGCGCCCGCGCCGCTGCGCCGCTAGGAAAGACGATCGCGCTCGCAAGCGATCCCTGCGGCCGAGCCCTTGCTGGCGGCCCTTGTCGCTCACGGGTCCTACTTTTGGGGCACGCTCACGGTGAGCTTCTTGCGCCCCTTGCGCCGACGGCGCCGAAGCACCGCGCGGCCGGCCGGCGTGCTCATGCGTTTCCGGAAGCCATGGGTTCGCTTGCGGCTCTTTCGGTGTGGCTGGAAAGTCCTCTTCGACACGTGATCCTCCGGCTTTTCGACCGTGTGGGACCGCTCAACTAGCACCCCGGGTGAGCGGTGTCAACGCCGCCATGGCCCATATCGAATCTATGGACGCTGCCAGATGGTTGTCGATCTTGCCAAGCATCGAAGCGTCTGCGCGCTTGAGAGAGTCGAGTCCACCGAGGCTGGCGGCGCGCACGCGTCCGCTCAGGGAGGCGAGGCCCGTCGAGAACCGTCGGCTGCAAGCGGGTGTGCCGTTTTCTTGTCGACGGCGCTTGCCAAAGTGGTCTGCTTGGTGAGGCTTTCCGCCCGTCGGAGAAGTCGTTCGTCGCTCGCTCTCGATTCCGCCAAGCCGCATCCTGCGCTGGTTCTCTCGCTCGGTCGCGCGCCAGGCCCGCAGATCTCGCGGCGATCGGGATACTTGATCCTCGCGTCGCCAAATTCCCCAGCGATCGCGAACGGTTCGCGCGGAGCCAAGACCGCATCGCTCAGCCCGCCACAAGTTCTGCGGTCTTTGCCAACAAGAAATCTGCCCTGATCTTCGACCTTTCACCGCAACCGGTTTTTGGGCTTGTCGGTCAGATGCTGGATTGATACTAAAGCCACCTGCCATCGGGTGGTCCCCCGGGGCCCACGTGAGAGGGCACCTTGGGCGGATTCCGGTCTTGCCTGTTGATTAACAGGGGAAAACAGCCCCCAACCTGCTGACATCGTTTGGTTTTCTCTACTGGCCTTGTTGTGGATAGAACAATGATAGAGCTCTGGGGCGAAGCTGTCCGTTCGATCGAGGAAAGGGTCAAGCCGGCTAACCGCGACCAGTGGTTGCGCCCCATCGAGTGCTTGGCCATAAGCGAAGGTCGCATCCGCTTGCGAGCGCCTAATCGCTATCACAAGGAGTGGTTCGAAGACAACTTCCTTCCCTCCATTCTAGAGAATCTGCAGATGCGTGCCCACACGTCGTTCGCTGTGGAGTTCGAAGTCCCGGAGGAGTCGCCAATGACAGCCAAGCCACAGGAAGCCGTGGGCGAGTCGGTCAGGGAGGTCGCCGCTTGGCGTCCGACGCCAGCCGGCCTAGACAGCCGCTACACTTTCGAGAAATTCGTGGTCGGCGCAAGAAACCAGTTTGGCCATGCGGCGGCGCGCATGGTGGCCAGCGCTCCAGGTTCAAAATACAATCCCTTGTTTCTCTATGGGGGTGTCGGGCTCGGGAAGACGCACCTCCTGCACGCCATCGGGCACGAGATCCACCGCCAGCACCCTGACTGGAGGATCACGGTGGTGACCTGCGAGCAGTTCGTCAGTCACTTCATCCGGTCGATGATGAACCAGCGCCGGCAGCCGAGCAGCATCAGCCTCATGGAGGAGTTTCGCTCGTACTACCGCGAGAAGCCAGATATTCTCTTGGTCGACGACATACAGTTCCTTTCCAACAAGGACAGCTCGCAGGATGAGTTCTTCCACTCCTTCAATGCCCTCCATCTTGCGCAGAAGCAGATCGTCCTCACCTGCGACAAGTTGCCCGCCGAATTGCCCGGCGTCGAGGAACGCCTACAGAGCAGGTTCGCCTGGGGGCTGATCGCAGAGATCGGGCATCCCGACTTGGAAACGCGGGTTGCGATCCTCAAGCGCAAGGCCGAGATCGAACAGATGGCCCTCGGTGATGATGTGGCCCTGGCCATCGCCACCGCGATCCGATCGAATGTTCGTGAGCTTGAAGGTGCGTTGCTGCAACTGTCAGCTCGCTCCTCAATTACCGGTCGCAGCATCGACAAGGAGTTTGCTGACGAGGTCCTCAAGGACCTGGTGAGCGCGACCCCACAGGGGTTCAGTATCGAGTCCATCCAGCGCGAGGTGGCGACGTACTTCGATATCAAGTTGCACGATCTGAGAGGGCCCAAGCGCATCCAGTCTGTCGCCCGGCCCCGCATGATCGCCATGTACTTGGCGCGCAAGCTCACCGGATCGAGCTTCCCCGAAATTGGCGGCCACTTCGGTGGCAAGGATCACTCAACCGTGATCAGCGCGGTCAAGAAGATCGAACGCTTGGTGGCTGAAGACGCCAATCTGCGTAGCGTTGTCACCACGCTCGAAAGCCACCTACGTCAGCGCTGAGCCCTGCGGCACCCTAGCGCGGGTCTGGCTGCCTGTTCTCTTGGCGATACCGCTCTGGGTCGCGTGGCTTTCCCTGCCTCGCTCTCTCCATCCTTCCTTCTCATGAGCGACCCAGCGGTATCCTCCTCTATCAACAGTTGACTGTCGAAATCTCTGGGACAAAGCTGTGGTTTCAAGCGTGACAATCTTCGAGCTCCGGTCATGAGGATGCCGTCCCCTTCATGCTGCCCTTTTTTCCCCAGGCTTCTCCCCTCTTCTAGCGACGAGAAACCTGTTCTTTCAAGGAATCCACATGGCCTTATACTTCTGCTTTCTTTGATCAGATCTTTGTAGATTCAGAGTGACCGGCGATGAGACAACAGAACGAGGGTGACTAATGGACATTCGGATCGACAAGAGCAAGCTACTTAGGGGTCTCTATCTGGCGCACGGCATAGCCGACCGCAAAAGTACAATGCCGATCTTGGCCAATGTGCTGATTCGCAGTGAGGGGGTGGATCGCATCTCATGCGCGGCGACAGATCTCAAGGTTACGATGGTGGTAACGCTACCTGCCAAGGTTGAGCAGGAAGGAGGCGTGACGGTTGGAGCGCGCCAAGCCTTTGAGATTGCAAAGGGCTTGTCGGGCGAAGAGGTTCACCTGCGCAGAACGGAGCACAACTGGCTAGAGATTCGGAGCGGGCGAGCGGAATTCAAGGTAGTGGGGATAAGCGAGAGGGACTACCCGAAACTTCCGGCGGTGGCTGATGCGGAACTGAGCGAAGTTGATCCTGCGGTTCTCTCGGAGATGATCGGCAAGACAGTCTTTTCCATCTCGCAGGATGACACCCGACCTCACTTGGCCAGCGTGCTGTTCGAGGCAGACGGAGAGAACGCCCGCATGATTTCGACCGACGGGCATCGTCTCTCCAAGTTTGGCAAAGCACTGGCCAAGGGACCCAAGCTGGCAAGCGGAGTGCTCATTCCGCGCAAAGGGGTGGCGGAGATCAGGCGGGCCATAGAAGGCAGGGAGGCCGCCTGCGAGATCGGCGTGCACCAGGGGTACTTCGTGCTTCGCGCCGACGACATGCTGCTCACGGTGAAGCTTAGCGAGGGGCAATTCCCACCCTACGAGCAGGTCATCCCCAAGGAGAACGACAAGATCATAGTGATCGAGCGCGAGATTCTGTTGGACGCGCTTCGCCGAGTGTCCATCATCGCCTCGGACAAGACTTGGGGCATCCGGCTCAGTCTGGAGAAGGGTTCGTTGGCCATCGAAGCAGACAACCCAGATCTTGGCAATGCGCGTGAGAAGCTGGATGTGGAGTACAAGGGATCGTCGCTGCAGATCGGATTCAACGCACGCTACTTCATCGACCTTTTGTCGGAAATGGCTTCGAAGAACGTCCGGCTGGAGTTGGGCGAGGATCTGGACCCAGCAGTGATCCGTCCCGCTGATGACAGCGACTACCTTGGCGTGGTCATGCCCATGCGGCTTTGACATGGGAACCCTGAAAGGGTTCCCAACCCCTCCCGCGCTCTGGCTCCGGCGGGCAAAGCCCGCCTTCGCCGACGCGATCATGGGAACCCTGAAAGGGTTCCCAAACCCTGCGATGGTTCGCCGCCGGCAAAGCCAGCGGGCTCCCCACGCGACGCTGACATGATCCTCAGGGAGTTGCGGGCCCGCGCTTGGCGAAACCTCGTCTCGGTGGTCCTTCAGCCTGGGCCGGGCGTCACGGTTCTTTTCGGACAGAACGGGCAAGGAAAGACGAATATCCTAGAAGCAGCCTATACCGCGCTCTGTTTTCGCTCCTTTCGCACGAGCAGCCTATCCGACCTGGTCGCCTGGGGCAGTGAGGGCGCTACCGTCGAAGCCGAGATCACGGTGCGCGGCATCGACCGTGGTATCAAGATTCAGATCTCGCAAGGCCGCAAAACCACGCTTCTCGACGGCAAGGCCGTGCGGCGGGATGCATCCGGCTTGCTGGGCGTCGGGGCCGTGTTCTTTGGGCCGGAAGACCTGCGGCTGCCAAAGGCAGCGGCAGCAGAAAGGAGGCGGTTTCTCGACCGGGCCGTGTTTGGTGCATACCGGCCCTACTTCCGCGAGGCGTTGACCTTCGAGCGTTTCCTCAAGAGCCGCAACGCTCTTCTTCGCCGCGGTCCCGTGGACGCCACGCTGCTGGCCAGCTACGACGAGAAGCTCGCCGAGGCGGGAGCGCGCATCGTGATTCGGCGGCGTGAGACGGTGCGCTCGCTCTTGCCGCGGCTAGAAGCAACGTTTCGCCAGATTCACGGCGAAGCCGCCGTGGGCATGCGCTACCGAAGTGATCGGCGGGTCGAGGCGGTGGACAGCGAGGGAGAAGTCGTCTCCGCCTTGCGAGATGGTCTGCTCACACATCGGGAGATTGACCAGAGACGGGGCTTTACCGGATTCGGCCCGCAGACAGATGATCTGGAGTTGGAACTGGCGGGCCATTTGGCGCGCGAACACGCATCGCAGGGGCAGCTTCGCTCGCTCGTGCTCGCTCTCAAGCTGGCGGAGCTGGAACACTTGCGTGAGGTGCTGGGAGAAGCGCCTGTGTTGCTGCTGGATGATGTGGCGAGCGAGTTGGACGAGGAGCGACGGCGGAGTCTGTTCGAGGCNNCTAGACGAGGAGAGACGGCGGAGTTTGTTTGAGGCGATGGCCGCCCTCTCTTGCCAGAGTCTCATCACAGTAACCGAGCGAGACCATTTGCCCCCGTTGCCTGGTTGCGTTGACTACCAGGTCTGCGGAGGGGCGTTGCGGCGTTGCTAGGTATCGCGTGGGGAGCCCGCCGGCTT
>PMBS01000242.1 GCA_003153015.1 Myxococcales bacterium
AGCGAAGGCTGACCTGCACTTCCGGGGTCACGGCCGTGCCGCTGCTATCGGACAGCGTGACGCCCATGATTCCCGAACTGGTGTCATAGGCGGAATAGAGAAGAATTCGCGTTCCAGTAAACGCAATGATCGCCGTCGCGCCATTCGTGGACGACGAATGTGAATCACTGTTGTAGCAACTGCTGCATGAGCCGGCTGTCCAGCCGCTGCTATAGGTGAATTGGTTCTGCCCGGTGCCCGTGATATCGTCGTTGACGATGGTTCCGGAAGGAGTGACCGGGCTCCAGGTGCCGGCTGCGACGTCCAGATTCCATATCGGATTGTAGGTGGGAATCGATTCCGTAGCACCGCTGACCGTCAAGGGTTGCATCACCAGCGTCGATGCCGGCAAGTGGCCGTTGACCCATCGATCACCGACGTAGATATAGGTCGTTCCGGAAGTGCCGGCCACCGTAACAACCGCCGTATCCTGCGATTCCCAGGTCTTGGATCCGCTCGGACAGAAATTGCCGTGAGAAGTCCAGGTCCCAGTTAGCGATGTCGCGCTGGAGTAGGAGTTGTCGTTGCAATGCCAGTAGCTTCCTTGGGAACTCTGCCAGAAGTATGTATTGCCCGCCTGGTAGAGAGAGACACCCTCACCGCTCTGAATTCCGGTCTTGACCGGGCTGGTGGCGATGCTCAAACCATCCGCGGAAAACTTGTACAGCTTCCCCTCCGAGCGGACCAGGTATTGCGAGCCGTCCGTGTCCTGGAAAACCTGGAAATCATCGGCACCGGTTAGGCTAAGGGTGCCCTGCAACGCGTATGGCCCTGAAATGTTGCTGCTGGTGAGGACGGCGAAGCTACCAATGTAGACTGAAGGGCTACCGGTTTGAGTCATCATCTTGATGTAGATGACGTACTTGCTCGTGGAAGCATTGTACAAGATCTTCGGTCTCTCGCCGCACTGAGGAGGGTAGAGGATCGTCCCGGGGACCGGTGTCACTACCGTTCCGACGAAGGTCCAGTTCACGAAATCCGTCGTCGAATACATGCTTATGCCGCTAAAGGCGTCCTCGCCATTGGCCGTCGAGCCGGAATAGGTGTCGTTGAGTCCCGAGCGTTGCTCGCCCACCATGTAATAGGTGTTGCCGACTTTGATGAAGCCCACACCATGCGCGTTGACCAGATTCCCTCTGGTGTCCAGCAAGGGCACGGCAGAAATAATCGAGGCTGTTGCACCGGTTGCCGTAGTGCCGCCGGTCGTCGTGGTTCCGCCGGTTGCTGTCGTGCCACCAGTTGCTATTCCGCCCGTCGACGATGTTCCGCCAGACGGTTTGGTGCCGCCGGTCGCGAGACCTCCGCTAGCAGTGCCTCCGGCCGATGCTGCACCACCTGTCTGTGCAATGCCGCCGCTCCCTGTGCCTCCCGTGACGATCTGGGTTCCTCCGGTGGCAGTAGTACCCCCGGTTCCGCCAACGCCCCCTGTGACCGTGGCGCTGCCGGTGGCCGAGCTACCGCCGGTGCCGCCGGCGGCGATCGTACCACCTGTGACCGTGGCGCCGCCGGTGGCGATCGTACCACCCGTACCGCCTGCGCCGCCGGTGGCGATCGAACCACCTGTGCCGCTCGCGCCGCCGGTCGAAAGCCTACCACCGGATGAAACGGTACCACCGAGCAAGGCGGATCCTCCGGCGACACTGCCACCCCCCGAACCCATCCGGCCACCGGTCGCACCGCCCGTGGCGGAATCTCCGCCGGTGGAGCTAGAATTGGCAGGACCCGAGGAGCTGCACGCGAGGGTTAGGAAGAGGCAGCCAGCGGATAGAATACTGACGAGGCCGAGGATTGGTCGCATGGTGCCGCTCCGAGTTAGTGGTGCAGTCCTACGAATCCTCCTATATCAGTTACGCCGCAAGGGAAACCGGCTCAGCTATCCACCACTGGCGCTTCGGCGGCAGACACTTCTAGGCGAAACGGGCTACACTGGAGACGCGATGCCCGGTGCGCCAGATCTCGTCCACCATGGCGGGCTTCTCGTGATCCACGCGCACCACAGCCACTCGTTGCCGCTCCTGCTCGAACGCGGTTACGCTCACCACGCGCACCCCATGCTTGCGGGCCAGGTCGGTGACGAAGGTGAACACGTCTTCGTCATGTCCCACATCGAAGGTGATGCGCACCCCTGGCACGCCCGCGCCCAAAGCGGCCAGCAGAGCGCGGCAGATGTCCGAGCCGGCGATGATTCCCACCAGTCGGCCTGCAGAAACCACGGGCAAGGCGTTGATGTTGCGTGCGATCAGCAGGTGGGCGGCGCCCTCCAGTGGCGTCTCGGGCGCCACCGTGACGGTCTCGGTCGTCACAAAGTGGCGGACCGGTTGTGCCAGTTCCTGCGCGATCGGGCCAAGCAGAGAAAACGGGTTGAGGTCCGGGGGACAGGCCCGGATGAGGTCGCTCCTGGTCACCAGGCCAGCCAGTCTGTCGCCGTCGAGCACCGGCACCTGCTTGATGCGCAGGCGGGACATGAGGGCGGCCACGCGGGAGATCTTGTCGTTGACCCCTACCGAAACGACATTGCGGCTCATCCACTCGCCGACCAGCATCGACTTCTATGATGCGTGCTTTCTGCGCACACGCAAGAATTCCGGCCCGTTCTTGCAGTTCGACGTCGTGTCGGTCACGGCAAGGTGGCGCGGGCGCACGGCTGACCGGGCCACCAGTACCAGCGCCAACCTGCGCGCGAGATTCATCGTGCGTCCATTGTACCCCCGCCTGTATAATACGCTCTGGGGTTGTGCATCCCGTGACGGCCACGCTAATGACCGCTGTCCTCACCATTTGCCAGAATGCCCCCAACTGACGAGGTTCTCATGAGGAGTCCATTTCGCTGTCGCTCGAACTTCGTGTCAGGCGCTGCCTTGGCCGCTTTCGCGTTGCTTGCGCCCGGCTACCAATAGGGAGGTGGTCAAGCAGATGAACAGCATTGTCAACCATTGCATGAAGACCAACGGGCTCTTGTTGCATGCCTATGACGAAAGCAAGAAGGCATCGTGGGCCAACCCCACCACGGGTCTAGCATTCCACATTCGCGGATCGAAGGCGGGTACTTCACGGAGCCCGCGCGCGCGACCGAACAAGTTGCAGTGACCGTATACCACGGCGATCTCGGGCCGTTCATCCAATATCGCCGCGGCTTGTGCCACGGTTGCGGGAACCAGCCGGTTGTCGGCATCGAGCGGCAGAAGATAGCGTCCCCGCGCAGCGGCGATGCGATGTCCATGGAGCCATGGTGGACCATAACTAGAACTCCCCGTGCACGCCCAGCGACGGCAGAACGATCCGGTAGCTGGTTTCGTGCAGTTGGCCCGAGGCATCCTGGCGCAGGTTGAAAACCTGGCGACTCAAGCTGCAGTTGACCACCTCGAGGTAGACGTCCATCGCGAACCTGTCAAAGAGGAATCTGCGCTCTGCGCGCAGATCGATCTGATAGTAGGTGGGCAGACGAACAAAGCCGTCGGCCTCTCTGCCCTTGATCAGGACCGGACGTCCTGTGCTTAGGTGGGCGCGGCCGCCGATGGTGTTGCGGCCGATGCGGTATCCCAGCACCAGGTTGAGAATGTGGCGCTGATCCCAGTCCGAGGGTCCGATTACGCCGCCGCCCAGCGCGCGCTGGTTCTGCGAAAGGGTGTAGGCCAGCCAGCCGTGCAGACGCTCGCTGGCCGGGCGGCGAAGCAGCAACTCCACGCCATAAGACCGGGCATCCCGCCGAACCAGAAGGTCACTGGCCAACCCATCGGGCATGAGAGCGGTCGGGTTGCGCAGGTCGGTCAGCACGTAGCGCTGCACATAGCCGGTCAACTCGATTTCCAGGCCGCGCAGTCGTTTGCTTCCCACGCCCAGCGATGCTTGCCATGAAGTCTGCAGGCCATAGAGTGCCAGCCCGAAGTTCTCCGCGCCCGGGATCTGCACTGGTAGGCTGGGCGGCTGCGTGAAACGACCGGCACGGGCGTCGAGCCAGGTCATCGCATCGAGAAACAGGCGGGCGCCCAGGCGCGGTCCCAGATCGGCCTTCTCGACCCCGCTGATGGCATAGCTGTCCAGGCGCAACTCCGGGATCAACAGCAAGCGGCTGCCAGCGCGGATCGTGGCCGAGGCATATCCAGCGAGGAAGCGGGCGGTGCGTTTGTGTCCCAGGTCGGAGGTTCCAGCCTGCTCGACCGGGGACGCGGGCGCCAACCACTGCAGTTCACCGTCGAATCCTGCTTCCCCATCCACCCACTGGGTGGGCCGCCGGTAGGTCAGGCGGGGTATCACGCTCCATGTCTGGGTCGTCATGGCGGTCTGGTTGAAATCGATCTGGTTGAGGTTAATGACAGGTGCCTTGCTGCGGTCGTACCCCGCGGCGAGCTGGGCGATGAGTTGGCCGTTGCCCACCGACATATGGGTGCGCAGGCTGACCCGGTGGAAGCGCATGAGGTACTCGCTGTCAGGAGCCATGTCTTCCTTGTGCGTGAGCGCGTCATCTGATCCCAAAGCCAGCAGGGTCAGGTGCAAGGGCCCGAATTGCCGATCGGCGCGCACTTGGTAGTCCCAGTAGCTCATGCGCAGATCGGAACTGAAGAGCGGAACCAGGGCTCCAGTGTATGAGTAGCGTGCGGCCACAACCACGGCGCCGTTGCCTCCAGGCAGCGGCGCCGAGACCAGTGCTCCTGCGTCGTACAGGCGCACGTCCACTGCCGCATGAGCCATGTCACTGGCCGGCTGGCGGGTGTGCGCCGAGATCAGGCCTCCCACATACCTTCCGTAGCGGGCCGGGTAGCCGCCTGGGTAGAAGGCCAGATCGTCGAAGAAGTAGGGATGGATGACCGCGGGGCCGAGGGCCAGGTGGAACAGTGCTGGCACACGCAGATCGTCGAGAACGAATCCAGTGTTCCCCGGGTTTGCCCCGCGCACGGCGTACACGGGCAGCGGCCAGGCCGGGGTCGCCACCCCGGGCAGCGACTCGATGGTACGAAGGGGATCGCCGAGCGAGCCGGGCGTGGTGGTCAGCTCTTGGCCGGCCAGGGTGAGCGCGGATTCAGGTGGCTGGGCGGTTACGACAGTTTCGTAGCTTGGCGCATTATCGAGGGGCACCAGCCGGACCAGGAGCGGCGCCGGGTCAGCGCAAGCATCGCGTGCCGCTTTCACAGTTTCGAAACCGGGCGCCTGGACCGTGATGGGGCGAAGCCCGCAAGGCGCGGCGGCCTCGAAGCGGCCGTTGACGTCGGTCTCTGCGGCAGCACCCTGGTCGACGGTGATGATAGCCGCGAACACTGGCCTGCGCGTCCCCTTTGCCAGCACCTGCCCGTGCAGTTTGCCCATGGGCACCGCAGAGGCGTCGGCCTCGGTGAGAACTGGCGAAGGTGGGCCTACATCACCTGGGGCAGCCGCGTCCCCGTCGGTTACGCTCTCACCCGCGTCCGCCGTAGCCGCGTCCCCGCCAGCGCCCGCATCGGCGATTGGATGGGTTGCGACTGTCAGGAAAAGCAACAGTGCAATCACGGCAGCTCGGCGACCCACAGCCCGTCGTAGGGTGAGGCGAAGGGATTGCGCACCAGGAAGGCGATGCGCGTGCCGGCGGCCAGGGCATTCATGCCGGGCGGAACGTCAGCGTGGGTTCCTGGGTCTACCGCAACGGTGTAGACGTTTTCGGCAAGCAGAGTCTGCGCGCCGGTCGCCAAATCGATCAAGCAAAGGTCTCCGGTCTTGCGGTCCAGTTGCCAATCGACGAGAGCCAGAGCGCGAGTGTGGCCGAGAGCAACCACTTGGCCGTTGATGGCGAAGGCCTGCGAAACCCCGGTGCCCGGGTCAACCAGGTAGTAGTTCTGGCGGCTTTTGTCGTCGGACCAGGCCCCAACCAGCACCCTGCTGTCGGCCAGCTCCCAGTGAGAGTCCACCTGGGTTCCGTCGGGGGTGATTTGGTAGAGAGGCCCGGCGGGATCGTCTGCCGAGCCGATGTAGACGGGCGGTAGCGGGTACGGCTTGTCTCCTGGCCGGAAGGAGGAGAAAAAGTGGCCTCCGTCGCGCGTGAAAACAGACACACAGCGTCCCGCCGGGGCCTGGCAGTTTTGAAATGGCGCCAACTGCACTGTTGTCACGTCGGTGTCGGGCTTCCAGATGGAAAGCGTCGTAAACGTGCTGAGAAACCTACCAAACCACAACTCCTCATGCTGCGGCCGCCACTCCCAACTGTATCCACCGCCGGAGGTTCCGAGGGCGGGCTGCTGAATTTCAGAGGTGATCCAATTGAAGAACGTGACATCCCCGGAGTATTGCGAAAGCAACCAGTGCCCATCGGGTGATGCCGGTGGGCTATCGAGGAGGAACTTCGAATTCCACGGAAGCCCCTGATCCATGTAAAGGTCGGGCGGGATGGGTATCTCCTGCAGGGTTGCAGGGTCAAACACCAGATAGCGAAGGGCTACTGTCGCATTCACTGTGGAAAGGTAGCGGCCGAGCAGCAGGCGGGGCCCGAGGTCCGTGGCAAAGGCGAAGTTGATGAATGCGTTGGATGCGAGCAGTTCTGGTTGGCCACGGGGCTTGACGCGCCAGAGATTCCGGTCTTGGTTGTCCGAGCCTGAGTACTGGTTGTAGTAGAGATCCTCGCCCACGAAGCCCGCTTCACCCCTGGTGTCTACTGAGGCATGTTCGCCATCAAGATCCCAGACCGTTCCAGATCCAACAAACACGCGTGTTCGGCCTGGCGATAAGGTGAACATCGGACCCCAAAGATCCCCAGCTGCGGTTCCCAGCAGATCCTCCGCCCCGGTCACCAGATCGATGCGCACGAGTTCGTAATCCCAGGTTGAGCTGACCGAACGCTCGACCAACAGGCGGCCGCGGATGTCGGTCTGAACCGGGTAGTCAGCGGGAGCGCCCTGCGGGACAGGGGATCGCGCGGCCAGCAGCTTCGCCTCGTCCAGCGCCGCTCCCGATGTCGCGCCCTCAGGAATCGCGTACAGATCGGCCACTGGGGACGTGGAATAGTCGCCTACCTCTTGCGCCGGTCCGGTAACCAGAACATGGGACGGGATTCCGTCGATCTCGGAGGGGGAGAAGTGCACGCCGGTCAGGGTGCGGTCGGAAACCAGGTGTCGCCCGATGGGCGCATCGCCCGCGGGCAGGCAAGCGCCCACGGAGGCCCCGAGGATCGCCACCAGAGCCTGGCGCGAGCAAGGCCTAACGGGGCCGACCATGGGTTTGCGGCGCCGCATTGCCATGGTGCACTCTAACGAGCGGACTCGCCCGGGGCAAATGCGCGCCGGCGGCGCAAGTCCCTGGGGCTACCCGGGTACACGAATGTATGGAAGGTCCTCGCTCACAGCTGTGCTATCCACACCTCGCATGCCGGCCATAAGATCATGCCCAACATGCTGCTAGGTGGGGCTGTTGCCACAGTTTATCGTTCCGTTGCAGCCGTCGGGCTGAACGCCGTAGGTACCCAGCGGATAGTCCTTACAGGTCTTTGGCACGCAGCACTTGCAATCCTCAGTCAGCGCGCCGCAGCCGTCGGGCTGCGGGCCGCAAGTACCCGGCGGATAGTCCGCACAGGTCAATTGCGTACAATGCCCGGTTCCCGCGCAGAAGATGACACATGCCTCGCCCGCGTCGGCGCCCGAGGTCTGGTCGCCGTCGTGTGCCGTGATCTGAATCCGGTACGAGTGACCTGAGATAAGGCCCGCCTCATACTTGAACTCCGTACCAAAACCCTTTGCGTTATGACCTGTTCCTGGGCACGAAGCGGCGGTACATGGGCACTTGACGTTGGCGGCATCAGCGGGTACCGGGTCCGCCGCCGTACCGAGATTCCAGTAGTTCTTCGGCGTCGGGTCGGGGCCGGGCGTGCCCACCCTGCCCGTGGCTGACACAGCGGCTGCCTTCCAGGTGCCGAAAGCCGCAACCGGGTCATATGGCGTGCCGCCTGATTGCTGGTCGCCGGCTTTGCAGTTCGGGTCGAAGGTGATGTCGGTGATGTACAGCGCCGGCCGCATGGGCCGCCCCGCCCCGTCTACGCAATTTGGATCGCCGACCTGCGGGTAGTACACGGCACCTGGGTTCGAGGGCATGGCCGAAACTGGACTAGCTGTCGTGCTACAGCCCAGCGTCATCGATTTCTCGTCCTGGAAAAAGGCCTGAATCTGCGCCGGATCCTTGCCTCCGCCGGTTGCATAGATTCCACACAGGATTGTGCTCTCGTCGAAAGTGGTGGCGACATAGCCGCAACTGTCAAGCGTCGAGGTTGCGGCGGGCACGGTTACCCCCGGCTGGCAGCCGACGGTCCCAGACCCGGTGCAGGTTCCGCCTATGCCGGGCGACCCAGTACAATCGGTACCGTTGCAGCAAAGACTCGGTCGCGGAGCGGTCTGGGGTGTGCAGGTGAGGCCAGAGGCACAAGCCCCCCGGTCGTCGCAAAGACATCCTTGGCGGCCGACGATACAAGTCGCGGGGAGATAACTGTTTCCTACCAGGCCGCCATCGGCGCTGAAGCCACCGCATACGCTAGCTACACCGCCACAGCCGCAGCATTGCGGGAGCGTACAATCCCCGCAATTGATGGTTCCACCGCAATTATCCTGCACGGGCCCACAGTCCTTACCGATGCCTGCGCAGTCCGCGGGTGTGAGAGGCATGCAAGGGGTGCATTCATTCGTCACAGGGTTGCATAGGCTCACATTGCAATTGTCGTAGCCGCAGGCAATGAGGTCGCCGCAATCGTCAACGATGTTGCCGCAACTGGTCGGCGTGCAGATCGCGGCCTTGCCACAGTCCATGTTTGCGGTGGTACCCCCGCTTCCAAGGGTGACGATGGGTCCAGCGCCACCGCGGGCGCTGCTGCTCACGCCACCGCCGGCTCCGCCCGCCGACAGGACCGTGCCGCCCCCGCCCCCGCTACCCCCATTCAGGTCGATGGGCTGGGTTGGCCCGCATTGGACGAGAAGCGCGCCTGCGAGCATGCACGCGGCGATTGAGGCAATTGTCTTGGCGGTTGCTGATTTCTTCATTGGAGCCTCCATCCCGAAACGCAAATTTTCGACGCCCGCTGTTCTGCCCAGGGCCAGGCCACCAAGGCAAACTCACCCTCCACCGGAGCGAAAATCACGGTCACGAAATCCGAACGGAACCTATTCCCCCCATTCTACTCCCTCAATGGGAGATTCTAACAAGAAGGTAGTCCTGACCCTGCTACGAATCGGAACATTCCGGCGTCTTCGCGTTACCGGTGCAAGTTGCCAGAAATCCCATTGAAGTCCAGGCGGTTGGGCGGCTGGCCCCGCCCTGCCTCACGACGCAGGTTTCGGTTGGCTGCGGAGGGCATATCCTGACGCCAGCGCACGGCGTCGTCTCGGTCAGGACAGGCGCGAGGCGTGTCAGCGCTCTGGGAGTGCCAATGATTCGGCGTCTCGGCCCGCATTTCGGTCTCCTGGTGTAAGCTGCGGTGCTGGCGCCGTGTCAGGCACGACGAGCACATCCTACCATGGTGCGAAATCAGGGCTTTCCCGAGCAGACTCCGCCGCGCCGAGGTGTCAGCATCCGCGGAGGGTTGCTGATTGCCTTCGCCCTGGTTGTGTTGTTGGTCTTGGGCAGCTTGTTGGCCGCGTCGCTCATCAGTACCGCGCGCCTGGCGCGCGACGTCGCCGGATCCCTGATGTTCGCGTTGGGGCGAGATGCGGAGGCCCGGCTGCACGATCTGTTCGATCCAATCGGGCAGAAGATGGTCGAGGACTACGCGGCTATCCGGCAGGGGCGGTACTCGGCCAAAGATGCAGAGACGCGCAGAGAACTGCTGATGCCCGGACTTTTCTCGCTGCCCGAAGTCGATTCGATGATGCTCGCCGATCAGCAGGGCGCGCATTTTCTCATTGAACGCTACAGCGAGCCCGTCCGCCGGTCCGCACTCCTCAGATCCATGTCGGATCGGCTGCCTTCGCCTGACCCCAGCCGCCTGCAATTCCTCACGCGCGATTTTCGGCCCGGCGAATGGGGTGAAACCAGTCGGTGGGCGCTGTGGGAGGACGCCGGGCGACAGCTCGTGCAGAAATGGGATCTGTCCCTGTCCGGCTACGACGGCCGGCAGCGCCCCTGGTACAAGGTGGCGATGGCGGCGTTTCGCGATCAAACCCTGCCCGAGGCGCAGGCCGCCGCGGCGAGCCTGGTGGCATGGACAGATGTCTACCCGCTCTATACCGCGAAGGGCCCCGGCATCTCCGCGGCGGTCGCCGCGCGCGACCCGTCGGGCGAAATCCTGATCGTTACCTACAACCTACCGCTAAACGAGATCGCGAAGTTCACGACCTCAGCCCAACCCTCGCCGCGCGGGATGATGTTTGTACTGACCGATGACGGGAGGCTGCTGGGGCCGCCCCGGGGCCGCCGAACCGAGGGCAGGCCAGACGCCGACGTGCCTTTGCTGCAACCTGTGGTCGAAGCCGGCTCTCCCAACCTTGCGGAGGCAGTGGCCAGGTGGCAGGCCGACCGCGGAGGCCAGCCTGATCGTTTTCGTCTCGCGCTCGACGGCGAAGCCTGGTGGGCGGGATTCACCCCTTTCGAGTTCGGCTCGCGGCAGCGGTTCTGGGTCGGTGTGCTGCTGCCCGAGTCCGACCTGATTCCGGCGGCCCACCAGTATCAGTGGCTTATCGCCGCCGTCGGACTTCTAGCCCTGCTCGCCGCCGCCTTGCTGGCGCTGCGTCTCGCCCGCTGGTTTTCGCGGCCTTTGGCCGAACTGGCGGCGCAAAGCCAGCGCATCGCCTCGCTCGATTTGACCGAAACCGCACCGGTGCACTCCCCCCTGAGCGAACTCGACTTGCTGTCCGTCACCCTCGGCCGCATGCGCGACGCCCTCCGCAAACACATCTCCGAGCGCGAGCAATCCCGTCGGGAAATCGTCGAGCGTGAGCAACAGGTGCGGGCTTTGGCCGAGAACTCGCCCGACCTGGTGGTGCGCCACGACCGCGAAGGACGCTACCTGTACGCCAACCCGGCATTTGCCGTCGCGACCGGGCTTTCCCCCGCCGAGGTGACCGGGCGGCGGATAGGCGAGTTCGGGTCTTCCGCGGAATATCTGGCACTCTGGCAGCGAACCCTCGGGCAGGTTTTCGCCAGCGGCCGGCCTATCACCGTCGAGTTCGAGCTCAAGACGCCCGCCGGTCTGCGGCGCTTCGAGTCGCGGGCCATTCCCGAAATCGCTGGTGACGGGGCAATCGCGTCCGCTCTAGTCGTTTCCCGCGACGTCACCGACCGGGTCGCCACGGAGCGCGCCTTGCGCCAGAGCGAGGAACGCTATCGCACCCTCATCGAATCGGCGATCGTCGGCATCGTGGTCCACCAGAACGGGCGCGTGCGCTACGCGAATCCGGCTGCGCTCCAGATAATGGGCTACCAAACCGCGGCCGAGTTTCCCTGGCAGCGCGACTGGAATGAATTCGCTGCCCCCACTTTCCGCTACGAATTGCGTTCCCGAACCGAGGCCCTGCTCCGTGGAGCGCATGTGCCTCCTCATCCGGGCTGGCAGATGCTCCGCAAGGACGGCTCGTACTGCTGGGTACAGTCGAATCCCACGCGCGTCGAATGGGACGGCACCGATGCCGTGCTCTCCTTCCTCCGCGACATCACTGAGCTGCGCGACGCCGCCGACCGGCAGAGTGCGCTGGAGGAACAGCTACGGGAGGCGCAAAAGCTCGAAGCCGTTGGTCTGCTCGCCGGTGGCATCGCCCACGACTTCAACAATCTGCTCCAGGTCATCAGCGGCAACGCCAGCCTCGCGCTCGTCCCCGACAGCCGCGATCGTGAGACGGCGTTGGGCGCGATCGTCACCGCCGTCGCTCAGGCTAGCCAGCTCACTCGGCAGCTCCTCACCTTTGGACGCCGGCAGGCGCTAAAGTGGGAGAGCGTCGATCTCAACGGCCTGACCGCCACCCATCTGGCGATGATCCGCCGCCTGATTCCCGAGAACATACGCATCGATTTTCGCGCTGCCCCGCAGCCGGTGGTGACCGAGGCGGACAAGGGCCAGATGGAGCAGGTTCTGCTCAATCTCTGCCTCAACGCCCGCGACGCCATGCCCGACGGCGGACTCTTGTCGGTCGCGATCGAGCCGGTAGAACTCGACGCCACCACCGCGGGACAACTCTGCCAGGGGCCGGCCGGGCGGTTCGCCCGTATCACAGTTTCGGATACCGGCCAGGGCATGACCGCGGCAGTGCTGGAACGGATCTTCGAGCCATTCTTCTCGACCAAGCCGCGCGACAGGGGTTCCGGCCTCGGGCTGGCGGTTGTCTACGGCATCATCCGGCAGCACGGCGGGCACATTGCCGCCCGCAGCGAGCCGGGCCAGGGTGCGGAGTTTGTCGTGCTGCTACCCTGCCAGACCCGCGCGCGGGCCCTGACCGAGGAGCCACCCGCCGAGCCGGCTCGCGACGACCAGGGATCCATCGCGGCTACGATTCTGGTCGCGGAAGACGCCGAAGCGGTCCGCCGGGTCGCCGAAAAGGTGCTGAGCCGTTTCGGCGCGCGGGTGATTGCCGTGGCCGACGGACAGCAGGCAGTTGATCGGTTCGCCGCCGATCCCGGACAATTCGACCTGCTCTTCCTCGACATCATGATGCCGGGGCTCAGCGGTTTCGAAGTTGCCGCGCGCTGCCGTGCAGTTCGTCCGGACATTCCAGTGTTGTTTGCCAGCGGCTACGCCGCCGAATCGTTGGAGGCCAAGGGCGAAATGACCGCCAATGACCCGATCTTGCGCAAACCCTATGATCCGGAGGCTCTGCGGGCCGCCGTGCGAAAGCTGATTGCCGGGCCGAGCAGACGGGGTCAGGTGTGAAGGGTGTTTCGCCCAAATCGGTTTTCCGTTTGACTTGACCGCGGTTGCAGCAAAGTCCCCACCATGAGAGTCGGGATTCAGCAATGGAGCTGCCGCCGGTTAGCGATGGCAAGCGATCCGCCGCCAGCGGACCGGTGCCGATGACCGCGATGCCCACGGGACCGAGCGGCGCAGCTCTGGTCGGTGAGAAGACGATTGGCCCGCGCATCGCGGTGCTCGTGCCTTGCCACAACGAAGAGGCGACAGTTGCAAAGGTTGTCGCGGATTTTCGTGCCGCTCTCCCGACCGCCACGGTCTACGTCTACGACAACGCTTCGACCGACCGAACCTGGGAATTGGCTTCTTTCGCTCTGTGCGGGCTTCATTCTCGACAGCGTGACCCGCGGTCGCCTGGAAATGAAGCGGATGCGATACTTGAGCTTTCCGGCCTCGCGGTGATCGCCGCGAGCGATGAATCTTTTCAGGGCGTGGAGGTCTTGAACGCCACCTGAGGTGTGCTACTTTGCGCGCCTCACCATGCGATTGTTGGTTCGCATCGCAGACGGCGCGCGACGCTACCTCGCCAAACTCCGACCGTTGTGGCCTATGCTCCAGCGTTTTGCCGGCTCCGACGCCGCTCGCTGGGCAGTTGCATTGGCCATCGCCCTTCCTGCGCTCTATTGGGTGGTCCTCAGCACATGGGTTGCCTCCTACAATGGCATGGGTCGCGACCAGGGAACGTTCCACTACTCGGGTTGGGCGTTCACCCACGGGGACCGTCTCTATCGCGACGCTCGCGATGCGAATGGTCCGATGGGGGCGTATGTCCACGGCCTCTTTCTCATGCTCGGCGGAGCCGACGACCACGTCTTTCGCTTGCTCGAATTGGGCACCACGAGCCTGGTTTTCGCTCTCGTCGGACTCTTTCTTCCCGGTTTCGTGCTCCGCTCGGGCACCCAAAGCGCAAAGCCGTCTTTGCTGGTGCGGCTGTGCTGGGCGCTGGCCTTCTGGACTCTGCTTTCGGCTCAATATGAACTCCACAATTTTTGGACCCAGGCGCAGCGCGACGGATATGCGCTGTGGTTCATCCTGCCGGGCTACCTGGCCCAGGTGGTTGGGCACGTGCTCACCGCCGAGAGGCGGCGCGAGCGACTGGCCCAATGGCTCCTTTTGCTCAGTGGGTTTCTGGTCGCGACGTCGTGTCTTGCCAAGCCGACGATGCTGCTTTTTGTGTTCCCCCAGATGCTCACCGTGCTGGTGGATAGTGAGTTGGCCGGTCGGCGCAAGCAGCTTCTCGGACGACTGTGTCTTGGAATGCTCGGTGCGGCAGTCTTTCATCTTGTCCTCCTAGCCCTGATTGGATCGCCGATTGAATTCCTCCGCATGATCTTTGTTGATGTTCCGCGGTTCTATCCGTACATCTGGGCCAAGGGCCGCAACGTAATCATGAACGCCTACCCAGTGAGCTGGTCGCTGGTTATCAGCGCCGCCATCCTGGGCATGATTGCCATGGGCCAGCTCCCGAGGCGTTTCGTCGCCATTGGGCTGGGCGGGCTGGTTGGCCTCGCCAGTCTGCTCATCCAAAACAAAGGCTTTGAGTACCACTACCAGCCTCTTTCGGCTTTCATGTGGCTCCAGGGCGGCCTGCTCGCCTTGTGGCTTGCCGAAACCTGTCTGCCGGAAAAGCACCTTCGCGCGATTCCTTTGGCCGGGGTCTTGGTCCTGGCCTTTCTCAGCGTCGACGTTGCGACCAAGAGCCCGCAGTTGGCCCACCTGGATTTTCCCGACCGATTCGCGACACGACAGTCACGTATGACGGATCAGTACTATGTCAACTTCAACAATGGCAGCTACCAGTCGGGCGACCTGCACCATGCCGCCGAGTATCTCAAGAACCACACGAAACCCACAGACCGGGTCTTCCATTGGGGCATCGATCCCTACGTGCTCTTTCTTGCCGGGCGCAAGGCGGCCACGCGCTATGTGGCGGCCGGCTGGGAGCTGAACATGACTGCGGCGCTGGCGGGTGCGGGAACGCCCGCGCGGACCAAGATCATCACGGACCATCAGTTGCAGCAGGCGAAGGAACTGTTGCGCGAACTCGTGGCGCAGCCTCCCGCCGCGCTCGTAGTAATGGATGGGCTCTATTGGGGGCCAGACGGATGGGCTGACCTGCAGAAGTGGTGCCCAGACGCGGGCAAGTTCCTCAAGGAGCGATACACGGAGACGATTCGCTTCGGCAAGGCGCGCCTCTTCTTTCCCAAGTAGGACTTCATTTACATGGGAGCCCGGAGAGGGTTCGCTCCGCCCTTCGGCCCCCCACCCGCCGCCTCCTCCCCGCTCGCTTCCCCCTTCGGNNGCGAGCAAAGCTCGCCGGCTCCCCACTCGACTACGATCCCTGCCAGTATCGGATGGGACCGGTATCGCTGTGGACGAAGCGCGCGTGCGGGTAGAAGCCGACCCCGCCCAGGCGTAGCGAGCGCACGAAGCTGAGGAGTTTCTCCGTAGGCACCCCGCGGATGCGGAAATCGACGGCGTTGCCTTGCGTGTGCTGGCTCTCGCGGGCCACCTGGTGTCCCTTTTTGCGCAAGATCAGATTGTACTTGGGCGAGCGATAGCCCGACACCACGTCGACGCGCTGGGCGTGGAAGTGCAGGGCTGCTGAAACCAGCACGTCCGCCAACTCCGGGTCCACGCTGGTCGCCTGGTTGGTGAAGTGGTCGCGCAGAAACAGGCGGAAACGGTGAAGGTACGGCTGGCCGGGAATGAAGGTCATCAACTCGCGCGTCCACTGGTTGTGCAGCGTGGCCAGCGGCTGCACGCGCGCGCCCACCGGCGGCTTGGGTCCCGCCAGCCTCTCGGCCGCCTGCGCGCAGGGTTGGCGCGCGGGCGGTTTCGTGCCGGCGCGACAGGTGCGCGGCGGGCGCAGTTGCTCGTCGGTCACGTGCACGTCGGGGCGATGGGCCTTCTCAGCCAGCCAGAGCTCTTTCTTGCTCCGTTCGCGCAGAGGCGGCAGCAGGTGGAAAGCCCGCTCATCGGTCACCGGGACGAGGGCTTCGGCCGGAAAAGCCTCGCCGGCACAATCCGGGCGCTCTGCGGGATCCACGGCTGGCGCCGCGGGTAGCAACGTGCCCAGAAAGAGTCCCACCCAGGGAAGCATATACACATGGTAACCGGCGCGGCCATGCGGCGCCAGGGCGGCGATGGTTCTTGCAGCGAAGGCCCGCAAGTAGCCAGTTGCGGCAATTGCCGGGCGCGCGTCTTGGGGGCTAGACGCATTGGCGGTTTTCGGACAGGATGCGTCCGCCGTGGCGGGCGAACGGCCAGCCACAGAGGGAGCATGACCATGTTTAAGATCCAGACCCTGAACAAGATTGCCATGATTGGCCTAGAGGGATTTCCGCGCGAGCAATACGAGATCGCCTCGGAAATTCTCAATCCTGACGCCATCCTGGTGCGGAGTGCAGACATGCACAGCATGACGTTGCCCGCCTCGGTGAAGGCCATCGGTCGCGCCGGTGCCGGCGTGAACAACATCCCGGTCGACCAGTGTTCCAAGCGTGGCATCGTGGTATTCAACACCCCGGGTGCCAACGCCAACGGGGTCAAGGAGCTGGTGCTGGCCGGCCTGCTGCTCTCGTCGCGCCGGATCGTGCCGGGCATTGAGTGGGCAAGGACGCTCAAGGGCAAGGGCAAGGAGGTGGCTCCACTGATAGAGAAAGGCAAGAACGACTTCGTGGGGCCCGAGATCAAAGGCAAGAAGCTGGGGGTCATCGGGCTGGGCGCCATCGGCGTGATGGTGGCCAACGATGCGGTGGCGCTGGGCATGGAGGTGGCAGGCTACGACCCGTACATCTCGGTCGAGGCGGCTTGGGGTCTCGCGCGCACGGTTCGCCGTGCCACGAGCCTGGACATGTTGCTGGCCCAGTCGGACTACATCACGCTGCACGTGCCGCTGATGGACCAGACCAAGGGCATGCTCAATCGCGACAAGTTCGCCCTGATGAAGAAGGGCGTGCGCGTCGTCAACTTGGCGCGCGGCGGGCTGGTCAAGAATGCCGACCTGCTCGAGGCGATGAAGGCCGGCACGGTGGCCTGCTACGTGACCGACTTCCCCGATGATGATCTGCTGACTGCGCCCAACGTGATCCCCATCCCCCACCTGGGCGCGTCCACCCCCGAGGCCGAGGACAACTGCGCGGTCATGGCAGTTGAGCAGGTGCGCGACTTCTTGCAGAATGGCAACGTCAAGAACTCGGTCAACTTTCCCGGCTGCGCGTTGCCGGTCATGGGCCGCAATCGCATCGTGATCGCCAACGCGAACGTGCCCAATATGGTGGGTCAGATCACGACGGTGCTGGCTGCCGACAAGATCAACATCGCTGACATGATGAACAAGAGCGCGGGCGATCTGGCCTACAACATCATCGACATCGACGGTGACGTGGCCGAGGCGCAGGTCGAGAAGCTGCGCAAGATCGAAGGCGTCATCACGGCGCGCCTGATTGCGAAGACATAGGGTTACTTCACCGCGCTGGCGCGCGGGCGGATGCCGATGAGCTGATTGAGCGAGCCAGACGCGAACCCGGCCAGGTCCAAAGTCACGAAGGTGAATCCGAGCTTGCGACCCAACTTGACGATGGTGTCGCGCAGCTCCAGCGCGTGCGGCATGGCCTCCGGTTCGACTTCCACGCGTGCGATTTCGTCGTGAAAGCGCACGCGCAATTGCCGGAAGCCCAAGGCGCGCAGACCTTCTTCAAAGGCGTCCACCTGCCGCAGGCGCTCGACGGTAATCTGGGTGCCGTAGGGGAACCGTGATGACAGGCAGGCGAGTTGCGGCTTGTCCCAGGTGGAAAGCCCCAGCTCCCTCGACAGTTCGCGGATCTCTTGCTTGTTCAACCCGGCGTCGAGCAGCGGGTGATGGGCGCCGTGATCTTTGGCAGCCTGCAGCCCGGGCCGGTAGTCGCCCAGATCGTCCACATTGGTGCCGAGCAGGATGGCCTTGCAGCCGAGGCGTTGGGCCACCGGGGCCGCGATGGTGAGCAATTCGGACTTGCAGTAATAGCAGCGATCCTTGGGGTTGGACTGGAACTCAGGCCGCGAGAGCTCTTGCGACTCGACGATCTCGCAGCGCACGCCCATGCTGCGCGCCAGGTCCAACGCTGCCCGCTGCTCACTTTGCGCCATGGCGGGCGAAAGCGCGATGAGCGCCGTGCAGCGATCCCCGAGCACGTCATGCGCCACGCGCAGAAGCAACGTCGAATCCACGCCGCCCGAGAAACAGACCAGAGCCGATTCATGGGCAGCAATCAGGTCGCGGAGCGCCTGGTGTTTCTGTGACAGGGTCATCAAAGCCAACTATAGCGCGCGAATAGCCCTTTGGCCGCCTGCTCTCATCTTCCCATGGCCTGAAGGACGCGCCTGCGCAGGCCGTGCGCGCGTGCGTCGACTGCGGCCAACCCGCGCTGCACGGCCTTGCCGACGGTGGGGCCGAGGGATTCGAGGGCATTCCAGGCGAGTGCGAGATCGCCGGGGCGATCCTCGACCAGCACAGCAAGAACTTGAACCGCCTGGAGGACATCCTTCTCCGCTTTTGCCGCAAATGAGGCCGGGCGAAGCTGCGCGACCAATAGCTTGTGCAGAGCAAAGCGAGCTGGCGTCGGGACGTTTACCAAGGCCGCCGTGTTTGCCAGAATCACAGCGCGTTCGGGCGACTCGAGCAGAAACCCCAAATGCGCGAGCGGCTGCGCGGCGGCGTTGAAGCGTGGAATGAAGATGGGGGCATCGGACTGACCGCGCTTGGGGCAGAGAAGGTCAACCCGCAGGGCCTGTCCGCGGACCTTGAAGGATGTGCAAGGATGTCGTGGATCAAGGGCCGGGACCGGCAGAAAGCCCATCTGGAGATTCTCCAGGGCAGCCGGAAGGTCGATCTGCAAATCAGGAACGGCGACGTCCAGGTCGACTTCGCGGTTACTCCCCACGTCCACGTCTTGCGTCCTGAGCGATCCCGAAGTCCATTTGACCCCAAGCAGGTTGCCAATGGCCATGAAGGCGTGCGTGCCGACGAGGACGCCACCTGCCGCGAAGACACCCGCATCAGCCAGCCCACGGAGAACCCGGGCCGAGGCAGCATCGGTTGTGCCGGCCCCCCCCGCGCGTAGTTGCGCCGCCATCCGCGCAACACGGGCAACGTCGGCCGCGAGCGCTGTGTGTTCGCGAGCGAATCGCGCCTGCAGGCGATCCACCGCAGGCGATTTACGTCCCAAGTAGAATTGCCGAGTCTTGCCGCCCGGAAGCGAGGCCTGGTAGTAGACGTAGGTCTCTCCTTTGACCTGTTTCGAGGTGAACGAGCCGGTCAGGCTGCCAACTGAACGTTGGGCCTCAAGGCCCAGGATATGGTCCAAGAGTTCCACATACAGCGTTTGGGTTTCGAGCGGCAGGCGATCGTTCACGGCGGGTTATACGTAGAGTACCATGAACCTACGTATAACGCCGAAGCAACTGGCTGCGGACAGCACAGGCGAGCGGCAACCCCTTGCTACAGAACGATCCGCTCGGCCTGCTCTGCCATGTCGGCCGCTTCCTTGGCCACGTCCAGCGTCGCCTCTGCGCGTTCGACGTCGGCAAGCCTGGCCGCGGTCGCCGGGTGAGCGGGCACGAAGAGCGAACAACAGTCCTCGTAGGGCAGGGCGGAGATGTCGTAGGTCCCGATCCGCCGCGCCAGTGCCGTGGTCTCCACCTTGTCGTAGGTGAGCAGCGGCCGCAGGATCAGGTGCCGGGCTACGACCTCGATGTTGTGCATATTGGTCAGTGTCTGACTGGCGACCTGTCCCAGGTTTTCGCCGGTAACGATGGCGTTGCAGCGCGCGCGTTCGCACAAGAGATCCGCCACCCGGACCATCGCGCGCCGGTAAAGCACGACTGCCAGCTCGGGTCGGCCAGCGGCGCGCAGGCGTTTCTGCGCCTCGGTGAAACCCACAATCCACAGGGCGGACACCGCTTGCCAGCGGCCAAGTTGGCGGGCCAACGCGATGACCTTGTCTTTCGCCTTTTCGCCGGTAAAGGGCGGCGAGTGGAAGGTGAGCGCCTCTTGCGCCAGGCCGCGCTTGGCTGCCAGCCATCCCGCCACCGGTGAATCGATCCCGCCCGAAAGTAGCAGGATGGCGCGTCCCGAGACTCCCGCGGGCAGGCCGCCGGGCGCTGGCCGGCGCTCGGCAAAGACATGCGTGGCCTGGGTCGCGATCTCGATACCCACGCGCAGGGCTGGTTCGTGTACGTCGACCGGAATTCCCGTGGCTGCGGACACGGCGTCGCCCGCGCGGCAAGCGATCTCATGCGACTGCAGGGGAAACTGCTTGTTGGATCGATGCGGTTCAATCTTGAAGCTGCGGCGCAGGTTCGGATCTCGCTCGACCGCGGCTTGTGCCTCGGCCACCGCCGCGGCGCAGATCGCGTCGATGTCGGGCGCAATGCGGGCGGCCGGAGAAATCGACACCAACCCGAACACGCGTTCGAGACGACTGCAAGCCTCGGCCCGTGCCTGGTCAGCCACACACACCACCACGCGACCATGGGGAGCGGAAACCTTGGCCTCGGGCAGGTCGCGAACTGCGGCCCGCACGTTGTTGGTCAGCGCCTGGAGGAAGATGTGGCGGTTGCCGCCCTTGAGGAACAGCTCGCCGTAGCGGCAAAGGATCGTGGTCATGGTTTCGGGTCTCGCCGCCGAACCTCTACCACGGATGCGATCTCGTCCACCGCCTCGCGCAGGGCAAGCGCCGCCGTCTTGATGTCGGACTCCGTGCTCAGACGCGACAGCGAGAAGCGCAGTACAGCGTCCTGGTCGCGAATGCCCATGGCCGCAAGCACGTGACTTGGTCCACGCGTACGGGTCGAACAGGCCGCCCCGGCCGATGCGTAGACGCCCTTTGCTTCCAGGGCATGCAACAGGGGCTCGGCTGGCAAGCCTGGCAATCGCAGGCTGGCAATGTGCGGGGCACGTGGCGTTGCCGAGGGCACCGTCGTCGTGGCTTGGGGAATCGCCTCCACGACCAGAAACTCCAGACGGTCGCGCAGGGCGGCCACCTTCGCACCGGCCTGCGGGTCCTGCTGGCACAGCGCCGCAGCTCGGCCCAGACCAACCCAGCCCGGCAGGTTTTCGGTTCCCGAGCGCAGGCCGTTTTCCTGCCGGCCGCCGTCCCACAGCGGCGCCACGCGCGCGCCCTTGCGCAACCAGAGCGCGCCTGTGCCTTTGGGGCCATGTAGTTTGTGCCCCGAGATGGCGAGCGAATCTGCGCCCAGAGTCGCCACATCGAGGGGAATGAGGCCGGCGAACTGTACCGCGTCGACGTGAAAGTGCAGCTTGCGGCCCGCGGTGCGCAGGGCGCTGCCGATCTCGGCCACCGGCTGCAGCGTGCCGAGCTCGTTGTTGGCCAGCATCACCGCCAGCACCGCGGTGTCTGGTCGCAGACTGGCCAGCACCGCCTCTGCGCTCACCCGGCCATCGGGCGTCGGTGCGACCTTGCTGAGCTGCCAGCCCTTGCTGACCAGACTCTCAGCCGAACGCAGAACGGCAGGATGCTCAATGGCGCTCACCACCATGTGGCGACCTCGCGCCAGAGCGGCCGCGCCGAGCAGACCCAAGGCATTGGCCTCGGTTCCGCCGCTTGTGAATACGATCTCCGCCGGCTGTGCCCGCAGCAGCGACGCTACCTCGCTGCGCGCCTGTTCCAGCGCGCGCGCTGCCGCCGCACCCAGGCCGTGGGCAGAGGACGGATTGGCGTAGAGATCCGTCATGGTATGCATCACGGCCGCCAGGACCTCGGGCAGGGGAGGCGTGGAGGCGGCGTTGTCGAGGTAGGCGATCATCGAAAGCAGACAATCATGGATCCGTGAACCCGGAAAGGGGAGGGCGCGATTCCGCCGGGCTCACTTGCAGTACTTGGTGGGCTCGGGGGTCAGCATCTCCAGAAACGGATCCGGACTGGGGCGCGAACTCGTCGTGCCTATTCCCATGAAGGAAGCGAAGCGGCCGGTGCATCCGGTGCAGGTGCAACCCGACGGATTGCCACATGAGCAGCATTCGATGCCCCAGGGGTACGGGTTGTTTGGGTCAGCCGGGCGTGGGTAACTGCCTCCTTGCAGGTGTGACAGCAAGCCCGTGACCATGGTCCCGGCGATCCCTTGTCCCTTGCAGTAGTTTGCAATCCACACGGCGTTGGAACCACCGTTGCCGGTGGCGTTGTAGAAGTAGTACCAAGCGGCGGAAGCAATGTTGCACGCGACATCCTGCATGAAGCTGAGGTAGGTAGTGCCGCCTTCCGTGGCCCAGAAGTTCGTGGTGTCCGCCTGGGTCTGCAGCTCCGGGGGCCAGGCGCAGCCAATCGCGGCCATCTTGGCCATTGGTCCGTTGTAGTTGTAGTCGTGCATGGTCGAACTGAAGCGGACTTGCAGCAGGCCCACGGTGGGATCATTGGCAGTTGCGCCAGTTAGAGCACGCGTGGCATAGGAGTCAGTGACGACCGAATTGGGATTGTACGAACTCTCGGCGACAATTGCCGAGGTAACCACCGCCTCGCACTTGCGCAGCCAGTCGGTCTCCATGGGTGCGAATTCTGCGCAACTCATCGCGATGGAACAGGCGAGCCTGTCGAACGCCGCACCAGCGGGGAAATTCTTCTTGATGTTGCTGTACGCGTAGTTGGGCAACGCGCCTACCGCGGTCGTGTTGTTCAGCCAAGCCTGTACCAAGGCGAATTCTGCAGCGTCGGCCCCAGGGCAGCCCGAATTCGTCCCAGTGGAACCGCCGCTGCCCGTGGCCCCACCCGTGCTGGTTGTCCCACCGGTTGGCCTGGAGCCACCGGCGGCTACTGTGCCGCCCGTAGTACCGGAGCCGCCCGCGATCGCGGTTCCACCAGTGACCGGGGAGCCGCCCGTCGTGCCGCCCACGCTAGACACGCCGCCGGTGGCTGGCGAACCGCCGGTGTTCGTAGTTCCGCCCGTGTTCGCGGTGCCGCCCGCGGCGGAGCTTCCCCCGGCAAGAGTCGTTCCGCCGGTGCTGGCCATGCCGCCGGTGGACGGAGAGCCACCCATGCTGGCGCCCCCTGTGCTCACGCGGCCACCTGTGGCAGTAGTTCCGCCCGTCACCGTCGTTCCACCGGTGCTCGCTACCCCGCCGGTGCCAGGACTTCCCCCGCTGCCGCCCAGCCCGACGCTGCCACCCGCGGCTGCGCCCCCCGTTTCTCCCATGCTGCTCCCCGCGTCTGGCCCGACGCCATCAGCATCACTTCCGGAACAAGCACCCAAGGTGAGAATCAGGGAGATCCTGAGCCCTCGCGACAGGGCCCATGGTCCACTATTGTTGTTCGACATGGTGAGCTTCCTTTGCCAGACGGCGGGTAGCCGGCCTTGGCTGCAGATCCCCAAGGATGTCTACAATGATATATCCTCAATAAAGGGGGACTACGATGAAGGAAGCCATTCCGTGATGAAGGCGCGCGCCCGTCGCGTCTACGACCACGACCTTCTGCGGCGATCGCGGGAGTGGGGATGACCCCGGCGGATCCAGGAACCGGCATTCTGGATAGCGCCCGCCCGCTGGGCGTTTACGTCCACGTCCCCTTCTGCCGCGCGCGCTGTCCCTATTGCGACTTCGCCACGGCGGTGCGCGAGCCGATTCCGCATGACGAGTACGCGGCTGCGATCCTGGCAGAACTCTCGGCGCGCTCCGGCTGGTTCCGCGGCGAGGGCGCGCCGGACTTGCAGTCGATCTATTTTGGCGGCGGCACGCCCGGCCTGTGGCAGCCCCAGGCCATCGGACGTGTGATCGATGCCGCCCGCCGGCTCTTCGACGCGACCGGGCCCTTGGAAATCACCGTGGAGACCAACCCGGGCGAGGTGACCGCGCAGTCTGCCGCGGGCCTGCGCGCGGCCGGGGTGAACCGGGTGTCGCTGGGCATGCAGGCATTTCAGGATCATTTGCTGGCTGCGATCGGCCGGCAGCACAACCTGGCCGCGATTGCGGCGGCGGTCCACGCCGTGCGCGCCGCGGGGATTGACAACCTGTGCGCAGACTTGATGTTCGGCCTTCCCGGCCAGACCGTGGATGACTGGCGCNNCTCGAGCGAGCGGGTAAGTTGCAGCGGCCCGACGAGGAAAGCGTGGCTGCGATGTACGTGACGGGGCACGAGGTGCTGCAGGCCGCAGGCTTTGAGAATTATGAGATTTCGTCCTATGCGCGTGCCGGTCGGCGTGCGGTTCACAACACGCTGTACTGGACCGGCGGCGCCTACCTGGGCGTGGGCGCATCCGCGTCGTCGTTCCGGCCGCTTGCCGACGGTAGCGGCTGGCGCTTTTCCAACCCACGCGCGCTCGAAACCTATCTGCGCAGGGCCGCGGCCGGGAAAGGGAACCCGCTGCCCGCCAAGGTCGAGCGTCGCACGGCCGAGAACTTGGAGAACGAAGGCTTGTGGCTCGGATTGCGCACATCCGACGGCGTGGATCGCACGGCGCACGCGCGCCGCTACGGCCGCGACCCGCTGGCGTTTGCCGAACGCGCCGCCGCCGCGCAGAAGTGCGTGGACGCGGGCTGGCTGTCGGTCGCGCCCGATCGTTTGCGCCTGACCCCCACCGGCTTCCTGTTTGCCGACGAGGTCTCCAGCCGCCTTTGGCTTGGAACATAGAAGCCAACCGGCATTGCATTGGGCCGTGGATCGAAGCTGCTATTTCACCACAGAGGGCACAGAGGCCACAGAGCCGGATCGGAGGGAAGAAAGGGTGTGGGCGCCTGTCCGGTCCGAACCCTCTGTGTTCTCTGTGCTCTCTGTGGTGAAAAGGCTAACTACACGCCCACCGTCGCCATGCCCAGCGCGCGGGCGGCGGTGGCCAGGGTCGTGTCGTGGGTGGCCATGGTCAGGGCTGCGCGGGTGGTTTCGCGCCAAAGCTGCGCGGTGGCGAGGTGAATGGCATCCAGGGTTCCGAGAGTGGTGGGAAGAGGCTGCGCAGCCCGATCCAGTATGGTCCGGTCGATCTCCACCACGGCGAGCGTGGAGAGTAGTTCGTAGATGGACCCGCGTCGCTCGGCCAGTGCCTGGTCAGGTATTCTTTCCAGAATACCGGATCGACGCAAGGGCGCGGTAACGAATCTCGACGGCCCGCGCGTTCTTGGCCGCCGCCTGATTTTCGAGTTAGATAGTGATCGTGAGCGACATTGGCGCACGTGCCAAGAAGGTTCTGCACGCCGTTGTGTCCGAATACCTCGAAACTGGCGAGGCAGTCGGGTCCGAGACGGTCGCGCACCGCTACCGGCTGGCCGCTTCCCCTGCCACGGTGCGCACGGTGATGGGTGAACTGGAAGATCTGGGCATGCTGCACCACCTGCACACCTCGGCCGGCCGCATCCCCACTGATCGCGGTCTGCGCTACTATGTGGACACGCTTCTGCGCGTGCGCAGCTTGTCCGTGCCCGAGCAGGAGGAGATCCGTGAGCGGCTGGGGCCGAGCGCGGACCCGCAAGACATCATGCAAAGGGTGGCGCGCGTCCTGCGCGATCTCTCCCATCTGGCGGTGGTCGTCCAGGCGCCGCGCCCCGAGTCGGACGCGGTTTCACACCTCGAGTTCGTGCGCTTGCGCGGCGACCAACTGCTGGCGGTCATCGCCTCGCAGAGCGGCCAGATCCAGAACAAGCTCATCCCCATCGATTTTTCCCTTTCGCCCAGCGATCTCGACCGCATCAACAACTACCTCAACGGCTTGGTGTCGGGCTTGACCCTGGACCAGATGCGCGCGCGGCTGGTGCGCGAGATCGAGAAGGAACGCGAGGGTTCGGCCAGCGATCCCGTGCTGGCGCAGGCGCTCAAGCTGGCCATGGCCGCGACCCCGGCGGCCGAGCCGGGGAGTGACATTCTGCTCGACGGGCAGTCGAACTTGCTGACTGCAGCGGCCGACCTGGAAAGGGCTCGCCGCGTCCTGCGCACGCTGGAAGAGAAGGACCAGATCGTCAAGCTGTTGGAGCGCACGCTGAATGCGCCCGGCATCTGTGTGTTCATCGGCGCCGAGGCCAACCTGGCCGACCTGACCGAAGTCTCGGTGGTGGCCGCGAGCTACGGTGGCGAGGACCGGCCGCTCGGAACCATCGGGGTGATTGGTCCGTCGCGAATGAGCTATTCCAAGGTCATCCCTCTGGTAGACTTCACTGCCGACGTGATCACCGAGGTCCTTCCCAGACCCTGAAAGGAGAGCGCGGCTGCGCTTGGGCCGCGAAGTTGTTCACCATGATCGAGAATCACGACTCTGAAGACAATCCCGGCCCTGAGCCCACATCGCCTGCGGCCGACGGCCCTGTGCCGCAGAGCCCAGCGCCTGCCGCAGAGCCGGCTCCGGTGACGCCCAGCCCAGTTGAAAGGGTGGCCGCGCTAGAAATCGAAAAGGCCGAGTGCAAGGACCGGATGCTGCGTATTGCCGCCGAGTTTGACAACTTCAAGAAGCGCACACGCAAGGACATAGCCGAGCATGAAACTAGGGCGCGCGAGGCGGTTCTGCGCGACTTCCTGGAGATTGCGGACAACTTGGAGCGCGCCATCGGCTCGTGGAAGGAAGGCGGCGAGCAGGACATCAAGTCAGTGCAGAATGGCGTCGAGCTGGTCTTGCGTCTTTTCAAGTCGAAGCTCGATCGCTATTCGGTGACCGCGGTCGATGCCCAAGGCCAACCTTTTGACCCGCGCGTGCACGATGCGATTTCGCAGTCACCCAGCGCCGAGGCAACACCCGGCACGGTACTGCGCGAACTACAAAAGGGCTATCGGGTGGGTGAGAGGCTGCTGCGGCCGGCCGTCGTGGTGGTCGCGGTGGCGCCGCCCGCCCCGAAATCCGCGGCCGGGAAATCGGATGGGAGCGACGCGCAGACAGCCCAGTCGTCGGCGGGTGGCGTGGACATCGACTTGACTGGCGATGACGAGCAGCCCAGCAAGGGAGACAAGCCCTCGTGAGCCGCATCATTGGAATTGATCTGGGGACGACTAACTCCTGCGTGGCGGTGTTGGAGGGGCTGGAGCCCCTGGTCATCCCGAACAGCGAAGGCTCGCGCACCACGCCCTCGGTGGTCGCGCTGCTGGGCGAGGGTGAGCCTTTGGTCGGCCAGATTGCGAAGCGCCAGGCGGTCACCAACGCCGAGTGCACGGTCTCCGCGGTCAAACGCCTGATGGGGCGCAAGCGCGCCGATGCAGAGGTCGAACGTCACGCCCAGTCTTCCACCTATGAGGTGGCAGCGGCGTCCAACGGTGACGCGTGGGTGCGGGTCAAGGGCAAGGATTACCCGCCGGCACAGATCTCGGCCTTCGTTCTGGACAAGATGAGGAAGACCGCCGAGGAGTACCTGGGCGAGTCGGTCACCGACGCGGTCATCACGGTGCCTGCCTACTTCGGCGACAGCCAGCGCCAGGCCACCAAGGACGCGGGACGCATCGCCGGGCTGAACGTCAAGCGCATCATCAACGAGCCTACCGCCGCCGCGCTGGCCTTTGGTCGCCTGAGCTTGGTGTCTGACGCCAAGCTCGCGGTCTACGATCTGGGCGGCGGCACCTTCGATATCTCGCTGCTGCATCTGCACGAGGGCGTGTACCAGGTCAAGGCGTCGAGCGGCGATGGCTTCCTGGGCGGCGAAGACATCGATGCGCGCATCGTAGGGTTGCTGGCCGACGGCTTCCGGGCAGAGACGGGCATCGACTTGCGCGGCGAGCGGATGGCCCTGCAACGCCTGCGTGAGGCGGCCGAGCGGGCCAAGCACGAGCTGTCCACCAGCTTGGAGACCGAGGTGAACCTGCCCTTCATTGCCGCGGGCGCTGACGGACCCAAACATCTCATCACCTCGCTCACCCGCAGCAAGTTGGAGACCCTGTGCGAGGATTTGCTGGCCCGGACCATCCCGCCCATACAACAGGTGCTCAAGGACGCGGGCTGGACGGTGAGGGACGTCGACGAGGTGATCCTGGTGGGCGGGCAGACGCGCATGCCGCGCGTGCACGAACTGGTGTCGAGCTTCTTCGGCAAGAAGCCGTCGCGCGCGGTGAACCCCGACGAGGCGGTGGCGGTAGGCGCGGCGCTGCAGGGTGCGGTGCTCTCGGGCGAGCAGCAGGACGTTTTGCTGCTCGACGTGACCCCGCTTTCCCTGGGCGTGGAAACCGCGGGCAGCGTGTTCACCCGCATCATCCCGCGCAACACCACCATTCCGGTGCGCCGTGGACGGGTCTTCTCCACCGCGGTGGACAACCAGCCCTACGTCAACGTGCACGTGCTGCAGGGCGAGCGGGAGATGGCTGAGGACAACAAGAGCTTGGCGCACTTTCAACTGACCGGCATCCCGCCAGCGCCACGTGGCGCGCCGCAGATCGAGGTGTCCTTCGACATCGATTCCAACGGCATGGTCAGCGTCTCGGCCAAGGACCTGGGAACCGGCAAGACCCAGACGGTTCTGGTGCAGCCTACCTCGGGCCTTTCCGAGGCCGAGATCAATGCCTTCGTTTCCCAGTCTGAGACCAGTCGCCAGGTGGACCAGTCCAAGAAGGAGTGGGCCGACCTGTGCAACAGCGCCGACACGCTCATCTACGGCACCGAGCGCACCTTGCAGGAATTCGGCGACAAGCTGGACCCGGACGCCAGGGCGCGACTGCAGGCGGCTCTCGACGAGTGCAAGCGCACGATTGAGATGTTCGCGGGGGACGTGGTTCGCGGGCGTGAGGCGGTTTCCAAGCTGGAAACCGAGGCCCACATGTTGTTCATGGCGCTGCAGGGCGGGAGCACTCCCGAGCCGGAGTCCTCGCCTGCGGATTCGTCGTAGCCCGCCGTGGCCCACGACTACTACAAGACGCTCGGCCTGGCGCGCGACGCTCCCGCGGCCGAGATCAAGGCCGCCTACCGCAAGCTGGCTTTGCAGTTTCACCCCGACCGCAACCCGGGCGATCGCGCGGCCGAGGAGCGTTTCAAGGAAGTCTCGCAGGCCTACGCGGTGTTGGGCGATGAAGACAAGCGGGCCCGCTACGATCGCCTGGGGGACATCTCCGGCGACCTGCCGTTCGGGGACAGCGCCGATCTGGCCAAGGTCACGGAGTACTTCGATGCCATCTTCGGTGACCTGTTTGGACTCGGCCGCAAACGGGCCGCCGGGCAAGACCTGCGCTACACCTTGGAGTTGGATTTCGATGAGGCGGCGCTCGGGTGTCAGAAGACGATTCGCTTCTTGCGCAACGAGGACTGCCGGGCCTGTGGCGGCACCGGTGCCCAAGGCGGGGCAACTGGTCTGCAGCCCTGCGCGCGTTGCGCGGGACAGGGATGGACACGGCACAAGGCGGGCTTCTTTTCCGCCCGGCGTGACTGCCTGGCTTGCGCGGGCTCGGGGCAGATCCCGCGCGTGCGCTGCAAGGCTTGCTCGGGCACCGGCCTGTGCGAGAGCGAGCGCGAATACGTGGTGCGCGTGCCGCCCGGGTCGCAGGCGGGCAGTACCCAACGGGTCGCGGGCGAAGGCTCGCCCGGCCGGCGTGGCGGGCCGGCAGGCGATCTGCACGTGATGGTGAGGCCGCGGCCGCATCCGTTCTATCGCCAGCAGGGCGATCTGCTGGAGGTCGAGGTGCCGGTGCGCATGGACGAGGCGGCCTTGGGTACCGAGATTGAGGTGCCGCTTCTCGACGCACGCGTGCGCATGAAGATCCCGGCCGGCACCCAGCCGGACAGCGTGTTTCGCGTTCGCGGCAAGGGGCTGCCGGCACCCGGTGGCAGCCGCGGCGACGCCCATGTGCGCGTACAGGTCGAAGTACCCAGCGGGTGCAGCGACGAAGCGCGTGCGGTGCTGAGCAAGTTGGGGGACATGCTCGGCGACGAAACCTATCCCCGCCAGCGCGCCTTTCGGGACATGCTGACGACGATGCGGCAGCGAGAGGAATAGGATGCCATTGCTTAACCTTGCGCTTTTCTTGGCGACCCTGCTGACCACCACCATGCAAGGCGCGCTGGAACGTCATGGCTATGCCAGCATGTTCCCACTGCAGGATGGGCTTTCGTTCTCGGTGCCGCTGATGGCGATCCTGCTCTGCCACGAGATGGGGCACTACCTGGCCGCTCGCCGCCACCACGTGCCGGCTTCGTTGCCGTACTTCGTGCCGCTGCCTCCGGGCGTCGGGCTCTTCGGGACCATGGGCGCGGTGATCTTGCAGTCGCGGACTTCCGACCGGCGCAAGCTCATCGACATCGGTGCAGCCGGGCCTCTGGCCGGGCTGTTGGTGGCCATCCCGGTTCTCATCTACGGTCTTTCCATCTCGCCGGTGCAGCCCCTGGTGGGGGTGGGGGTTCAGGAGGGCAATTCCATCCTGTATGCCGTGCTCAAGCGCATTATCCATGGCGCCTGGTTGCCGGGCGGCGGACGCGACGTGATGTTGCACCCAACCGCCATGGCCGGGTGGGCCGGGCTGCTGGTCACCATGCTCAACCTTTTGCCCGTGGGCCAGCTCGATGGTGGCCATGTGGCCATCGCCTATTTTGGCAATCGCTACGGCCGGGCTTCGCGCATCCTGCAGAATCTCTTGCCAGTCTTCGCGCTCGGGGTTGGTGTCGCGGTCTACCAGGACGCTGCGGCCGAGCTGGCCCGGCTAGGCGGGGGCTTGTCGGTCTCCGCCGTCAACATCGCGACTGCGGCCGGGATGCCCTGGCTCATGTGGTTCGTCCTGCTCGCGCTGTTGCGGCGGCTGTCGGGCGGCATCGACCATCCCCCGGTCGACGATCGACCCTTGCCGGCCAGCCGTGCGGGCCTTTTCTGGCTGGTCTTCGTGACCTTCGCCATAATATTCATGCCCGTCCCGCTGCGTGCCAGCCTGGGCGCCACGGGTGGCGGGCCGAACCCGGCGATCCAGCAGAACCCTCCATGAGCGACATCGGCAGCGAGGATCGGACAATTTGTCCCAAGTGCGGGCGCAAGCGCGACCAGGGCGCCTCAGCCTGCCCGCGTTGCGGGTTGCGGTTTGCGCTGTGGAGCCCCAGCCTGGCTGACCGTCGCGTGCAACTGAACCCTGCCGGCCAGGTACATTGGCAGCAGGTGGAAGCCAACTGGCAGGACTTGCGACGCCACGAAGAATTCGCAAAGTACTGTCTGCAAGCGAACCTGCTGCCCGCGGCTGGGCGTTGCTATCGCGAACGACTGGACCGCTTTCCGGGCGATGCCATCGCCACCAAGATGCAGAAGGAGATTCTGGCCAAGGCAGCCCTGGGCCTGATGGTACAGAAGCGGCAACCGGCCGCGCCAGTCACGCGATCGAAGTGGTTCTGGGTCATTATCCTGGCCGCCATGGCGGTGGCGGTCGCGGCCGCGTTTGTCTGGGGCCCTGGGAGAATGCGCGCACCCAAGGTCGCCCCGACCATCAACCTGCAGCTTCCGCAGTAAGATGCAGGCCAAGTCGCTCGCCTCAGACGGGCAGATCGGCCAGCGTGAGCGTGGGCGGTAGCGTGATCGACTCGCGTGGCGCGGCTCGAGCCGCCAGCCGCTAGCCGCGACCCGGCCTGCCCCGGCGGCCGCGAATTTCCCGCCAAGCCGTAGCTATCTCCGGCACGAATCGGACATTGGGGTGCTAGCCTTGCACCAACGTGGCCAAAGTTCCTGGTTTTGAACTTCCGCTCGACGAGGTCAGGGCCAGCCTGGAGACCTTGCGCCGTCCCCTGCGCATCGCAATCTTGCGCTTTCGCAATCCCTTCAATGTAGGCGCCATCATCCGAGTGGCCCACTCGTTTTTGGTCAAGGAAATCTTGTTGGTGGGAGACGCGCCCTACTACGAGCGCGCGGCCATGGGCATGCAGCGCTACGAGAATCTGGTCAAGCTTCCCGACGAGCAGGCGCTGGTGGCATGGGCACGCGAGCGCAAGCTGCCGCTCATCGCCTTCGAACGCGAGCGCGCTCGCGTGGACCTGTGGCGGGCCAAGCTGCCCGAGGAATGTGTGATGGTGTTTGGCAGCGAAACCAGTGGCGTGTCCGAGGAGCTTCTCGCCCAGGTCGATGACATCGTCGCCATTCCCATGTACGGCATCAACCACTCGTTCCCGGTCACCGTGGCTGCCGGCATCGCCATGGCTGAATGGACGCGCAGGTATTACGTTGTAATGGGGACCCTGGGAGGGTCCCCAAACCCCCCCGCGATGGTACGCGGCGAGCAAAGCTCGCCGGCTCCCCACGCGAAGAAACCATGATTCCCTACTTCGAGCAGCCCAGCCTCTCGCTCGGCCCTCTCACCATTCACGCCTTTGGCGTGCTGGTGGCGCTGTCCATCCTGAGCTCGATGTACCTCGTTCGGCGTGGAGCTGCCGCCTGGGGCCTGGACCCGGCCACGGCTGAATGGCTGACCATCTGGATCCTGCTGGGCGGATTCGCTGGTGCGCATCTGGTTGATCGGCTGGTCTACTTTCCTGCCGACACCCTGGTGAATCCCTGGAGCCTGCTGCGTTTCTGGGAAGGCTTGAGCTCGTTCGGCGGGTTCTTGGGCGCGATCGTGGGAGCCGCACTCTTCGTGCGCCACGAACACCTGGGGACGCAGAAGTGGCTTTACTTGGATCTGATTGCCTACGCTTTTCCCGGGGGATGGGTTTTCGGCCGCACCGGTTGCTTCCTCGCCTTCGACCATCCCGGCTCGGCCACCAGCTTCTTCCTCGCCCAGCGCTACACCGACGGCGTTGTCCGCCACAATCTGGGTCTGGATGAAGCGCTCTTCACCCTGCCGGTCGCGCTGCTCTTTCTCTGGCTAGGCCGGCGTCGCGCCCGCGCACCGGGATTCTTCCTGGGCTTGCTGGCCGTGCTCTACGCAACGGCGCGCCTCTTCCTCGACTCTTTGCGCTTCGTCGATGTCCGCTACTTCGACTTCACGCCCGGCCAGTATGGTGCTGCCGCCATACTGGTGGTGGGCATGCTGATCCTGGCTACCCGTTCGCAACCAGGGCCAGTGCCTCAACATGTGGGGTCTGAGCCAGCATGTCGTACGGAGTGATGGCGACGGTGGGCAGGCCCAGACGCGCCAGGGCTGCCAGGTCGCGCGCCAAAGAAGCGGGGTTGCAGCTCAGATAGGCCACCAGGCGCGGGCGCAGTTGCGCCACCGCCGCGATGGTGGCCGGGCCACACCCCTTGCGCGGCGGATTGAGCACCACCAGATCGGCCTTGTCCACGCCTGCGAGATGCTCCGCCACATCGCCGGTCACGAAGCGAATGCGCGCGCTGGGATCGTCCGGCCCGCGTTCGGCAAAAAGGGCCAGCGCGGTCGCGCAAGCCGCCGGGTTCTCTTCGATAGCCACCACCTCTCGCGCCAGCGGCGCCAGCGCCAGGGCAATCCCGCCCGCGCCAGCATAGGCGTCGACCACGCGATCGATGGTTCCTAGGCGCGCGGCCGCGGCCACGATGTCGTGGTAGGCGTGGCCCGCCACGAGGCGATTGGCCTGAGAAAACGAACGCGGCCCCAGGCGCACGCGTGCCGGGCCGATGGTGTCTTCGATGGTGGCGGAGCCAAAGAGGAGATGCTCCTGCGGGCCGAAAAGGGCGTTTCCGCTCGCGCTGTTGATGTTCTGGACCACGCCCAGCACAGCCGGGCAGGCGGCGGCGAGCTCGCCTGCGAGGGTTTCCGCCTGGGGCCAGCTTTCGCGGCTGGTGACCAACGCGACCAGCACCTTGCCCTCGGCACTGGCGCGCAAGACAAGGTAGCGCAGAAGTCCGGTGCGACGGATTTCATCGAAAGGCGCAACCGCATGTTTGGTGAGAAGGGTCAGCAGCGCGACCGCGACCTCGGCCAGCACCGGTTCGGCGATGGGGCAGCCGGACATGTCCACGATCTCATGTGATCGCGGGGCATACGCCCCCAGCACCAGCCTACCCCCGCGGTCGCGTCCAAAGACATATTTGGCGTTGGCGCGATAGCCGAATGGGTGCGGCGAGGGCACGCAGGCTGCCACCGGTGCGTGGAGCAATTCACATGGGAACCCTGGGAGGGTTCCCATACCCTCCCGCGATGGTACGCCGCCGGCAAAGCCGGCGGGCTCCCCACGCGATTCCTCCTGCGCTGCCATCGCCTCGACCACCAGACGGCGTTTCCATTCCACCTGGGCGGCATAGGCCCAGCTTGCAAGCGGGCAGCCGCCGCAGCGATCTTGGGCCGGGCAGGGCGAAGTCACCCGCTCGGGCGAGGCACTCACAATCTCTTCAAGATCGGCCCACGCGTCTCGGCCCTGCGCCAGCATATGCGGCGACACATGCGTCACCGTGGCGCGCACGTGCTCGCCCGGCAGAGCGCCGGTCACATGCAGGCGAAAAAGGCCTAGACCGGTCGGCACTTCGGCCAAGCCAGCCCCGTCGTGGTCCAGCCGATCGACGGTCAGCACCAGGCTGGCACCTGGATGAAGGGGCGGGGCCTGGGGCAAATTCACAGCCTTCTTCTAACCAGGATCTCGCGAAGCGCGATCCAATACGGTGCTGGCTAGCTTTTTCACCACAGAGGGCACAGAGATCGGAAAGGAAGAAGGAATCTGGACCACGCAGGGCCCAACCCCTCCCCTTCCGGTCCGGCTCTGTGCTCTCTGTGGTGAAATAGCTAACTTCGATGCACGGCCCATGCGCTGCTGGCTGAAGGGTGTGGTGCTCTACGCGCCGGTGCCATTACCCGAACTGGGCTTGGGCTCGGGCGGGCGGTCGGGCAAGGCAACGTCCAACGCTGCAACTGGCCGCTCCAGGGTTGACGCCGCCTTGGCGCAGGCCAGGGTGCGCACCCCGCTGGGGAAATGCACCTCGACCTTGCCTGGGCCTGGGGCGCCGCTGACCACGCCGATGCCAAAAGTCGCGTGGGTCACGCGCTCGCCAGGCAAGTAACCTTCCCTGGGCGAATAGGCGCGCGGTGGCTTCTTGGGGTCAAAGACCACCGCGGAGACTGGCGTGATCGGGTTCGACCGCGTTATTCGACGTTTCCGAGGTCGCCCCCATGCGCTGCCCGAGCCACCGCTGGTAGGCGCGGCCGGCTGCTGGTCGCCGCGGTAGTTGTGCTGGCCGCCGCATAGCTTGCACACCACCTTGGCCACGCGTTCGCCCACCTTGGCCATCACCACATGCCAGGTGTCGCCACAGCGGGTACAGATGTCCTCGATATCCTCTCCTACCCCAGGGGTCGACATAGTTGCTTCGACGCAGCCTCCTAATTGTATGAGTCTACAGGGATCGGGCGGGCTTGTGGGCTACTTCTTGAAGAACGACACGGCGTAAAGGTTGAGAGCGTCAACCTGCTGCGGCGTCAGGCGATCGCCAAACGGCTTCATTTCTTGTTCCTTCCCGTTGAGCTTCCGCTTGAGGCCCTCGAGGACGGACTTGCGAGCCCGTTCCACCGTCACGTCTTTCCAGTAGGCTGCCTTGGTCATGTCGTCGATGCCCATCTCCTTGCCTTGTTCGGTGTTGCCGCGGCCGTCCTCGCCATGGCAAGTCGCGCACTTGGAATCCCACGAGCGCACGAGCTTCTTCTCCGGCTTGTAGCCTGCGGGCCGCAAAAGGGGTGTTCCTGCGTCTTCCGCCTGTGCCTCATGTCGGAAAACCGGGCTCACCAGAAGCGCCACCAGCAACGGGAGAAAGAGGAGTGGAACGGGCAGACTGTTTCGAGACATCGCGGGGCCTTTTCTTATCACTGAGATGGGAACCCTGGAAGGGTTCGCTCCGCCCTTCGGCCCCCCACCCGCCGCCTCCTCCCCGCTCGCTTCGCTCGGCCTAGCCAAACCCTGGCATCTTACGGGGGC
>PMBS01000199.1 GCA_003153015.1 Myxococcales bacterium
GCGCTCGGCCTCGCCATCCCTCCCGCAATGGTATGCCACGCGCGGCGCCGGCAAAGCCGGCGGGCTCCCCACGCGACTGGGCCGGGCGGTTTCTTGCCGGCCCTCAATCACCGCGCCCATGCGCCGCAGGGGCGTCGCCACCCGGGCCATGGGCCGGCGTGAAAGCGAACGGTCGCCGGTCAGGGTGGAGACGAAGGGCCGGCCCGCCAGCAGCCCGCAGAGAAGACGCATGCTGGTGCCCGAATTCCCGCAATCGAGCGGGGCAGACGCCTCGCCCAACCCGGCCAGGCCAACCCCCTGCACGCGCACGTCCGTACCCGCCTGCTGGATGGGCACGCCCAGCGCACGCAGGGCGGCCATGGTGCTGACATTGTCGCCGCCCAGGCCCAGACCACTGATCTCGACCGGGCCATCGGCCAGCGCGCCGAACAGCAGGGCGCGATGCGAGATGGACTTGTCCCCCGGCACCCTCACCGTGCCCCGGAGCGCGGGACTGCGGCTGACATGCAACAGGGATTCCGAACTCGGGTCTGTCTGCTTCATCGGACGGTTCCTTGGGAAGCTTTCTCGCCCTTGCCTGCCATGCCGGCCCGACGGCGCGCAAGCTCACCCGCCACCAGCGCCATGCGGTCGGCGATCTCCGCGCGCTGATCCTCGGGGATGCTCAGCCTAGCTTCCACTCGGTTCTCGCGGGCTGCAAAGCGGACGCCGTCCAGGATGGGCTGCAGACCCAGGATGAACACGAGCGGCCGGTTGCGCTGTTCGCGCAGAGCCGCAGACACACGCGCGGCCAGATCCAGCGCTTGCTGGTGGGTGGACACCAGCCCGAGCAAGGCCACATCCAGGTCACGGCCGAGGTCGAGGCGCGCGCCGACTTGTTCCAGCGTCCCGCCCTCGCCCATCTCAGCTTCGAGTTGCGCGCGCATGGTCGGATTGACCCGCACCGCCGCGGCCATTGCCGGCGGACGCCGCGACGGGCCCCTGCTTTCACGAAGCGTGGTCTGCAGGGCGAGCAACCACGACTCGCTGGCCGCACTGCGGGCCAAGCCAAAACCACAGTCGATGGTGGCACGAACCGCAACCAGCGGGCCGGACACCACGGTTCGCTTGGTAAGAAAAGCCAGGGCCTCCTCGCCCTCAGCCAGCACCCCCACGCCCCGGTAGTCGGACGCCGTGCTCTGGGGATGCTGGCGCCGGAAGGCCACGCTCAGCCGCTCACGATCCATGCGCCCCTGCGCGACCAGGATGCTGGCGCCCTCGCGCAAAGGAGGAACCGTCGCGTAGAGCAAGCGGTCCACGTCGTCCACTTCGTCAAAGCCGCGCGATGCAGCCCGAGCCGCGCGTTCCTCGGGAGCCGTCTTGGCGAGGGCCGCCTTGGTCCAGGCTGACTCGCGGAGCTGCGCCATGTCGGCCCAAACCAGAAGCTCCGCCTCAGCCGGCGCCAGCGCCCAAAGATCATCGTCGTCGACTGCAGTACGCGTGGCCGCTGGAATCGCCCACGGGCCTGGCGAAGCCGAGGTGGCGCAAGCTGCGACCAGCAAGGCGGAAAGAACCACCCCTTTCAGGGGGATGGCGTCGATCCGTTTCCGCAACCCTCTCCCCGAAAGGGAGAGGGTTGGGTGAGGGGGCCGCCAGGCCGGCAAGGAGTGAAGTTCCAAGCCTCCTCGGTGCGAGCAACCCCTCACCCGCCGACGCGGGCATCGGTGGCCTCTCCCCGTCGGGGAGAGGCACAGATCTCGATTCGCCAGGCTCCACGCGATCACCTTGAAAAGGTTGGTGAAAAGAACGCGTGGCAAGAGATCTTTGGATCGTAAAATAGCCACCCTCACTTCACCAGTCGCTGGCGGCAAGCCTGTCCCAAGGCCAGCGCCGCCTCCAGCGCCGGCGCATCCCCGGCCGCCATGGCTGCGCCGATGCTGCGAACCCGCTCTTCCAACTCACGCACCAGCGGCAGCAGGTGCTCTCGGTTCGCGAGGAGGATGTCCCGCCACACCTGCGGGCTGGACGCGGCGATGCGAACCGTGTCGCGTAAGCTGGTGAAGGGCCTGCCGGGCAGGGCGTTCGACTCGACCAACGGGAGAGCATCGGTGAGGCTAGCCGCCAAGGCATAGGCGGCCACATGGGGTAAATGGCTGACGGCCGCCATCAGACGGTCGTGCAGCGACGGCTCGATGGACACCACCTGGCAGCCAAGACCCTGCCAGAACTGGGCCGCCGCCTTTGTCGCTTCGGCGCTAGTTTGCTCAGTCGGACACAGGAAGCACACCCGACCCGCGAAAATCTCTGGGTCAGCGGCGCCTACACCCAGATGCTCGGCGCCGGCCATAGGGTGACAACCCACGAACCTTCCGCCTGGCAACGCCGCATCGGCCTGCCGCACCACCGGCTGCTTGACGCTGCCAACGTCGATGACTGTCGCGGTAGGCGCCAACCTCCCCGCGATGCGACGGACCAGGTCGACCAGGCTTAGCACCGGCGCGGCCAGCAATACCAACGACGCTCCCGCGGCCGCAGCTTCGGCACTGTCCGCCATGTCGTCGACCACGCCACGCGCGCAAGCCAACTGTCCGGCTTGGGGGTCGACATCGTAGCCCGTCACGCAGCCGACCAGTCCAGCCCGTCGCGCGGCCAGGGCAGCAGAGCCCCCGATGTAGCCGACACCGATGAGCGCCAGGCGAGAAAATGGAGCGTTGGAATCCACGCGGCAGGAACACTACCAGGTTATGCGGCCCAAGTCGGCGCCGACGGCACCCTCAGGTCGCATCGCCCAACAGCGCCTCCAGTCGAGTTCGGTCGAACCCAACCAGCAAACGACCGCGCACGTCGATGATGGGCACACGGTCGGCGGGAATTCCCAGGCGCGAAGCCTTGTGCTGCAACTCGCGCGCGGCGGATGGATCGTTTTCGATGTCTTTGTAGGCGAAAGGAATGTGCTTGGAAGCCAGGTACTGGCGCGCCGCCTTGCAGGCCCCGCACCAGGGCGTCCCGTAAAGGATGACGACAGGCGGACCGCCTGCCCCTGTGATCCCGGCATCCGGCCCCAATTCCTCGGGTTCTTCGGGCAAAGGCGGGCCATGCGGGCCGGCCAGCGCGCTGGAATCGCCCGGCGGCAACTGCGCCAATGCGCCGGTTTCGAACGCCTCGCGGGACATGGCCCGGGCCCGCGCTTTGCCGTTGGCCAGCACCTCGCGCAGGTCCACGACGTAGACCATCGACGTGTCACGCCGCTCGGCCACGCCCTTGGCCGGGTCGATAACCCGCACCAGACGCCGAGCAATCTCGGGTACCGAATCGGGCTTGTCGGTCGTGGAGAAGTTCCCGTTTGGCTCAACGTGGGTGAAGAGCAACCCTGAATCCTTGTTCACGTCGAACGGCGGCAACTCGGCCCGGGCTGAAGGCGGCGGAGCCGGCGGCGCACCCTTCTTGCACCCGCCAGCCAGTGCAAGGGCAACCAGCACGAAGCACCTGCGGGCGCGCGAACCTGAGCTATTATGGCGCAATCTCCGCATCGTCTCGTCGGTATCTACTCGCATGGCTACGCGACTACTTCGCCTTGTGTTTCTTGCGACGGGGTGAGTCTGGCAACGTGGCGGTGGACATCTTGTCTACCGCCGTGCTGACCGCCTGTTTGAGCGCACTTGCCAGGGCCGTCTTCCTCAGGTTTTCCACGTCGCTTTCCATGCGTCGGTCGGAAAAGTCGCCGGTGAGCGACGCCTCGCCATCACCGGTGAAGTTGAGCTTGCCTCCCGGGTAGGTCGTCCCGTACACGCCTAGCTTGACCTGGATGGCCATTTGCCTGTCGCGTCTGCCGGGCGCGGGCGGTTTGATCTCCTGCTTGAAGGTCATGATGCGCAGATTCACCTGGAAGCCCCTCAGTCCTCGCTTCTTCATCTCCGCAAACGCGGCGGCCTCGTCCTCAGCGCCACCCAGGTCCTGGGTGAACTCGGACCGGGCCGAGATCTCCTTGGCGAGAAGCTCTCTTGCTAACGAAATAATCGTTTTGTCTTCAGATGTTATGTTACTTATCGTAAAGTAATACTTTGGCTTTGCTCCATCCCCGCTGGCGCGACCTACGAAGCTAGTTGTCACGGTCAGTATTCCGGCCAAAGCAGCGACTCTTGGGATCTGCATGGTCACGCCCTCCATTTGGGTGGTTGATGATTGCGGCCGCCACCGCCTGTCCACCATTCCACCACAGACCGGGCCGACGCGGTAGTCGCCAATACCACGACGACCTAAGTGGACAAGTGACGCGTTTTTGCTTAGCGTAATGTCATGCTGATCCTGACGCTGGCCGAGAAAGGTGGAGACTCCAAGGATCTCAGCTTCGACAAGACTGAAATCCGCGTGGGACGGGTCCGGGACAACGACATCGTGCTGCCCAAGGGCAACGTGTCCAAGCACCATTGTCGCCTGCTGTTGCAGAATGGCCAGCTCGTGGTCGAAGACCTGGGCAGCACGAACGGGACCTATGTGAACGGCCGCAAGATCGCCGAGGCCACGTCGCTCGGTGCCAGCGACAAGGTTTTTGTCGGCGATTTTATCATTCGCGTCACCGGCGGGATGCGCGCAGCCGAGTCACCACTCGGTGGTACACCGCCGGCGTACGTTCCCTCGGCGCCCGAAGCAGGCTCACTCAGTTCCGCCCTGCCCCGGCGGCCCCCGCCCCCTCCGCCGCCACCAAGGCCCCCTGCCTTGCACGGAGCTGATGAGGATTCCGGGCCGCTGCCCGCACGCAGTTTTTCGCCCCACGCCCCGCCACCGCCCCCCAAGCGAGAGAGCAAAGTCATGCCTGTGGCGCCGGTTGAGGCTCCCCTCGCGCCGCCGCTGCCCACGGAAATTAGCCTAGACGACGATGATGACCTGTCCAGCCCCGCACCGCGGTTGAACCTCCCGCCGCTCAAGCCCCCGGCTCCAATCCTGACGCCTGCGCCAGACGAGCCCATGACCAACCCCCGGGGCACGCCCCTGCCCCAACTGCTCCATGAGGCGGAGCGACCCACGGCGGCCGCGCCGCCGTCTGCGCCTGTGCCCCCGCCGGCCGCCCCTCGCCCGCCCGTCCCTCCCCCCGTCGGTGGAAATCGCGCGCAGGAGCTGGCCGTGCCCCCGCCCGCCCCTTCCCCGCCCGTCCCTCCTCCCGCGCAGTCGAGCGCAGACCTTCCGCCCTGGCTGGCGCGCTTGCTAGGCGGCGAAGGCGCAACCGCTGTGTTCTTTGATGGAACGCAGTCGACCGAGGTTGAGCGTAGCGGCCGTCGAGAGGCTGCTGCCGTGGCGTCCTCCGACTTGGCGGCGCTGCCAGACCATCTGCGCAGGCTGGCCGCCAAGGGCGTGCCGCGACCAGAGCCCGATGCGCCGGTCATCGACACAACCCTGGCCGATGGGACACGCATCACCGCCCTGTTCCCGCCCCTTTGTGACCGTCTGCACGCCTGCATCCGACGGCCGAACGTCGGCCGCAAGACCCTGGAGGAACTGGTGGCCGACGGAAGCCTCTCGCCTGAGATGCAGCAAGTCCTCGAAGCCTGCGTAGGCACTCGGCAGAACCTGCTCATCGTAGGCGACCGCCCTGCCTGCGACCTAATCCTGGGCACCTTGGCCTGGTCGCTCGATCGAGTGGCGCGCGTCGTGGTTCTGGCCGAGACCGTTAGCCCGCCTGCCAGCGCGGCCGCCTGGTTGAAGCTGGCTGTGTCTGCCAGCAATCCTAGTCTGGTGGCCGCCGCGGTGGCGCTCCGGCCTGACTATGTCGTAGCCGACGCGGCGGCTTCGCTACTCTTGGGCGATTTGCTGCGAGAATGCGCCCGAGGGCAAGAGGGCGCCCTCGCCGCGTTGATCGGCCGCTCGGCAAACGATGCCCTCTACCAACTGCGGGTGATGGGCGCGGCCCGTGGGCCGTCCTCGACGCCCAATGACCTACTCGGCTCGAGTCTCGACGTGCTGGTCCATGCCGTCACTCAGACTGATGGGAGTGTCCGGGTCATGGAGATTGCAGAGCCCACTTTGGGCTCCGCTGGTGAGTTGCGCGCCGAAACCCTCTTGGCCTGGCAAAGCAAAGGCAGGGGCAAGGGGCGCTTCATCGCAACTCGCACGCCTTCGCGTTTGGCTGGCAAGTTGGAGGCCGGCGGGGTGAGCGTGTCAGACAACGTGCTGCAGCGCTAGCCACTGGCCGAGACGGTCGTGTTCGTGATACATGGACGCGACACAAGGGACGTAGGGGCCGGGCCGGCGACAAGCATCTGCCGCGACACAGCCTCCACACCTTTGGTTTCACTACCCCCATGAGCGCATTGGATCTGAACCAGATCATCCTGATCGTCCTGGTCGTGGCCGCTGCCCTGGCTTTCGACTTCATCAACGGGTTTCACGACGCAGCCAACTCCATCGCGACCGTCGTCTCGACTCGCGTGCTGACACCATTCCGCGCGGTGCTGTGGGCGGCATTCTTCAACTTCATCGCCTTCGCGCTCTTCAAGCACCAGGTGGCCAGCACCATTGGCAAGGGGATCATCGACCCCGGCGTGGTCGACGTCGCCGTGATCATCGGCGCCTTGGGTGGGGCCATCGCCTGGAACCTGCTCACCTGGTGGTGGGGCCTGCCCTCCAGCTCTTCCCACGCGTTGGTGGGTGGCCTGATCGGCGCGGGCGTATCGAAGGCGGGGCTCGGCATCCTGGGCTGGCAGAAGATCGGCAGCACGGCTGCCTTCATCTTCCTGTCGCCCATCATCGGCTATTTTGCTTCGTACCTGCTGACGGTCACCAGTTCTTGGCTCTTCCGCAAGGCCACGCCCGGACGCGTGGACAGGTGGTTCCGGCACCTGCAACTCCTGTCCGCGGCCGCGTTCAGCCTCAACCATGGCGGCAACGACGCACAGAAGACCATGGGGATCATCGCCGTGCTGCTCTACTCGCAAGGCCTGTTGGGCGAGGAGTTCCACACGGCCGGGCATATTCCAGTCTGGATCGTCGTTGCCTGCTATCTGGCCATGGGGCTGGGCACCATGGCGGGCGGCTGGCGCATTGTGAAGACCATGGGAATGCGACTGACCAAACTGCGTCCCTTTGGCGGATTCTGCGCCGAAACCGGCGGTTCGCTCGCCATTTTCATCGCGACATCCCTAGGGATTCCCGTATCGACCACTCACACTATTACCGGTGCCATTCTTGGCGTGGGCTCGGTGTCCAATCCAGGCCGCGTCCGCTGGGGCGTGGCCACTCGCATCCTGTGGGCCTGGATCTTCACCATCCCGGCCTCGGCTACCATCGCTGCCGTCACCTACTTCGCAGCCCGGGCCCTCGGAGTCTCCAGATAGTACTCACGGGAGCGCAATTTCGCCCGCCGCCACGAAGGGTCCGCCAGCGTCGCGCCCGCGCAGCACTGCCGCCAGCTTTCTGGCCCCGGCCGGCAGGTTGAGCACGATCGTGGCGCCCGGCGCGAGTGTCGTGGCAACTTCGCGCAGCTCACGCCGATGCCCGCTCCCGTCCTCGGTGAACACGTGCAAGGTGCCGCCCTCCTTCACCTCACCGTCCAGGCGCACCGTGACCTTGTTTTCCGCAACCGTCATCTCCAGGCTTGCACGCAGAAGATGGTTGAGCAGACCCGCAGCATAGCCGGCGATTTCGGGCAGGAGAGCGCGCGCCATATCCGCATAGACGACGTCATCAAGGAGGAAGCGGACCTGCCTCCCGTTGTTTTCGTAGGCGAGTACGCGATGGCCTTCCAGCACCAAGTAGCGGCGGTGTTGCGCCGGCATCAGCATCAGTCGGGACAGCGTGGGCGAGGGAAACGCCAGCGAGTCGCGCGCCCGGCGAACCACGTCGTCCACCTTGGTGTCCCGCTCAAGCGAGACATCGGCGGGAATGGTGCCCTCGGAGAAGAAACGACGTTGCGTCCGATTGGCTAGACCCTTGCCATCGGCGGAAGCGAAAAAGCTGGCGACGTCAGGGCGAGACACAGGTGCGGCTGCCGGGGGAAGCGCCGTGCGACCATAATGCTCCGCCACGAATTGCTCGTAGGCCGAACCATCGCTGCCCTGCAGAAATGCAGCCCGGAAGTCGTTGCGCACGTAGGCCGGCTGCCCGGAATCCTCGAGCACCGCCATCACCCCGCCCAAAGCGAGCAAGGCGCGCACCAGGGCGGATTCGCGCGCGCGGGGTTCGGCCAAGCTGACGGCACGCTCCCAGTTGTCGAAAAAGACGGGAACACCCAAGTCGTTGCTGGGTGACCCAATCCAGTCGAGTGCGGACTTGCCTTCCAGGGTGAAGGCCGTGCCCGCGGCCAGCCCGCGCACGTCAGTGCCACCATCGAAAAACAGGCGCAGGCTGTGGGCGATGCCTGCCAGCCCCGGATTATCGTGGAGGCCCTTCCCACTCGCTGGATCCAAGAAGTTATTCGCACCGCGCTCGGGCGGCGTCTTGGCCAACACCGCACCTGCCATCACCCAAGCGCCCGCACCCGCCACGCCGTCAGGCCCGGGCCGGTACCCTCCAGCCGGGTCAAGCGCGTCGAGCCGCGCCTGCAAAGCCCGCCGCTCGTCCTGGCCAAGGAGATCGAAGCCAACGTGCAAAGGCTCAAGCATCCCGAGCGGTCGTCCCAGACGGGCTAGGAGGCTGTGCAACCGGGAGGCTTCCACCGCTCGCTCGGTGAGGCCGGCATGCGTGGTGGCGGGCTCATACGCGCGTGCGGCCGGACAGACGAACAGCGCAGCTGCGCACGCCAGTGCAGTCAGAGTGGGCTGCGCGTGGGCGACGCGGCGTCTCACAGCCCGCCTCCTGGCGCGAGCGACGGGGCCGACAGGGGTACAAGCCCGGTGCTCTCGGCCGATGGCAGCTTGACCTCGGGCAAGTGGCTTTCCGCCAGCTTGGCAAGGCGCAAGAGCATCGACGCCTCGGAACACTGGGAAAGGCCGCAGCTCAGTTGCATCACGACCCCTTTCTCACGCAACAGGAAAGCGAACCCGGTCACGTCGCCCCCGCGCGCCCGCAGCGATGCGTCTCCCATCTCCTCGGTCGCAACCGCCCCCGGCAACTCGCCCAGCAGCTTCCGGTATTGCGCCTCAGCGGCTTCCGCGCCAATCGCCCACACCCGCAGGCCGACGTCGTAGGCTTCGGGCTTGTCGCTGGCCTTGAAGTGTCGGCTGTCGTAGACGTCGCTGGTAGCTCGGTCAGCCAACTTGCCGACGTCGAACTTCCCGGCGTATCCGGTCACGCCTCGCACCTCATCCTCCGACAGGAGCGGCGAAACATCGAGTAGGACCGACGAGCCCACCCGCGCCTCTTCCGCCGGGTGCTTGGATGCGGTAGCGGGCGAGGCGCCGTCGAGCTCCAGTCCTGCCGGCTGCACCTCCCAAGCCGCCGCCGTCCGGATGGCAGGACCGCCGCCGAGAAAGGCCAAATGTCGATAGTGGGACATAGAAGACTGCCACTTTTGCAGACGCACCCGGTTTGCACGCTGGGCGAAGTCGTGGCGCGGCTCGCCCGTGGGGAAACTGCTGTCGCTGCGCCAGGCCACGTACCCCCGCCGGTAGACGACGAGGGTAAATCGTCGAAGGCGAACCCCCTCGCCCCGCGGCAGCTCCGCGGGGATGTTCAGCCGATAGCGGCCATCTGCACCGGTTTCGGCGACGACCTCGAGCGCGGCTGCCGGCCCCTGCAGGCCGATGCCACGCTCGAATGCCCAGGCTCCCGCCACCACGGCGCCTGCCAACGGCCGGTCAGTCTCGCCGTCGACCACCAGCCCGTCAAAGGGACCGAGGAGGTCGCCTGGCCGCAGCGTGTCCGGGCGTGCCGAAAACGGCGCGTTCTCCACCACCGGGCCACACGACGACACGCAAGCGGCGAGCAAGACAGCCCTGGCCAGCTTTGACCGAGACGCGCTTCGCGCGGATTTGACGCTCTCCGAAATCATTGATATTAATTGTTTCCTAGTAGATGGGTAGGTATCACGCCCGTCTAGACAGTGAACGTCCCGCCCGCCTTCTAGTAGAGGATGGATTGCCTTGCAACGTTCGCCGGCCCTTTCTAGCAACGATTCGAGAAGAAGCTCATGAGTTGTCTTCAATGTGGCGGGGTGCTCGAGGATGGCGCGGCCTTCTGCCAGCGCTGCGGTGCTCCCGTGGGACTGCCGCCCGAGGGTGACTCGTCCCTGGTCTGCTCTGGCTGTGGAAATCGCAACCCGATGGGGACCAACTTCTGCTACGCCTGCGGGCGCCGTCTCGGCCACACCACTCCCATGAGCGCGGACGCCTCGGCGGCACTGGCCGCCGCGGTAGCCGCCCGGCCCTCGGTCGTGGCCGACAGCCAGCCGGGCGGGCCACGCCTGGTAGCCGTGCGACGCGATGGCAGCGACGGCGAGTCATACCCTCTTGCCGGCGATCAGATCGACATCGGACGCAATGAAGGCGATCTCCACTTCGATGATCCGCATCTCGCCTCACGCCATGCCCGCATCAGCCTGCGGGCCGGCCAACATGTGCTCACCCCCCTGGAAATGCGCAACGGAGTCTACCGACGCATCAGCCAAGCGGTGGAACTGGTGGATGGCAACCTGATCCTGATTGGCAAGCAGGTCCTGCGCTTCGAGTTCTTGTCTGATGTTGAGAAAACTCTACGTCCTGCCGTTGAACACGGCGTGGTCCTATTCGGCACCCCGCTCAAGGCGCCCTGGGGGCGCCTGCGCCAGCTCACCTCAGCAGGGACGAGTCGCGACATGTTCCACCTAACGCGCAGTGACCTCGTGATCGGCCGCGAACAGGGCGACATCGTCTTCTCTGATGATGAGTTCATGTCCCGCCGCCATGCCCTGCTGCAGTTTCGCAATGGCTGTGCGCTCCTGTCTGACCTGGGCAGCTCGAACGGCACCTTTGTCCGACTCACCGGGCAGCACCCCCTTACCCCAGGGGAAATGATTCGCCTCGGCGATGAACTCTTGCGCTTCGAGATAGGTTGAGGCGAAGCTTGTAGGCACACCTCACGACGAGTCAAAGCCCGCGGATGGCAAGCCCTTCTGAAATCAAGATCACGGTCTACGGCAAGACCGACGTGGGCCTGATGCGTGAGCACAACGAGGACAACTTCCTCGTGGTGGACTTTGCCAGCGCGCAAAGGCCTTCGCCAGAAGCGCCCCTCGACTTTTCGCTGGGGGAGAAGGGCGCTCTGTTCATGGTGTGCGACGGAATGGGCGGCGCCGCAGCGGGCGAGGTTGCCTCGACCATGGCGGTTGAGTCCATCTCATCGGCGGTTGGCAACGCCGGGCCGCTGTCGCGGGAACGTTTCGCGCGTCGTCTACGCCGCGCCATCGAGAACGCCAACGAAAGCATCTTCGCCCAATCGCGCGACAACCAGAGCGAGCGAGGCATGGGCACGACCTGCACAGCGGTTGGGCTGGTCGACGCCACCTTGCTGATAGGGCAGATTGGGGACTCGCGCTGCTACGTACTGCGCGGCGGCCGCCTCAGCCAAACCACCAAGGACCAGTCTTTGGCCTGGCAGCTCATCGAAGCTGGCGCCATGACCCTGGAAGAGGCCAAAGGCTTCGAGCATGCCAACATCATCCTGCAGGCGTTGGGCGTCCAGGAGAAGGTTGAGGTTGTGCTCTCGCAAGTCTCCCTTTGTCGGGGTGACGTGATCCTGGTTTGCTCGGACGGGTTGCACGGCCCGGTCAGCGACGATGAAATCAAGCAGATCTTGCTGGAAGAGCCCGACGTGAGAAAGGCTTGCGATCGGCTCATCGCGTGTGCCAACGAACACGAGGGACCCGACAACATCACGGTGGTCCTCGCCCGATTTGACGGTCCCGAGCTGCCCGAGGCGGGCGCCGAGGATGAGGTGAAGTTTCTGGCCTATGACCCGGGTCAAGATCCGGAAGACCCTGAGCCCGAAAAACCCCCGCTCTCAACTGAGAAGGTTACCGGCGAAACCATTCCAGCCCAAGAACACCGGTCCACCTCACCCGAATTGGCCTTGGCCAATGAGCCTGCCGCCGACCCCAGCCCTGCTGCCTCTCCCGCCGCAACCACCAGTTCGCCCGCACCGCCAATTTCGGAGGCACGCCCTCTGCTTGCCTTTGTTCTGGTTACCCTGCTGGCGGCGCTGGCCGGGGCCCTGTTTCTGGTTTCGCTGCGCGGAAAGATACCGGATCGCAGCTTCGAGGGGCCGAGCTTCGCCTCGCATAGCCGGGCAGCATTGCCCTTGGCCGCATCTCCTGCGGCCGCAGATCCACTCGTCGCGCCCACCCAGCCAGCCGACGACGCCGGGGGACAGCGCTAGCTGAGGGAACCCATGGCGACCAGGCAATGCCCCCAGTGCAAGACCGTCGCCGAGCCGGATGCTCGCTTCTGCGGCGTCTGTGGCGCGCCCGTACCGATTCTCTCTGAGAACTTTGAGCGGGCGCTCGACCGCGCCCTCGACTCGGCCATTTCGCAGCCCGTGCGCGTGCTCAGCCCAGCAGCCGGCGTGCCCATAGGCAAAGCCAGCCCCGGCCGTTCCGGGCCGGTTGCCGTGCGTCCGCTCACCCCGCCCCCAGTTGCCGTCGCTCCCCGCCCGGTTTCCTTGGACAGCCTGCTGGGCCGGACGCTGAAAGACCGGTACCGGGTGGAACGCAAGATCGGCGAAGGAGGATTTGGCGCAGTCTTCGAAGGCAAGCAGCTCACCACTGGACGGCCGGTGGCGCTCAAGATCCTGCACCCCCACAGTGTGGCCGACGCCACCGTGGTGGCTCGCTTCAAGCGCGAAGCTGAGGCCTGCTCGCAACTCCGCAATCCGCACACCGTCACCATCTATGATTTCGACCAGTCCGAGGACGGAACTCTCTACCTNNGAGAACATCATGGTCGAGCGGCGCGGCGAGGCGGACTATGTCAAAGTGCTGGACTTCGGAATCGCCAAGATCCTGTCAGGTGAGGGAAACAAGGCGATCCCTGCGCTGACCGCCATCGGGCAAACGGTGGGGACCCTGGAATTCATGTCGCCCGAACAACTGCGGGGCAAGTCGCTTGACGGGCGGTCGGACATCTACGCCCTCGGCATGGTCGCCTACGAAATGTTGACCGGGCAGCTTCCCTTCAAAGGGGCGAAGAGCACCACGGAAGTCATCCAGTTCCACCTGCAGGAGCCGCCCCCTCCCCCATCCAGCTTGCGACCCGACCTAGCGCTGCCGACCGCGGTCGATGAAGTGGTTCTGAAAATGGTGGCCAAGTCTCGCGATGCCCGGCATGAGAACGCGGCGGCGCTGCGCCAACACATCGCCGATGCTCTGGCAAGCATGGATATCGCTCCCGTGCGTCGGGAGGCTGCGCGGGTTATTGTGGTGGTGGGGGCGATTTTGGTGGTGGTGGGGACTGCGATCTATCTGCTGTCGCGGTAGGACCGGTGGCCGGTGGCCCCGCCATCCGACAGGCGGCTATCTCACCACGCTGAAGAAACGCCCCAGGCGAATCGACTTGAACCATTCGCCCACGCCCTCGGGTGACCAGCCCCCGTACGCCGGATCACGCGACCACCACACGATGAGCGCCCGGCCCTTGACATTGTCATAGGGCACGAAGCCCCAGACCCGAGAATCGCGGGAGTTGTCGCGGTTGTCGCCCATCACGAAGACGCTGCGCGGGGGCACCAGCCGAGGTCCCCAGTCCTGCGCTGGCTGGTTCGGGTCCTGGTAGATTTTGTGGGTCTTGCCGTCCAGGTTCTCGATCCACAACTCGCAGTCGCGCGCCTCCTCGGGGCTGCGACCCTCGTTGTAGCGGCAGGCGCCGCCGACGCCTTCGCGCGGCATGGGTCGGCCGTTGATGAAGACCTGATTGCGGCGAAGCTCGACCGAATCGCCCGGCAGACCCACCACGCGCTTGATGAAGTCGGTCGAAGGATCGGGCGGATAGCGGAAAACGACGACGTCGCCGCGCTTGGGATCGCTGAACTCCACCAGTTTCTTGTTGGTGAAAGGGATCCCGATGCCGTAGGCGAATTTCGATACGAAGATGTGGTCCCCGATTTCCAGCGTCGGGATCATCGACCCCGAAGGGATCTGGAAGGCCTCCACCACGAAGGCGCGCAGGAGTAGGGCCACCGCCAGAGCCACCCCGATCGACTCGGCGTACTCACGCGCGGTCGACTTGCGGGCAAAGGCCAGGTGTTTGTCCATGCGCTCGTCAAGGGCCTGGAGGGCCTCGCGCAGGCGCTCGAAGTCGTGGCCCTTGCCGGCTGACTCCACCTCGGCGACCGCCGACTCGATCTCCGCGGCCACCGTCTGCGGGATGCGATAGCTTCGCCGCTTCAGAATGCGCCGCGACTCTTTCACCAGATGCTTGCCCTCGTCTTTGGCTCGACGCCATTGCCGGTGCATCCGCCACGCGGACCATAGTTTGCTCACCATGTTCATTCGACCTTGAGGATGGCCAAGAATGCCTCTTGCGGAATTTCCACGTTTCCCACCTGTTTCATCCGCTTCTTACCTTCCTTCTNNACGTTCTTGCGCAAGGCCTTCACCACCGTCTTGGCGATCACGCGCGAGCCAAGCGCAGCCTGGATGGCCACTTCGAACTGCTGCATCGGGATCAACTCTTTCATCTTGATGCACAGGTCGCGGCCCTTGATGTACGAGGTCTCGCGGTGGACCACCGCAGACAACGAATCAACCCGGTCACCGTTGACCAAGAGGTCCAGGCGGACAAGGTCCGCCGGCTGGTAGCCCTTGGGCTCGTAGTCGAGCGAGGCGTAGCCACGCGATATTGATTTCATGCGGTCGTAGAAGCCGAACACGACCTCGCTGAGCGGCAGGTCGTAGCGAATGATCACGCGTTTCTCGCCGGCATAGCTGAGGCTGGTCTGGGTGCCCCGCCGCTCCTGACACAGCTTGAGCAGCCCGCCCACGAACTCCGGGGGTGTGTGAATGGCAGCCGCGATCATGGGCTCTTCGATGTGATCGATCTCGCCTTCCGCCGGGAACTTGGCCGGGTTGTCCAAGTCGACGGCCTCCCCGTTGCGCAGCACAATCCGGAAACGGACCGTGGGCGCGGTGGTAACCAGGTCCAAGTTGTACTCGCGTTCCAGCCGCTCCTGGACGATCTCCATGTGGAGCAAGCCGAGAAAGCCACAGCGGAAGCCAAATCCCAGGGCCGCCGAAACCTCGGGCTCGCGGCTGAACGAGGCGTCGTTCAGGCGCAACTTGTCGAGGGCATCGCGCAGGTCCTCGTAGCGCGCTGGATCGGTCGGGAAGATACCCGCGAAGACCATGGGCTTGGCGGGTTGGAAGCCCGGCAGAGGCGCTGCGCAGGGCTTGCTCGCTTCGGTGATGGTGTCACCCACGCGCGCGTCGGCCACTTCCTTGATAGCGGCGGTGAGAAATCCCACCTCGCCCGGCCCCAGTTCGGCCACGTCGCTGGCAAAGGGCGCGAACACACCCAGGGTGACGATCTCGTAGTCGCGTCCTGCTGCCAGCAAACGGATCTTCTGTTTCAGCCGGAGGGTGCCGTCCACCACGCGCACCAGCAGCACCACGCCACGGTAGCTGTCGTACCAGCTATCGAGGAGCAGCACCTTGAGCGGCTTGGCCAACGACCCCTCGGGCGGGGGAATCCGCGCCACGATGGCTTCCAGCACGGCCTCGATGCCACGCCCGTCCTTGGCCGACGCAAGGATGGCGCCCGACGCATCGATGCCGATCACTTCTTCGATCTGGCGCCTGGCTCCTTCGGGATCGGCCGAGGGCAGATCGATCTTGTTGATCACCGGCACGATGGCGAGGTTGTGCTCGGTCGCCAAGTAGACGTTGGCCAGGGTCTGGGCCTCCACGCCCTGCGAAGCGTCCACCACCAGNNTCCACGTGGCCCGGCGTATCGATGAGATTCAGCTCATAGGTCTGGCCGTCGGCGGCCGAGTAGCTGAGGCGCACCGTGGCTGCCTTGATGGTGATGCCCCGCTCGCGCTCCAGATCCATGCTGTCGAGAAACTGCGCCTTCTGCTCGCGCGCGGTCAGAGCGCCGGTCGCTTCCAGCAAGCGATCCGCCAGGGTCGACTTGCCGTGATCGATGTGCGCGATGATAGAGAAATTCCGTATCTGTTGGATGGGGGTCGGCACTGACGGCTACCGGCGAACGACGTCGAGGGAAAGTTGCCCGGGAAGATGACTCTTTTCGCGGTCGAGCACCAGGTCGATTCCCTGGCGGATGTATTCCGCGACGGGCACCTTGGTCTTCTGGTGAAGGAGCTTGAGACGCTCGTCTTGCTCCGGCGTGATGTACACGGTTGTGGAGATTTTCTTCCGTGCCATGACGGGACCATGCATGACCATACGCCAACAGTCAATCTAGATGGGAACCCTCAAAGGGTTCGCTTCGCCCTTCGGCCCCCCACCCGCCACCGCCACCCCGCTCGCTTCGCTCGGCCTCGCCATACCTCCCGCGATGGTGCGCCGCCGGCGAGGGCGCGCGCGAAGCGCGCGGGGTGGGCAGGGTGGGTGGCGGGTCCCGAAGTCCCCGCAGGGGGCAAAGCCGGCGGGCTCCCCACGCGACTATTGCATACCGCTATGCGTCGCCAATGACCAATCGGACTTGCTGCCAAATCTTTTCGGGCCTAGCCTAGGCTGCATGTTGCCATGTCATGCGTCGTCTCGCGGGCGCTCCCTGAGTACGTCCCGCAAGGTCTTGGTTTTTTCGCTCGCCTGCTGCGGTGTAGCCATCGGAATCTCCGGATGTGGTGACACCACGACTGCGGCCTCGCCAGGCACCGCCGCCAGCGGGCTCAAGGTGAGTCAGGGCGACTTCGGCGCCCAGTTCGACCGTTCACGTTGTGACGACAGGGGCAAGCAGGTCGTCAGCGCGGACACCGACGGCGACGGCAAGCCCGATGTCATCAAGCTCTTCACGCTCGTGGATCAGGGCGGGCAGAAGGTGCAGCAACTGTCCTGCCGCCAAGTCGATCTGAACCACGACGGCAAGATGGACATCATCGACAGCTACGGTCCGGGCGGAATGCTCATGACTGAGGAGTTCGATCTGGACTTTGACGGCAGGTTCGACGAGCGGGTCTACTACCAAGAAGGCAAGAAGGTGCGCATGGAGCGCGACATGGACGGCGACGGCAAGCCCGACTACGTGGAATTCTTCGAAGGCGGAAAACTGGTTCGCGTCGAGCGCGACAGCAACGGCGACGGCAGGCCCGACGAATGGCAGTACTACGAAAACGGCCGGCTGGATCGCATCGGGATAGACACGACCGGATCAGGCCGGGCGGACAAATGGGAGCGCAATCCTGAGACGGCCGAGGCGGCCCAGGAAGCGCCAGCGGCAGCCGGCACAGCTCCTGCGGCAAAGGGCGCAGCGCCCGCGAGCCCCGCGGCCGCTGCTTCACCCGCTCCCGCAGCCGGTGCGACCAACCCGGCGGGTGCCGATTCAGCGAAAAGGGCCAAGAAGCAATAGCCATTCGGGCGACCGGACAAGCTTTCCTGGTGCCCATGGAAAGACGCAGCGACGGACCCCGGGTGGCTCTCGAAGCCACTGCAGTCATCAAGATCGACGTGTTGAGTCCAGCTATCCACTCGCGCATCATGAACGCGAGTCAGCGGGGCATGCTGCTGGTCATGCCCGATTCCCGGCCGGTGGGCACCCGAATCCGGGTCACCGTCCAGATTGAGGAGCCAAGGCGCGAGATCACGGTAGTGGGAATCATCGTGCATACGTCTACGCTGGAAAGCATCGACCCCCGATTTACCTCGCGCATCGGCATCTTTCTCACCGAGACGGGCGACGACTGGCGCATCCTGTGCGACAACTTGGCGCGGCTGACGCCGAAAAAACGAAGATAGTGGCGGGTCTCGGACTCGAACCGAGGGCCCGGCGCGTATGAAACGCCTGCTCTAACCAGCTGAGCTAACCCGCCGATTGTCTGATGCGTCGCTCTCCCGTCTGCTCAGAGGCAGGCGAAAAAAGACGCGGGGGGATCTTGCTTGCCTGGACCCGCCTGTCAAGCTCTCAAAGAAGAGTCCGTGATTCCTTGACGGAGCCCCTGCTGCTCCTATAGAAGCCGCAACAGCTATGCGCCTCTACGCCGGAAAGATTCCCGTGATCGGTGCCGAGATCATCAAGGCACTGGTCGACGCGGAGGAGATCTCGGTCACCGACCGTGCCGAGGCGGAACTCGACGTGCAGGCAGTCCTGAAGGAGTACCTGCGCCTAGAGCGGGAGATCACCGACAAGACGAAGGACTTGCTGCAAAAGCGCAACCTGCCCTACGAGCAGTTCGGCAAGGTCAAGCGCTCCCTCGCCAACGAGAAGAGTTTCGGCCTGGGTGAAGAAGGTCTGGAGTGGATGACCACGCAGATCATCGAGTCCTTCATGCAATCCCTGCATGTGGACGAGATCTTCGCCGACGACGCCTCCCTGCGCAAACGGATGGTTGACATTCTCAGGAAGCACATGCTGGTCGACGACGAGGTCGACGCTGAGGTGCGCCGCCGGATCAAGAACCTGGAAGAGGGAACCGCAACCTGGGAAGTCGAGTACCAGAAGGCGCTCGAGCAGATCAAAAAGAACCGGCGCCTCGACGAGAAGTAGGCGCTGGTACCGCGACTGGTTCGGGTGGCCGGTTCCGGGGCCGGAACCGGAGCCGAATCCCCCTTCGGGGACTTCGGGACCTACCACCCACCCTGCCCACCCCGCGCGCTTCGCGCGCGCCCTCGCCGGGACCGGCCGTCGGATCCGGCTCCGGCCACCGGCTCCCCCTTCGGGGACTTCGGGACCCGCCACCCACCCTACCCACCCCGCGCGCCTCGCGCGCGCCCTCGCCGCTGCCGTCCGTCCGGCCGCTCAACCAGTTGCGAACTTGCGAGAGGCGGTACTAGTCGCGTGGGGAGCCCGCCGGCTTTGCCCCCTGCGGGGACTTCGGGACGGCCCGCCACCCTACCCACCCCGCGCGCTTCGCGCGCGCCCTCGCCGGCGGCGTACCATCGCGGGAGGGTTTGGGAACCCTCCCAGGGTTCCCATGTCAGACCGGTCGCTTGCGCACGATGGGTTCACCCGCTGGGATGGACGGACTGGCCGGCGGCAGACCCCTGGGCTCAGGCCTCTGCATCGGACCAGGTTGTGGTCGCGGGCGCCGATCCCGAGCCAGCGACAACACCATGCGCACCGCCTTGTCGATGCCCACCGCCACGTCGGCCAGGCGCGCGTCGTCGTACATATAGGCTGGCGTGCTGACCACGTTGATCTTCTGGTCGACCACGATGTCTCGCACCGGGCACGGTCGCACGTCAGCGCCCATGACCGCGGCGTGCTTGGCAGGCTCGCAAGCACGCGAGCCGAGCGTGATGCGCACACCCGCCACCGGCCCGAGCACCCGCGCGGCCAGGATAGGCGCCAGGCAAATGAATCCCATGGGCCGGCGCCGCGCCAGCATGGACTTGAGCAGACGTTCTACGTCCGGATGCACGTTGCAGACTACACCCTTGTCGGCGTAGTTCGACAACACATAGGCTACGCCGTAGCCGCCGGGGAAGATGAGTGCGTCGAGCTCGTTGTCGCGCACGCCCGCAATGTCGCGTAACTGGCCGCGCGCGATGCGCGCCGATTCCGCCGGCACTCGTCGGGGGCTCGCCGAAGGGTCGACCTTGCCACTCAGATGGTCGACCACCCGCGACTGCGCCAGGTCCGGGGCAAGGCAGACCGGTTCAGCCCCGCCGCGCTCGAGCGAGAGAAGAGTCAGTACTGCCTCGCGAACCTCGGAACCATCCTCGGAGCCGCAGCCTGATAGAACGACACCCACGCACTTGGCCATGGCCACAGCGCTAGCAGATTTTCCCGCGAGATCCAAGTTGAGTCAGATCTGATCCTACAGCGCGCTCAGGGAAAGACGCAGTAGCTCGGGCAGGGGCTCGTGCCTGTGCAGGCAAAGGACGGGATGCAGAGCTGACCTGCCACACACGGATGGCTCGAGTCGCAGGTGACGCCAGTGGTGTAGGTGCAGGCCCCGGCCGGCGCGCTCCCGCTGGGTCCCAGGGTCACCACGCAGGCCTGCATTTCCCCGCCGCAGCCCATGGTGATCGCGGCATCGCCCAATGTCCACGGACCGCAGCCGCTCGCCATGCTCACGCACACGCCAGAACACGAGGGCCCGGTACAAGCAGCGCGCGGGTCGCTCACGCAGGCCTTGCCGGCGGCGCAGGGCCTGGCCATGTCGCAAGCCACGATGTCACCGCTGCGACAAAACCCGCCATAGGCCACGCCGACGTGGGCCCAATAGGTGAAGCACGAGTTCGAATAGGTTTTCCCGTCACAGCCGCACACTGGCGAGAACAACATCGGGCAGGCAGACGGAATGGTCGTGCAGGTTCCCGCGGGCGCGCCGCATGCCGTGGGTCTGCAAAAAACCAAGTCGTCATAGCTCGGGCCTCCGCAGCCGTCCTGCGAGACGCAAGGACCGCTGGGCAGGTCTGGACACTCCCCCACGAAGTCCACGTTGATGGCAAACGCTGCCGCCTCGCAATCGTTGAAATACCTGACGTGGTCGCAGCCGCATACCGGGGTGTTGTTCGGGGGAATCCCGGCGTCGGCGCAGGGCGGGTGAAACTCCTCCCAGCAGGCAAGAGCGCTCGGCTCCCCTTCGCAGATCCCCGTGGCTGCTGCGCAGCTCGTCTTCTTGCAGTACATCCCGGGATCGCAGTCGGCGTTGGTCGAACAGGTACCCCCAGGTGGCGGCAGCGGACACGGGCCTCGCGACGCCACGTTGACGCCTTCGCCGTTGGCTATGCATTCATAACTGTAGGTCGTGCCATCGCAGCCGCATACCAGTTCGGACTGGGCCGTGCAATTCTCGGGAACGCAGAAATACGTGTTCCGATTGCCGGGGCGAACCGCGCACATGCCGGCGGCGGAGGGATCACAGCTATCCTTCTTGCAAAACTCTAAGATCGGGTCGCACTCCGAGTTCTGCCTGCAGCCTCCGGCAGAAACCGGAACATCGCCGGAATCTCCCAAGACCGGGGAATCGGCGATCGCCCTCGCGGCATCCCTGGCATCCGGCACGGCCGCGAAAACCGGGACATCGGCCGACGCTCCCAGGGCATCCCTGGCATCCGCCACGGCCGCGATGTCGGGGCGAACATCAGCAGGCGCTCCCAGGGCATCCCTGGCATCCGCCACGGCCGCGATGTCGGGGCGAACATCAGCGGGCGCGACGGCGGCGCCGTCCCTCGCTGCCAGCGTGTCAGCCGGTGCATCGCCACCGCCCGGCGATCCGGCATCAACAGCCGAGTCGGACACGATCGGCGTCACGCCATCGAAACCGATGGCGTCGGGCCCGGCACCGTCCGGCTTTGCCGCGCCTCTACCGCAACCCAAACAGCCGGCGATCGCCAGAACGAACCATCGCGCATGAGTCATTCGAGCCGAGGCCTCTCCTTGCCCATACCCGCATGATACGCCTCGGGCAGGGGTGCTGCTATTGCGTCCGGAAGTGGTCCAGGTTGAGATACTTGAAATACTCGGCGTCGGTAACTACGGGCAATCCTGCGGGCAGTTGCAGTGATTCTCGCCCAGGCCACAGATCTGGTCGCCACACGACGTGCACACGTACAAGCCCGAACCTGGGGGATTGGTGCAGGACGCAGTGTCTTGGTAGTAGTAGACCTCAACCAGTCCGGGACAGCAGCCCCTAAAGAAGCCGATCTGTCCCTCCGTCATGCACGAACCCAGGCACACGCACGCCCCGCCGGGGGAACAGACACTCTGGCAGCTCTCGCGCGTCCCACATCTACCGGGATTGGAGGAACAGTCCAGACTGCACAGGCACTGGTGCACGGTCAGATCGCAGTAGGGCCGCCAGCCGGTTCCGCAGGAGGTAGCGGAGCAGTCGGTTGCGCAGCCTGCCGTTCCTCCGTCCGCGCCACCTGTCCCGCCAAGGCCACCTGTACCTCCGGTGGCCAATCCCCCAGTGCATGTGCCCCCAGTGGATGTCCCGCCGGTGAGCCTGCCGCCGGTGCCTGTGCCGCCGGTCGTGGTACCGCCGGTCGTGGTGCCGCCGGTCGGTGCCGCCCCACCGTTGCTCGATCCGCCTGTGCCTAAGCCGCCGACGCCCCCGGCGGCAGTGCCACCTGAACCACCGGACCCGGCGCCCCCTATTCCGCCGGTGACTGTTCCGTCCCCACCCGAGCCCCCGGTCTTCCTGCCAGCAGCCCCGCCGAACGCCGTGCCACCAGCGCCACCCGATGCCGTCCCACCCAAGCCTCCGCCCGCGCCGGCACCCCCGGACGCGATTCCACCGGCACCCCCGGACGCGATTCCGCCCGCGGCCCCGGTCGCAGTTCCGCCAAGGCCGCCTGCGCCGCCAGACGCGCTCCCGCTACTGCCACCCGCACTCGTCGCGCCGCCGGCTCCCGTGCCAGCCGAGCTTTGGCTCCCCGCTGACCCGCCGCTGCCAACCAGAATACCGCCCGTACTCGCTGGCGCGTCTGCTCCCGCGGCTCCGTCGTGAAGGATCGCGATGCCGGACCCACCGCAACCGCTACCGGCAACGGCTAGAGCGCTGGCTGCCGCGAGGAAGAGTTGAACCGTCCAGAACGGTCGCATGTGACAATGCCTCCAGCGGAATGCCCACGGATCAGTTGACGTGCTTCCACCCGAGCCTGAAGCCAGTGCTCTTCACGGGAGGAGGCTCGTCCGCGATGATGTAATCCGCACGCCGGTTGCGCGGCTCGTCGGTTTCATCGGGCGTCGGAACCAGCAGCGCGGTTTCGCCGAACCCCTCAAACGCGATCGGGATGTGCACGCCACGCTGGCGGAACCAGCGCGCCAGCGATTGCGCGCGCGCCTGCGACAACCTCCGGTTGTATCCAGCGCTCCCCACCGTGTCGGTGTGTCCCGCGACGTACAGCGTGAGTTTCTTGTGCTCGCGCGCCTTGTCTTTCGCCAGGATCTCCTGCACCTTCGCGAACGCCTCCTCGAGCTTCGGGATCTCCGGCGGGTCGATCTCGGCCGAGTCCGTGCGGAAGTTGACATCCTCGTGCGGAATGGGGACGTACCAGGCGGAGTACTCCTGGTGGACGTAGTGATCGTCCCGGTCGTACATCCTCAGCACGATGGACCCGATCGGCTTATCGCGTGGCTGGTCCCAGCTGACGACCAGCGACGCGCCCGCCGACCGGCCGGTGAAATCGTGCTCGCGCTCGGCGATGGGAATGCCGTCCTCGTTGGTGACGGTGATCTCGATCTTCCCCGGCGGCCGCGACATGCGAATCGTCATCCGGTGTTCGTCCAGGGCGTGGGACTTGTCGACCTGAACCTTCAGCGCCGAGCCCCGCGCGTCGCCGCGGCTGTCGGCGGAGGGCTTNNTATACCGCAACCTGGGCGTAAGGCGTACGAACACGGTGCGCTTGCTATTGCCGCCGGAAGTCTACCCGGCTATCGCGCACTTTCTTGTTGCGACATACTCGGGCAGGCGTCCCTCCACGATCGCCTGGCGCGCGCCCCGCACGAGTGAAAGGTAGTGTTCGAGGTTATGCAAGGTCGCAAGCCGGTAGTAGAGGATTTCCTTGACGCGAAACAGGTGAGCCAAGTAGGCGCGGCTGTAGCGCCGGCAAGCCTCGCAGGCGCAGCCCTCTTCGATGGGAAGCGCGGACGTGCAATGGACCGCATTGGCGATGTTGACGTGGCCATCGCGCACGAACAAGCGGCCGTTGCGTGCTGCGCGCGTGGGCATCACACAGTCGAACATGTCGATGCCCGACGCGATGGCAGCTAGAAGATCTGCCGGCGTTCCTACACCCATCAGGTAGCGGGGGCGGGCATCTGGCATGCGCGGCCCGATCTCCCGCACCACCGTATGCATAGTCTCAGGTGGTTCCCCCACGCTGAGCCCGCCCAGCGCCACGCCGTCGAACGGCATCTCGGCGATCGTGGCCAGATGTTCCGCACGCAGGCCGAGGTCAGTGCCCCCTTGCACGATCCCGAAGCGCAGTTGCCCAGGGGCCGGCGTGCTGGCCACGCAGCGACGTGCCCAGCGCGTGGTGCGCTCCATCGCCCGGCGCAACACCTCGCCGGACGCGTCCGAGGCCGGGCACTCGTCGAAGGCCATGGCGATGTCGCTGCCCAGGTCGGCCTGGATGGCCATGGCCGACTCAGGCGTCAGCCGCTGCAGGCTGCCGTCTACATGCGAGTGGAAGTCCACGCCATCGTCGTCGATCTTGCGGCGCCCCTTCTGGCTGAACACCTGGTAGCCGCCCGAATCGGTGAGGATGGCGCGCGGCCAGGCCATAAAAGCGTGCAGCCCGCCCAGGTCGCGCACCAGTCCAGCCCCCGGACGCATGGCCAAATGATAGGTATTGGCCAAAACGATCTGCGCCCCAAGCACTTCCAGATCGCCGGAGGCGAGCGACTTCACCGTGGCCTGGGTGCCCACCGGCATGAACACAGGCGTCTCGACCGGGCCGTGCTTGGTTTGCAGCAACCCGGCCCGCGCCTCACCACAGCGTGCCTGCACGACAAACGCGTCACTCATGCGAGTAGACTCCCAGGGCGGATGAACATGGCATCGCCGTAACTATAGAATCGATAGCCACGTTCGATGGCATCGCGGTATGCATCGAGCACGCGCTCGCGACCGGCAAGAGCAGACACCAGCATGAGCAAGGAGGAGCGGGGCAAGTGGAAGTTGGTGACAAGGTCGGTCACCACGCGAAACTCGCTTCCCGGCAGAAGATAGAGGCTGGTCGACCCGCGGCCAGCCGCCAAGGGACCAAGCCGGGCCAGGGACTCCAAGGTTCGCACCACCGTGGTGCCAACCGCCACGATGGGCCGGCTTTGCGCCTGGGCTTGCCGCAGACTTTCGGCAGCAGCCTGGGAGACTTCATAGCGTTCGGCATCCAGGTGGTGCTGGGTGGGGTCTGCCGTGGTGACCGGGCGAAAGGTGCCAGGGCCCACATGCAGGGTGATGCGCGCGATCTCGTGGCCTTGCTCCTGCAGCGCACAGATGAGCTCTTCGGTGAAATGCAGGCCCGCCGTGGGCGCCGCGACGGCGCCCGGATGGCGAGCGTATACTGTCTGGTAGCGAGCCTTGTCGTCGTCCGACCGAACCACGGCCCCCTGCTCTCTTCGCGCCGCCTCGATATACGGCGGCAGCGGTACCGACCCGATCTCCTCGACGAGCGACAGTAGATCCGCCTTGCCTGGCCAAGAGAAGCGAAGCTCGACCTCTCCACGCGGCCCACGCCCAAGTATTTCCGCCTCCAGATCGCCCGCGAAGCGCAGGCGCGCGCGGGGCGGCTGTCGGCCCAGCCCACGCGCCAATGCGCGCCAGTCTTCACGCCAGCCTGGCTCGCCGGTGCGGACATCGCCTTTTTCAGCCGACAGCCTCTCGACCAAGAGAATCTCCATCTGCCCGCCGGTGGACTTGGTCCCTCTCAGCCGCGCCGGAATGACGCGCGTGTCGTTAAGCACCAGCAAAGAGCGCGGGCGCAAGAAACGGGCAATGTCACGGAAAAGAGCATGATTGCGCTCGCCCGTGTCTCGGCTAAGAATCAGCAAGCGCGACTCGTCCCGCCGGGGCACCGGGTGCGTGGCAACCAAGCGAGATGGTAGATGGTAGTCGAAATCCTCGGTTCGCAGGTAGTATCAACTCCTCAAAGGCGTAGCATGCCCGTCGGCAGAACAAAGGCAATGTCTAGGGAACACAAGGATGACACCTCGTCGGCTCCTTCCGGCGCCGCCAACTTCCCGGAGCTCGTCGTCAAGAACACGCGCGAGTTCCTTGCCGGCTTCCAGCCTTCGGGCGGAAATGGCGGCGTATTCTGTCCCACCCGTCGCAATATTCCCGTGGGCGACATGGTGGCGGTGAAGGTCCGTCTCGGTCGCCGGCAACCCCCCACGGTGCTGTACGGACGGGTGGCCTGGCGGCGGCCCGGACGACACATCCTAAAAATCCGCGCCGGCATCGGTGTCGAATTTCTGGCCAGCGAGCGGGGCAAGTGGGAGTACCTGCTCGAACTCGCCCGAGCCGGGACAAGCGCACACAGCCGGCGGCGCCATGAGCGCATCCCGGTGGACCTGCCCATCTTCTGGCGACCGGTCGGCAAGCTGGAGAAATTCTCCGGCCACCTGCGCGACGTGGGGCGCGGCGGTGCCTTCGTGCTATCGCCCGCCACCGTCGCCATTCAAGAAAGGGTTGTGCTGGAAGTCGCACCCCCTGGCGCTGAGGTGCCCATGGCCTTCATGGGTCGCGTGGCCTGGACTGGCAAGTCTGGCAGCGAGAACGTCTTTGGCATCGAGTGGCGTGCGCGTGACGCCGGCGGCGGCCGACGCATCAAGGAGCTGGTGCGCAGGCTGGCTGGGCTGCAAGCCCCGGTGCGGGTCTAGTACCGCCTTGATGACGGCGGCGAGGGCGCGCGCGAAGCGCGCGGGGTGTGCGGGGTGGGCTGTCCGTCCCGAAGTCCCCGAAGGGGGAACCGGATCCGGCTGCCGGTCCCGGCCCCGGAACCGGCTAGTCACCAAATCAGCGACAGCGCGTACAAGGTCCCGCTGTTGGCGAGCACGTAGATCTCGCGCCGCTCGGCATCGATGAGGGGCGCCGCGCACATTCCGCGACCTGGGTCGAAGACTTGCAGGACCTGACCGTTCGAGCGCTCCAACACGAACAAACCGGCCCGGCCACCGCTGAAGACCAGGTATGGACCCACTTCCTGAGGTGGGGTCAGATCGCCGGCCTGGGCCAAGCCTTGTCGCCATTCGATGCGTCCTTGCATGCTCACCGCGGCCAGGCCCTCCCGGGGAGAGGCCACGTACAATCGGCTCGCCCCGGCCCGGATAGCAACCGCACCTTCAACCCCCATGCGCCAGACCTGCTCGCCGTCCTTGGCCCGCAAGGCGTACAGGCCCCCTGAATAGGAAGCCGCGATGACCAGGTCGTCGCGTAGCACCGGGGTTGAATCCACATCCACGAATTGGTCGGAGGCGGCGGCCAGAGAGCGCGCCCAACGCAGTTCGCCGGTCTCCGCGCCCAAGGCCACCAGATACCCATCATCGAATCCCGCGTAGAGGATATCGCCACCCAGGCGCGGCCCAGCGTGGCCATGGATGCTGAACCCCTCGGGCGCCTCGCGATCGTACTGCCACCGGCGCTTGCCTGTGGCTGCTTCTAGCGCGACCACACGATTCGCTGCGCTGGTGAAGTAGAGCAAGGCCGGTCCCACTTCCGGCCGGCTCTCGACCGCGCCCTTGCCCCGATACGACCAGCGAATCTTCCCGTCCTGTGGGTTGATGGCGTAAAAAACTCCGTCGTCGCTGCCCAGGTAGACCTGAGCGCGTGCCGAATCAAAGCGCGCCTCGCCATCAACTCCCCCGGCTACCGGCACCGACCAGAGCACGCGGCCATTCCCCGTGTCCACCGCTGCTACTTGGCCCGCGCGCGAGCCCAGGATGAGACGCGAATCGACCAGGGCGCCCGTGGCACATTCTTCGGGCTGCGCATCGCTGGCGGAATAGGGGTGGATGACGGTGCGCCAGCGCATCTGGACGACGCCGGCTGGATACTCATGCCGCTCCTCGGTGGCGCGATGAAGGGCACCGCTTCCGCAGCTGGGCAGGCAGAGCGCAAGCAGCAGGCTGAGTCCACAGCCGGCGCGAGCCGCGAGTCGACCGGAAAACGCCATCGGCTGCGCGCTACTGGTCGCCCAGCGCAGCCAGGCGGTCATCGATATCCCTGCGCAACAGAGTCTTGGGCATCTTCTCCAGGATCTCGCGCAGGACTTTCTCGGCGTCCTTGCCCTTACCCTGCTTCTGCAGCAAGCGCGCCTTGCCGAAGAGAGCCCGGTCCGCATAGAAGTTCCCCGCCGCTTGCGCCTCGCTAGCCATGGCGCCGTACGCTTCGATGGCCTTGTCGACCTGGCCCTGAGCCTCAAGCGCCAGGGCCAGCCCATCCTGTTCCACCAGACGCATGCCCTTGTCAGATTCGCCCTGCAAGAGCTGCTGGAAGGCGGTGGCCGCGTCCCCACCCTTGCCCAGGCGGAGCAGCGAATTGGCCCTGACGAGCAACGCCCGCCGGCCAAGGCCCGCAGTACCATAGGTGGCTACGAAGGTGTCGGCTTGCTTGATGGTGGCCTGCAGGCGCTCCTCATCTGTCTTGAAGTGTGGACCCACATCTTCATCCGGCTTGTTCTCCTCGTCGGCCGACTTGGTCTCCGCGCCCTTTTCGGGCAAAAGCGGCGCAAGCGCCGTCTTCTCGATTCGCGCGAAAGCCTCGGTTTCCCCGGCGGCCTGGTGCTCCTTCCAGGCCATGCTGCCCCAAGTGCCCCCGCCCACCACCACCCCAATCACGCAGATCGCGATGACCTTGCGACGGTGGGCAGAAATGTGAGAACCGAGTCGCGTCCAGAAACTGACGAACTCGTCGGGTCGCTTTAGCTCTTTGCGGTTGATGGAACGGGCCACAGGGTGAGGAGATAACAGAGGGTTACGGTCGGGTCAACTGACCTTGTACACTGCAGCCCATGCCGGGCCATCCCTTCCAGGGTCTGCTGCTCGCCAGCCTCGCCATCCTGAGCGCGATTTCTTGTCCCGCGCAAGCGACCGGCCCGGGCGAAAAGCAGGTTGCTGCGTCGGTCGGCTTCGCCCTGGCTGGTCGCGACGACAGCGCGCGTCCAGGAATGCAGGCCAGCATCGATGCCGCCATCGGGTTCACGGACACCTGGGCCGGCCGTGGGGCGGTGAGCAGTTCCTGGCAACCCCAGGCGGGATCTGACGGCCCACATTACGTGACAGCGATTTCCTTGGGCGCGGTCTACTCGCTCGACGTGGTGCGCTGGGTGCCCTTCTTGGACCTGGGGTTCAGCCTGGCCGATCTGCGCGGCAACCGCACCAGTTCCCAGCGTCTCGGGCCACAGGCGGGGCTGGGCGTGGAGTATCAGCTCTCGCGGCGCTGGACCCTGGCAGCCCTGGCGCGTTTTGACTACTTCGCCCTGCGCCTCGCGGGACCTGGTGGCACGCACCCCTGGTGGGCCTGCGCCGGCCTTCGCCTCGGACGGGTTTTCTAGCCGGGGTTCGCAAGAGCCGGAAGCTAGCTTTTCCACCACAGAGATCACAGAGGCCACAGAGACGGATCGGAAAGGGAAGGGTTGGGTTCTGCGCGATCCAAACTCCTCCTTCCTATCCGATCTCTGCGTTCTCTGTGCCCTCTGTGGTGAAAAAGCTAGCCTGCCTTTCGCCCGGGCTTCTTGCCTTGATGGGCACGCAGGACCAGCCGCAGGGGCGAGCCCTCGAACCCGTAGATGTCCCTAAGTTGGTTGACAAGGTAGCGCCGATAGGGAAAGCCCACGGCCGCGGGGTAGTTGGTGCTGACGAAGAACGAAGGCGGACGGACCTGCGCCTGGGTGATGTAGTAGAGACGGACGTAGCGTCCGCCCGGCCCTGCGGGGGGCGGTCGACGGGTCACAATTTCTTCAAAGTGTTTGTTTAACTCTGACGTCGGAACCCTTCGACACCACTGCTCAAACACTTCTGCAGCTACTCGCGGTATTTCTCCCGCGCCGCGCCCGGTGACCGCCGATGTCACCACCACGGGCGCCCACGCCATGAAGCCGAGCTCTTCGCGGACAGCAGCAACCTTCTGGTCAATCTCGGCCCGGCGGCAGAGGTCGCTCTTGTTGATCACCATGAGTGCAGCCCGGCCCGACTCCTCGATGAAGCTGGCCAGTTTCGCGTCCTCTGCCGTGGCCCCATTCTGGGCATCGATGACCAGGGCCACGACATCTGCTCGCGCCAACTGGTCGCGCGCCATTTTCGCAGATACCGCCTCGGTCAAGGTATCGATGGCGCGGCGGCGGCGCAGGCCTGCCGTGTCCACCAACAAGAATTCGCGGCCCTGCCACCTGAAGGGCGTGTCGATTGGGTCACGGGTGGTACCGGGTTGGTCGTGTACCAGCACCCTCTCCTCACCCAACAAGCGATTGACCAAGGATGACTTGCCGACGTTGGGCTTGCCGACAAAGGCCAGGCTGATGGGCCCAGCCTCATCCTCTGCTTCCGCGTCCATCTGGTCGCCCGGTTCGCTGGGCTGCGCCGGCGTAGCCGCACCACCCAAGGCGGCAACCGTGGCATCGAGCAGATCCCCCACGCCACGTCCGTGCGTGGCTGATACGGCGAAAACCTGCGCAAACCCCAGGCGAAATACCTCGCCCATGCTTGGCTCGCGCGTCGCCGAGTCCACCTTGTTGGCCGCCAGCAGGACTGGCTTGCCCGTGCGCCGCAACACCTGCGCCACGGCTTCATCGACCGGGGTGATGCCCTCCTTCACGTCCAGCACCAGAATCAAGACTGCCGCCTCTTCCACGGCACGCAGGGTCTGCGAGCGCATGGCACCCAGGATCCCGCCGGCGCTGGGATCCAGACCACCGGTGTCTGCCAGACGAAACCGCGCGCCCTCCCAGTCGCAGACGGCATAGCGCCGGTCGCGCGTCACACCTGGCTCGTCCTCGACCAGCGCGGGTTGACCTCCTACCAAGCGATTGAACAAGGATGACTTGCCCACGTTGGGCCGTCCCACCAGAGACACCACTGGCAGAGAGGGATCGTCGGAAGACCGCCGGCCTCGTCGCTTCACGTATCCCCTTCCTTGTAGCCAAGGCGCGCGATCTCAGCGCGCGAGTTGGTCCAATCCTCTTCCACCCGCACGTTCAAACGCAGATGCACCGGCCGGCCGAGGAACTTCGCAATCTCTTGGCGGGCGGCCGTGCCCACATCGCGGATCATGGAGCCATGCCTTCCCACCACGATGGCCTTCTGGCTCTCGCGCTCCACCACGATCGATGCCTCGATGACCGTGTCGCCGGTCGGGCGATCGTTCCAGCTCTCGACCAGGACCGCGGTGGCGTACGGCAGTTCTTGGCGCAGGCGCAGGAAGAGCTGTTCCCGAATCAACTCGCCGGCCAAGAATCGTTCCGTCCGATCCGTGAGCACCTCGGGGCCATAGAGCGGCGGCCCCTCGGGAAGAAGAGCCAACAACTCGCGCACCAGGCCCTCCACCCCCTTGCCGCGGGTCGCGCAGGTGGGCACCACGGCTGGGAAGGCGTAGGCCTTGGTCCACCAGTCGAGCACGGGAAGCAACTGGGTCTTGTCCTTGACCTTGTCGACCTTGTTGAGAGCCAGCACCGTGGGGCGCTTGGTCTCAGCCAGCCGCTCAAGGATACGCCGCTCGCCCTCGGGCAGAGCCGCAGCCGCCGGAGACAGGGAGCTGGCGAGTTGGTGCGCCTCCACCACCAGCAAGGCCGCATCCACCTGCTCGATGGTCGCCATCGCCTCGCGCACCATGAAACGGTTCAACTCCGAGCGCGCCTCGTGCACCCCGGGCGTGTCCACGAACACGATCTGGCCCTTGACCGGCCCCTGCCCTGCGCGCGGATCCGTGGCGGGCAGTTCGGCCTCGCCGTTCCAAACCCCCAGGATGCGCGTGCGGGTAGTCTGCGGCTTGGGCGTGACGATGGCCAACTTCTCACCGACGATTCGGTTGAGCAGGGTGGACTTGCCCACGTTGGGCCTGCCCAAGATGGCCACGGTTCCGGCCACGCTAAGGGGGGCCAAGGACGGCGGGTTGGGGTGAGGAGTGTCAGGCACTGGGCCGGTGGTATAGCACCGGCTCGGGGCATCCGTAGTGGCATGCGCTGTCCCGCTAGTCGCGTGGGGAGCCCGCCCGACGCGCTTTCGACGCATTATCGCCTTGACTACCCCGGTCCCTAGCACTATCACCCCGGTAGGAATAGGCGCACTTGGGACTCCCAACAGGATTTCGATCGTGGACGTTAGCCAAAAAAGTCGGTACGCACTAAAGGCGGTCCTCGAACTCTCGTTTCGCTTCGGACAGGGGCCCATTTCGATCTCCCAGATCGCCAAGACACAGGCGATCCCGGCGCGCTTCCTCGAGGCCATCCTGGCCCAGCTCAAACGCGGCGGCTTCGTGGCCTCACGCCGCGGGAACGAGGGCGGGTACATCCTGGCGCGGCCCCCAGCCGAGGTTTCGGTCGGCGATGTCTTGCGCGTCTTGCAGGGCCCGCCGCTTTCCACCTTATGCGCCAACCACCCGCAGGCCGAGTGCCCCCATGGTGTTGACTGCATCTTCGCCAAGTTGTGGCAACGCGCTTGCACCGCTGTGGAGGCGGTCTACGACTCGACGAATTTCCAGGACCTGACAGACCGCTATCGGGCCATTCTGCGCGCCAAGGCGCCCACCTATTCCATCTAGCCAGCGAAGGCTTGCCCCCGCTAGGACCTGTTACCGACTCGCATGGCTCCTGCAAAGAAGGACGAAGCGCGCGCCACCCCGCCCGATGCTTCTGGCTCGGTCGGGTGGACAGAGGCGCAGACCAGGTGCCTGGTGCCTGCGGGCTCTACGCTGGCGCTTGAACTCGGGGGCAGCGTCGGCCCGGTCACGGTTGAGTATGAAACCTACGGCTCGCTCTCTCCCCACAAGGACAACGTCGTCTTCATTGCGCACGCGCTTTCGGGGGACGCGCATGTCGCGGGCTGGGATCGCCGCGCAGCCGAGACCGGCCGCACCTGGCGCCAGAAAAAACCGGGCTGGTGGGACGCCATCGTGGGGCCGGGCAAGGCTCTCGACACCAACCGGCTGTTTGTCATCTGCCCCAATGTGCTGGGCAGCTGCTACGGCACCACCGGGCCGTCATCCGTGGATCCCTCGACCGCAAAACCCTACGGCTTGCGCTTCCCCATGGTCACGGTGGGCGACTGGGTCAACCTGCACATGCGCCTGCTGGATGCGCTCGGCATCGAGCGCTTGCGTGCGGTGGTGGGCGGCTCGCTCGGAGGTCAGCAGGCGCTGGAGATGGCGCTCGCCTACCCGGAACGGGTGGAACGCTCGGTGGTCCTGGCGGCCAGTGCGCGCCTGTCAGTGCAAGGCCTGGCCTTCAACGCCGTGGGCCGCTACTGCATCCTGCACGATCCAAATTTCGCGGGCGGTGACTACTACGACGGCGAAGGGCCCGGGGCCGGTCTGGCGGCGGCGCGCATGCTGGCCCACATCACCTATCTCTCCGATGAGGGCATGCACGAGAAATTCGGCCGGCGCTTGCAGGACGATGTCAATGGCCGGCAGGGCGGCTTCGGCATCGAGTTCGCGGTGGAGAGCTACCTCGACCACCAGGGTCGCGCGTTTGTCGAACGATTCGACGCCAACAGCTACCTCTACATCACGCGTGCCATGGACTACTACGACGCCGCTGCGGCGTGGGGCGGAGGCAGCCTGACCGAGGCTTGCCGCCGCATCCGCGCCAAGATGCTCATCGTCTCGTTCGATTCGGATTGGCTCTATCCTCCCGAGGTCTGCAAAGAGCTGGCCTTGGCCCTTACCCAGGCCAACCGTCCCGTCACCTACGCCAACGTGCCGTCACACTACGGCCACGATTCGTTTCTGGTCGAAACCGAAAAGGTAGGACGCCTCTTGCGTGGCTTCTTGGCCCATTAGTTCGAGGGTGACATGACGCAAAGGCCACCGCCCCGCATCGACCCCCACCTGGTCACCGACCGCAGCGTGGATCGTCTGCCACAAGGTCTTTTCGACCAGCGGGTGGCCGAGCTGTCCAAGCTGCTCGCCAGCCGCCCGACCGCGCCCGATCGGCAACCAGCCGCCACCCGCTGGCAGGACGAGATCATTGCACGCGAGATCCCGAAGGGAGCACGGGTGCTGGACCTGGGCTGCGGCGACGGGGCTCTGCTCGAACGGCTGATGCGCGATCTGGGCGTCCGCGGCCAGGGACTGGAGATCGATCCCGAGGCGGTATTCTCCTGCGTGGAGCGCGGCGTGCCGGTCATGCAGACCGATCTCGACGAGGGCTTGCGCCGCTTCCCCGATCAGGCCTTCGACGTTGTGGTGCTGGAAGAGACGCTGCAGACCCTCGCCAATCCGCGCGAGATGCTGGCCGAGATGTTGCGGGTGGGCCGGCAGGGCATGGTTTCGTTTCCCAACTTTGCCCACTGGCGCGTGCTGGTCGACCTGGTGGCGAGCGGACGCATGCCGGTCACCGAATGGTTGCCCTACCATTGGTATGAGACGTCCAACATCCACCCCTTCACCCTGCAGGACTTGCTCGACTGGTCCCGCGAATCAGGCGTGCAGGTGGTCTCCGGCTATGCCTACGAGAATGGGGTAGTCCGCAACCTTAGCGCGGACGACAATCTGCATGCAGAAGAAGTGCTGATCGTCGTCGAACGCTAGCTACCGCTCGTCGACGCGGCCGCCGGCCAAGCCGGGCCGCGGCTCGCGGATCGCGGGCTCCGTGGGCGTCGGGCTTGTCCGCCCAGCCCACCCATGCCACACGCCTGGACCTGACCACGATTCCCGCCTATGGTAACCGCTCGATCGACGAACGGCGAATCCCCTCGATCCCGCGGAATCACTCCGGAACAGACGTCTCCCAAGACAGCAGAGCCCAGAGATGACCCAAGGCAAAGACGACTTCATCAGCGCCAAGCTCGAAAGCATGACCCTCGAAGAGAAGGTCGGGCAGCTACTCACGTTCACCTGGCGGGGAGCCATCTTGACCCCCTCCGGGATCGAACAGATCACGAAGCTCAATGCGGGTGGCCTCTGTCTCGAGCCGTACGGACTCGAAACCTCCAAGAACCTGTACTGGGGGAACTCCCAGATTGACCCCACGTTCCAGCCGCCCCCGGACTACTTCACGACCGCCCTCACCTACTTCGACCCGCACAACCACGGGCTCAGCGTGACTCCGGAAGAGCTGACCGTGGCCCTGAACCGGGCGCAGAGTCTGGCCCTCGGCCGGCGTTCGGCGATCCCCCTGCACGTCACCATCGACTTCGAGGGCGACTTCAAGAACGACTACACGGCCGGCGGCATTCGCCAGTTCCCCTCACCCATGGGCCTGGCCGCCATCGGCGATCCCCGCCTGACCTACCAGGTGGGCCTGACCGTGGCCCGGCAACTCGCCGCGATGGGCGTCACGCAAATGTACTCGCCGGTCTGCGACGTCAACGTGAACCCCAGGAACCCGGAAATCGGCGTCAGGTCGTTCAGCGATGATCCTGCCGTCTGCGCCGAGCACGTCGCGGCCATTGTGAAGGGCTACCAGGATGGAGGTATCGCCGCTACGGCGAAGCACTATCCGGGCCGGGGCGACTCGGCCACCGACGCGCACGATGTGCTGGATCGGGTCAACGCCGACCGCAAGCGAATGGCCGAGCTCGAACTGGTGCCCTTCAAGGCGGCGATCGACGCGGGGGTCAAGGCCGTCATGACAGCGCACACCGTCTACCCGGCGTACGACAATGAACTGCCCGCCACCCTCTCGCCGCGGATCCTGACGGGTCTCTTGCGAGGGGAGCTCGGCTTCGACGGCGTCATCGTCTCCGACGCCATCGGCATGGCCGCCATCTTGAAGAAGTGGCCACTCCCGCGCGCCTGCGCGATGGCGATCCAGGCGGGAGTCGACCACATCTTGCTCAAGGCCGACGACGAATCGCGCTCGCAGTGCTTCTTCGGGATCAAGATGGCGGTGGAGTCTGGCGCGCTGCCCAGGGCAAGGTTGAACGACGCGGTCCGGCGCCTGCTCAGCCTCAAGTACGACCAGGGCCTCTTCCACTCCGCCGGAAAAATGGACCCCGAGAGAACTCGCGCCGTGGTCCGGAGCAAGGAGGTCATCCACTTCTCCCGCGACGTGGCCGAGCGGGCCCTCTTGGTCATGCGGGACGACGGGAAACTGCCGCTCCGGCAGGACCAGAAGATCCTGGTGATCGAGCAGTGCATTCCATACGAGTTTCTCGGCAAGGATCTCTACAGCCATCCGCACATGTTCTGCGAGGCCATGACCAACCATTCCACGAACCTCATCGTGGACGACACGGCCTTTCACGCCACGGACGAGGACGTCGCGGAAGCCCTCGAGCTCGCGAAGCGCGCAGATCTCGTGGTCATGACGAACTACTACGCGCGCATCGAGAAGCGGGGAAACAACCAGCGCCTCGTGCAGAAGTTGAAGGCCGCCGGGCACCGGGTCGTGGTCGTGACCAACTACCCCTACGTCGAGGGTCGCACCGACGAGGCCGATGCCGTGGTCTGTAACTTCAGCGGATCACCGGATTCCATCCGCGCGGCCGCCGACCTCTTGTTCGGCGGGGTCGTGCCAAGGCCGACCACCAAGCTGCCGATCACCATCGGAGTCTAGCCGGGTGGTCTCGACCGGGCGGTTGACCGGGTTCTTCGAACCGGGGACGGAGAAAGGTTCTCCCGAGGCGCCATGGAATACGACATAGTCTTCATTGGGCACATGTGTTTCGACGAGATCATTCCCTTCGGGGGATCGTCCGTCGTGGCTCCCGGCAGCGCTGTGCTGTGCGGTGCCGTGGTGGCCGCCCGGATCGGCAAGCGGGTTGCGGCCGTGGTCAAGCTCCGACCGGAAGACGCCGAGATCCTCCGCTCCCTGCAGGAGGCGGGGGTGGAGACGCATACGATTCCCGCTCCGGTCACCACCTACTCCAGGGTCTTGCACGAATCGGAGAACGTGGACCAGCGCAAGCTCACGATCGTCAGGACCGCCGGTCTGATCTCGCTGGAGGACGTGCCGGACTTCACCGCGAAGAGCGTGCACCTCGCGGGTATCTCGGATACCGAGTTCGACATGCGCCTCATGCAGGGCCTCAAGGTGCGAGGCTACAGTCTGTCGGTCGACCTGCAGAGCTTCGTCCGGCAGGTGCAGCCGGTCACCGGCGAGATCAGATTCGGGGATGTGGAGAACAAGCGCGACATCGTGCGCCTCATGGACAAGGTGAAGCTCGACGTCGTGGAAGCGCGCATCCTGACTGGCACCGATGACCTCGAGCAAGCCGCCATCGCGGTGGAATCCTGGGGTGGCCGAGAGATCATGATCACGCATGCCGACGGCGTCCTCTTGCGCGACAGCGGTAGGACCTACTACGAGCGCTTCTCGAACCAGAGCATCGTGGGCCGGACGGGCCGCGGAGACACGACCTTTGCCGCCTATCTCGGCTGGCGGCTCGAGCACGACGTGGCGGAAAGCCTCAGATTTGCGGCTGCCCTGGCTTCGATCAAGATGGAGGCACGCGGACCGTTCACGGGAACGGTCGCGGACGTGGCGCAGAGAATCCGGGAAAGGCACGCGCGGCCATCGTGAGCGCGGTCAGCCTGACCGAAGAGACGACCGCCGACCTCCGGTATCCAATTCACCGCCGGGTTGAACGTTGCTACTACTGGTGGCAGTACTGGCACATCGCGGTGCCGTAGATCTCGGCCTTGCTGTGCTTCTGCTGCCACTGCATCGGGTGTGGATTGCCACCGATGCCCCCCACCTTGTGACAGGTAACGCAGTTCGAACTAGGCCCCTGATCGTGGCACGAGGCACAGTTCACGATGTCGCGCCGGGCGGCCACCCCATGTGAGGTGGGGCCGGGGTAGGCCCAGCCAGGCGGGTGCGGGCTGCGCGGGTTGTTGCCGCCGGTTCCGACGTTCTCCTGGTTGTGGCAAGCCGTGCAGAAGCTCGTGCCGTGGCAGCGCTGACAGAGAACCGGATCAGAGCGCGCCTCCAGGCCGTGGCGGGTCAGATAGTCGCCGCGGTGGATGAAGTCGCTGTTCACGTTTTCGCTGAACTTGAGCTCTACCCGCATGGGTGCGGTCTGAGCGTGACACTCGGCACAGAAGCTCTGGTCGTGGCACTGCACGCACGCGTCGGCAGTCGCATGCGCGACGCTGCCGTGCTGCCGGACGAAGTCGCCGGAGTGGGAGAACTCGGCCACTGGCTTGAGCGGGAAGCGTTTCAGATCAGTGTGACACCTGCCGCAGCGGCCCTCGTCGAAGTCGACCCGGTGCTCGTGGCACTTGGTACACGACTTCATGGTCGGCGGCGTCGGTCCCGGGCGGGTGTACTCCGACAGCCTAACGTGGCAAGCCGCGCAGTCGTCGTTGACCAGCTTGAGGTGAACCTTGTGCGAGATGATGATGTTGTGAGACTCCGGCGGGTAGGTCGCGGGGTGGGCCGGATCGGTGTGGCAGTAGCCACACTCTTTCTGCTCTTTCTTCTCGGCGTGACACTCCAGGCACTTGGCCTCCGGCGGACGCAAGCGGTCCGTGACGGTCATGGCCTCGGGCACTTCCTCGTGACACATTAGACACGGCAGATCCTTCGCGTGCGCCGCGTGCGACTGCCGAATCTCCTCGCCGGGCTGCTTGGCCCGCCTGGTCCCCAGCATGGTCGCGCAGGCCGCGATACCCAGAGCCGCAATCGCAACCCATGCCCCGCGATGGCTTCTCCCACTCACGGCGTGACCTCTTTCACTACGCGGCCTCCGTCATAGATGACCTTGAGCAGACCCTCGATCTGGTGTGTGGCATAGGGGGTCACGTTGTCCATTCCAGTGAGCACCGCGCGCCAGGCCGGCGCCACGTCATACACCAGGCTGCCCGATCCGAAGAAAGAACGATCCTGACCGTTGCGCGGCTGGTCCAGACCGTAGACATCGAAATCCACCACCACGCGAATCTTCGTGGTGATGGTCTGCCAGCCAAAGGCACGGCCCATGAGATAGCCGTCGCCCGGGATCTTGAGGCGGCGGCTCTCGACACCGACGCGCGTTCTTCCACTGCTGCCGAGACGTAGGGTGGCCTTCCCGCCGGCATTCCAGCCCCAGCCATTGGCGTCGTGGACTTCGTGAAGGTCGCCTTGCAGGTCCAGGCGCCGAGGCCAGGGCCGCAGCGAAAGGAAGCCGCCAAACTCGTCGCGGGTCTCCTGGGCGAAGACCGCGAAGAGCGAATAGCGCGGCAGAAAGAGGTCCGGGGCGGTGCGCCGGTAGTCCCCGGTCACGTCGATGTAGCGAGAGGGCCGCCAGTTGACCGCCGCATTGGCCTCGGCCAACCGGGTTTCGGAAAGGCTCCAGCGCAGCAGCCCACTCAACGCGAGCGAATCCAGCAAGCGATAGCGGCCGTCGACCCCTGCATCCCGGCGAAACACATGCTGTCCCGGCCCCAGGATTTCCAGGACCGACACGCCCACTTCTGACTCGTACGAGCGACTCCAAAACACCCTTGCCCCGCTGGTAAACTCGCCCCGGCTGTAGCCAAAGCGTGGGGTGACGGGAACACCCACGAATCCTGACAAGCCGAAGCCTGCCCCCACTCGCAGCGTGGGGGCAAGGCCATCGAGCTGCAGGTTGGCCGCGGTCCCCGGAAACACGAACTGCCGGCCCAACCGCAGGGTCATGCGCCGGTTCCAGGTCGAGCCTTGCAGGTAGGCCACATCCACGTCGCCCAGCGTGCTCTTGCCATCGCGCGGATCGCCCGCCACCGCCTCACCCCAGCCTGAGACCACGATCTGCGTGTCAGTGAGCAGCGGGTTGTTGATCTCCGAGGCGCGCAGGGAAACCAACTCGAGGAAGGGAACCACGGTATGAACTGTGCCATCGCGCGGATCGCGCTGACCTGAAACGATGGTGGTCGAGCTGGCAGTGACGGTTTCCGCGCGGGCCAGTCCGGTCCCCCCGACCAGAGCGGCCAGACCAGCAACAGCAGCCCACCCTCCGCAATGGCTAGTCGCCATCGAAGACTCCGTTCATGTGGGTCGTGCTCAGGACTCCGGACACGCTGGTAAAGATGATGTTTCCGGCGGCATCGATGGTCTTCGCGTGGCAGGCAACGCACCCGGTTCGCGCCACCCCGGTCGGGTGTCCGGAGAACTGCGGTGGAATGCCGTGACAGGCGGTCCCGCACTCCCCGCTGTCAGGTGAAACCCAGTTGGGAGTTTGCTGGATGCCCGGGGTGTGGTCTGTGTTGAGGGGCTCGCCACCGCCGTGGCAATACGCGCCCGAGCAAGTCACCAGATTAGCATCCCAGGTCGGCGATGCGCTCTGCGCCCGCGCCAAGGTCCCTGAGCCGGTCACATTGGGGAAGACGGTAGCCACCGCGACTGCGCCGGGCGCGTGACCCTGGCCCAAATGGCCAGGGCTGAGTACGTTGGCAGGAACCTGATGGCACTCCGAGCACTGAATCGGGCCTCGAATGTCCAACAGAGGCGCCGTCACATGCCGCTGGTGTTGACCCACCCCCACGGCCGCGGAATCGGAGTGCCCCGCTAGATCCGGGGGCGGCGCCGGCGAGCTGGCAGAACCGTGGCAGGTGTTGCAGGGGGTGTTCGGGTCTGCGAAATCTACGGTTCCGTTGAGGTGCAAGGTCGTGTTGATCAGGTTCGCCTGCGCATCGACGACGTTGCGATGGCAGTTCGAACAGCGGGTCCCGCCTGCGCCGTTGGGTGGAAGCCCGTGGCAGAAGGTGCAGGTTTGGCTCGCGGGTCGAGCCGCGGCAAGCCAACTCGGGCGGTTGGTCACCGCCGCCGAGTCGGTGTAGGTGGCGCCGTGGCAGTAGACGTTGCTGCAGGTTTGACCGCTACGATCCCAGGCCGGCGGCCCCAGCCGCGTGCCATTGGCCGGCGTGAAAGCGGCCAGGCCAGCAATGAGCGAGACTTGCGCAGGGTCAGTGCGTAGTGACCCGTCGACTGCAAAGGCGTGATCCTGTCCGCTCTGGTGGTCAGGATGGCAAGTCGAACAAGCCAACGACTTGGCCAGCGCGCCCCCAGCGGAATGGATCTCATGCTTGCCCGTGGGCGGCGGGGAGGCGTGGCAAACTCCACAGGCCCCGGCAGGATCCATCACGCCGAGCTGATGGCAAGAAAAGCAGGACACCCCTGCCGCCCCACCCGAGAGGTTCTCCCCGTGGCAGTTCTGGCAGACACCGAGATTGGTACTACGCACAGCCGTGCCGTGAAAATCAGATTGCGCAGGATCCAAAACCCCGGCGGTGTGCACCGAGGTCGCCTCATCCAAGTACGAAGCTCGGCAGTCGACTACCCATTTCGTTGCCTGGGCGTAGACATCGGCCATCCCCTCATGCGAGGTGGTCGCGGTTGCCGGATTGAGCACGGACAGGAGCGTGGAGTTTGGATCTCCCGCGATCACATCGGGCGGTGTGCCCGTGCCCAGCGCTAGGTTGTACGTCGTCGTGTCGTAGCCGCCCTGAGCCGGACCCGCGTCGCTGGACGAGTGGCACTGGCTGCATTTCTCCTGGAAGAGAGGCCCGATGTCATTCTGCCAATCGGGGCAGGCGCGAGGGTCGTTGACCAGCGGCCGCGCCTTGGTACATCCAAGCATCGAAACAGCTATGACCACTGCTGCGGTAAGACTGTGTCTCATCCCATGGCCCCACGAAAAAGGCTTTCGCGTCCGCGATCGTGTGAGTATCGCCATTCTGACCCGGTGGCGCATCGTCCTTCCTAGTATATCCAAGTTCTCCGATAGGCAAAAGTGGCTAAACGCGCTCTGCAAGACTTGGTTTCATGTCACAGCGCAACAAACGGGCCTCTGGGTATCTCTTCAGCCAGAACACGGCTATTGGATTCGCACGGGTCGTCGCCTGCGCCAATTTCTGTGGCTGGCGCGCATATTGAGTTCGGATTGCCATCCTGACTTCGCCCGTCTAGCCTTGGCAGCCCTACCCGAGAGCGTCCCCTGAGATTCAAGCTGGTCATCTTCGACTTCGACGGAACCCTGGCCGACAGCCTCGGCTGGCTCATCGGCATCTCCGACCGGGTGGCCGACGAATTCGGGTTTGACCGTGTCGACAAGAACCAGGTAGCCATCCTCAGACGGCACGATGCTGCCACGCTGCTGAGACTGCACCACGTGCCCTTGTGGAAGGTGCCCTTCATCGCAGCCCGCTTCCGCAGGTTGATGGCCCAACAGATCCAGATGATTGCTCCGTTTCCCGGCGTGGCCGACCTGCTCGGCCAACTGGCGCAAGGGGGCTCGACCCTGGCCGTGGTGACGTCCAACTCCTGCGCCAATGTTCGCCGGGTAATGGGCAAGAAAAGCATGGGACTTCTGGCGGCCTGCGAGGGGGGCGTGTCCATCTTTGGCAAGCGCATGAAGCTGCGCAAGGTCTTGCGTGCAAGTGGCATGCACCCTGCCGACGCTATCTTCATCGGAGACGAGATTCGCGACATCGAGGCAGCCCGCCACGCGGGCATCGCGAGCGGCGCAGTGGCTTGGGGATTCACAGAGCCAGACACCCTCAAGGCTCATTCACCGGACATGCTGTTCGCGAGTGTAGAGGAGATGCGTTCGGCCCTCCTCCGTCCTCCTCCTCTGTGCCCTCTGTGAGAACCCAGCATTCTCCCCTCGCCCGGCTCCTTCCCTACCCTGCCTTCTTGAAATCTTCGGAGCGCACCCCGTAACGCTTGAGCAGGCGATGCAGACTCTCGCGCTCGATGCCGGCCCTTTCGGCGGCGCGGGTCACATTGCCGTCGAACTCGCGCAGCAGAACCGCCAGATACTCGCGTGAGATACGGTCGCGGGCGGTTTCCATGGCCTCGCGGTAGGGCATCTTGACCAGCACCTCGGCGGGAAGCGCGCCCACCTGCGCCCCCCGCAGCTCCGCGGGCAGATCACGGATGTCAATCTCCTTGCCGGCTGCTATGGCCACCGCGCACTCGATGGCGTTTTCCAACTCGCGCACGTTGCCCGGCCAGCTGTACGCCGTTAGCGCCCGCATGGCCGCGTTGCCGATCCCGGAGATGTCGCGCTTCGAGGTGCGCGTGTGCTTGGTCAGGAAGTGAGCCGCCAGCGCCGGGATGTCCTCGCGTCGCTCGCGCAGGGACGGCATGCGGATGGGGAAAACGCGCAACCGGTAAAAGAGGTCCTCACGGAAGCGCCCCGCCTGCACCTCGTCCTTCAACTCCCGGTGGGTGGCCGCGATGATGCGCACGTCGACCGAGAGCGGTGTGTTCTCACCCACCCGATAGATCTCCTTGTCCTGCAGAGCCCGATTCAGCTTGACCTGCACGGGCAAGGACAATTCCCCCACCTCATCGAGAAACAGGGTTCCCCGGTTGGCCTCCTCAAACACGCCCGGCTTCCTGGCCGCCGCGCCGGCAAACACACCTTTGGCATGGCCGAAGAGCTCGCCTTCCACCAACTCGGCTGGCAGCGTGCCGCAATTCACCGGCACGAAGCGATTGTGTTTGCGCGCGCTGTGGTAGTGCACTGCACGCGCCGCCAGCTCCTTGCCGGTGCCGGTCTCTCCCGTCAGCAGCACGGTCATGTCGAGCGCCGCCGCCCGTTCCAGAAGGCCGTACACCTCGCGCATGGGCGGGCTCTTGCCGATCATGTTGTGGAACGAGTTCACCCCCTCCAATTCCTTGCGCAGGCTCACGGTCTGTGCACGCAGGCGCCGGCGCTCCAGGGCGCGCGCCACCACCAGCGCCGCGGCGTCGGGATCGAATGGCTTCTGGATGTAGTCGTACGCGCCCTGTTGCATGGCCTCGACGGCGTTGGGAAGCGAGCCATAGGTGGTCAGCAAAATCACCTCGGTCTCGGGCCAGCGCGCCTTGACTGATTCCAGCACGGTGAAGCCGCTGGCACCTGGCATCTTGAGATCGGTCACCACCACGTCAAACTCGTGCTCGGCGATTAGCGCCAAAGCCTTGGCACCGTCGCTGGCCGTGCTCAGGCTGTGCTCCTCGCCCAGGATCTTGGCGAACAGCTTGAGCATGTTCTCCTTGTCGTCCACGACCAGCACGGAAGGCCGATTCATGTCGTTCCTCCTTGGAGATCCTTGATCGGGCTGAAAAGCTTTGGCGTCGGCATAGAAGCCAAGGTGGCTATGGTTGCCGATAGTGACGGCGTGGGACGGTGACGTCTACGGTTACAGTGTAGCCGAATCGGTCAATGTCCGCCAACGAGCCGGCCGACGGCGCGGAATCCAAACCACAATGTGGGCAGCAGCGCCGGTGTGAGACAAAGGCCCACTCTGTTTCTGGCTGCTCGTATGAGACAGAATGCTTGAAGCCAGCGCGCTCTCAGGGACACTAATTTCTAGGGGGGCTTCAGCGAACACGGACCAGCGAATCGCCGGAGGCAAACCAATGCAAATGCATCAGCTCGCTCCGCTTTCTCTTGCACCACGGGGCTGGTTGGCATGGGGTGCCTTGCTAGCTCTTGCTGCTTTGGGGTGTCAGAGCAACTCCAGCGGGCTAGTCCCCGGCGGTGGCGCTGGCAGAGACGCTTCTGGCGTGGCGACCGACGGCTCGGCCACGGTGACCGGCGGAACCACGAGCAGGACTGGTGGAACAACAGCCGCAACCGGCGGAACCACAGCGACGGGCGGAAGAGTGGCATCGACCGGCGGGGTCGCGACCGGCGGAGTACCGAGCGCGACTGGCGGAGCCACGGCCGCGACCGGCGGGACAGTGGGAACGGCCGGGGGAGCCACGGCTGCGACCGGTGGCACCGCAGCGACAGGTGGGACAGCAACCGCGACCGGCGGAACTACAGCTACGGGCGGGACAGCGATCAAGACCGGTGGGACGGAGGCCGCAGCCGGCGGAACTACCACCACAACCGGCGGAACCACGGCCGCAACCGGCGGAACCACGGCCGCAGCCGGCGGAACTACCACCACAACCGGCGGAACCACGGCCGCAACCGGCGGAACCACGACTGCGACCGGCGGAACCACCCCCACAACCGGCGGAACCAGGGCCGGCGGAACCACGACTGCGACCGGCGGGACGACAGCCGCGACCGGTGGAACCACGGCCGCAACTGGCGGAACCACGTCGGTCAAGGATGGCGGCGTTGATGTGCCGCCACCGCCGCGAGATGCTCTCGCGGACAAGGTCTTGCCACCTCCGGACGTCGGCGTCGATCGCCCAGCTACCTGCGGCCAGGCCAACCAGCCCTGTTGCCCGGGGAATGTGTGCACCGATCCTTGGACAAGTTGCACGACATTTGGCATGGGACCGGGAACCTGTACCAGTTGTGGTCAAGGCGGTGGCCTCTGCTGTCCGGACAACTCCTGCGCCAATGGCGGCTGCTGCAACAGGGTCGGAACCTGCATTGGCCAAGGCAACCCATGTCCAAGCAACCTTGGCGGCGGCACTTGCTCCGGCAATGCTTGCGTGTCCGGGGGTGACTCCTGCGGCGCGCTCGGCGATCCCTGCTGCGACAACAATCTGGGCAACAACCCCGTCTGCACAGCTGGTGGCCTCCAATGCGTGATCAGCCCCGGTGGCAACACCTGCCAGAGCTGCGGTGTCGAAAATGCACCTTGTTGCGGCACGGGGACGGCCGCAGCCCGCACTTGCTCGACCGCGAACCTGGTCTGTCAAGCCGCGGGCGGTGGCGGTGGCGGGGCGACTTTCACATGCGTGGCCTGCGGCGCCTCGCGCGAGCCCTGCTGTTCGAATCAGACTTGCGACACCAACCTTCGCTGCTCGGGTCCTGGCGCGGGAGCGACCTGCCAGTAGCGCCTTGCTTCCCGGCAGTTCCGGGTCGCGGGGGCATGGTCTAGAACTCTACCCGCGCCAGCGCACCGGTCATCCCGCCCACCACCGGCGCCACGCTTACAGGTCGGCCCTCGACAAAGAACAGCACGCAGGTGGTGATGAGGGCAGCGGCGGCCAGCCCCCCTAGCACTTCGGCTGTTATCATGCGCGCATTGATCGCGTTGGAGTCACTCGTACTGTAGCAGTATTGGTCTTGACCACAGGGATATGACTTCGAGCTGTTGATCTTGGAATACATGGACAGGTCAGCGGCGATGGCTCCCCCAGCCAGTAGCAGCGTCGAGCCGGCCGCTATCCATGTCCACTTCCTGCCCAGCCACCATCCCTGATTCGCGCCACTTGGAGGCTGGCTGGACGAAGGCGCAGGGTTGGGCGCAGGAACCGGAGCGGCGGCCAGGGAACCCGCGAGAGGACGCATCCGCATGATCACGATGGCCACCGAACCTGCTTCCACGTTCACATTCTCGATTGCGGGGAAGGCACTCGTATGACTTGCCGTAACTTGGTGGCGACCGGGCAGGACCCAGATCGGCTCGGGCAGGGGTGTCAGCCCAACGCCCTTGCCATCGACGCTCACCTCTGCGCCTGCCATATCGCAGTCGATCCTGATCTTTCCCTGCCTGCTCCTTGCCTGAACCGCAGACTTCTGCCCGTCAGCGACCGTCTCAGACGCCGGCGCGGGCTGCCTGGCAGGCCCGGCCTCGGGCGGCGTGTTGGATGCGGCTTCCTTCTTCTCCTCCAGCTTGCGCTTGATCTCCTGAACGAACTTGCCAGCCGTGTCGCGGTTCGGGGCATCCGCGCTGGCGGTGCGCAGGAAGGCGCGGTAGCGGTCCAGAGCTTGCTCCAGCTTGCCGCCCATCCGGTAGCTCTGCGCGATGTTGAACAGGAAGGCCGGATCCTGGACCAACGTGTAGGCAACCTCGTAGTGTTTAGCCGCCTCGTCGTAGTGCCCGAGGTTGTACGCGACGTTGCCCTGGCGCCATTCCGCTCGCGCCGCAATCTTCTCCACCCCGGAGTTCACGCCATGTTGGCTGCCCGCCGCATGCGCTGGCGGAACCCAGCTCATGGCCTGAAGAAGTGCCATCACCACGGCAAACCGCATGACGCAAATACTATATGCGAACGGCGGCGCGTGGGGTGTGTTTTTGGACCACATGGGCACGGCAGATCACCCCTGCCCCGCGACACAGAACACGTCGTCCTCTCATCCAATAACAAATCGCAGCAATAGTACAACTACGCCATCCCTACCGATTTACCTGGATTTGCGGCACAACAATGCTAGTAGTTTGGACGTTGCTGCCTCGCCCAGCCCAGGCAGTTGTCCCTCCGGAGGTCACAGGCCCATGACAGGAAAGCGTGTTTCTCGACTGGCAATCCTTGTCGTTGTTGGTTCCAGCTTGACGGGATGTACGGGCCCCACTGGCCCGGCCGGGCCTGCAGGCGATGCTGGCCCGCCAGGACCTCCAGGCCTGCCAGGCGAAGCCGGCCCGCCAGGACCTCCAGCCCCACAAATAGATGCGTCACCTGCCAGCGATGCGCCGATCGGAAAGCCCCCGACCGTGACGATCGTTGGCTCCACGCAAACCGCTGGGTTCGGCGCGCCGGTCACTCTGGTCGGCGCCGCGGCCGACCCTGACTCGGACGTCAGCAAGCTAACCTACAAGTGGATTCAGACCGCTGGCCCAACCGCGACCCTCACCGGCGCCACCACGTCGAGCCTGACCTTCACCACGCAAACCCTGGCCGCTGCCAAGGCCACCGTGATGGCACAGCTTCACTTCGGCGTGCTCCCTATCAGCCCCGACGAAGCCGGCAACTATTCCTTTGAACTGGATGTGACCGACCCAGAAGGCAACCTGGGCAAGGCCACAGCCACCGTCCGCTCGAACCCGCCCACCGCGGGCCTTCAGAATGTTCCCATCGGCATACGCCAGTTCTTGATGGGCGACGGTGGAACTCAGACGAGCTGGAACTGGAGTCTGGACGTAACGGGAGCGGCTGGCTCAGCCGCAATCCTCACGGGCGCCACCACGCAGTTCCCCAGCTTCATCCCTGATGTCGTGGGCAGCTATACCCTGGCTGAGGCGGTGTCCACCAAGACGCTGACCATGGTCGCGGGCAACTGGCGTGGCGAGATGATCGATTACCCGACAAACTGCCAGACCTGTCACAGCGACAGCGTCAAGCTCGCGCCTGACGTGTTCACACCATGGTCAAAGACGGCACATGGCATAGCAGTACAGCACAAGCTAAACGGTACCTACTCCGACGGAGTTACCCCTCTCACGTACTTCCCGCGCTCATGCATGGAATGCCACACCGTGGGTGACTCGCCGGCCGCGGTCAACAACGGGTTCGACGACATCGAGAAGACCACGGGATGGGTCATGCCCACTAAGTTGCAACCCGGCAACTGGGAAAACATGGTGACGAACTACCCCACGCTGGCCAATCTGGCAGGAATCCAGTGTGAGAACTGCCACGGGCCGCAAGAGGGCGCGATTGGGCACCTGTCGGCAGCGCACACCACGTCCGGCAAGGCTACTGCCGACAAATGGACGCGCGTGTCGTTCTCCGAAGGGGTTTGCGCCTCCTGCCACCAGGATGAGAGCCACCACTACAAGCCGAGCCAGTGGGCCACCTCCGCCCACGCCAAGCGCGACCTGGTGGCCAACGCCACCTTTGAGTCGCGCGGCACCACCGCGGCCCACTGTGGCCGATGCCATTCCGCCCAGGGCTTTGCTGCGTACTCAGCCCAGTTGGCAGCAGGAGACGCCGGCCTGCTGCACAAGCCAGACGGCACCGCGGCCGACGAGGCATTTCTGCGCGGCCTAGGCCTGCAGTCGTCGACCGTGGAGGCGATCACCTGCGCGGCTTGTCACGATCCCCACGACGCCAGTAATCCAGGCCAGCTTCGTTTGGGCGGAAATCTCAAGGCATTGCCCAACGGCCTGACCAACATCGTGGGCGCGGGCAAGGGCGCGACTTGCATGGCTTGCCACAACACTCGCAATGCGGAACACGACGACTTCGTGGCCGCGGCCAAAGATTTCTCGGGCCCACACACGCCCTCACAGACCGACGTGCTTTATGGGTTCAATGCGTACTTCATGCCGCGCCTCAATCCATCCCCGCACCTGTCGGTGACTGATACCTGCGCCGGCTGTCACGTCGCCATACCCACAGCCACCGAAAAGGCCGCGGGGCAAAGCGACAACCACAACTTCGCGACCGACGACACCGTCTGCGCCTCCTGCCACTCGGCGTCGACCAACGGAGAGGCGCTGCTGTCTGCCAACGACGCGCAACTGGGCGACCTGGGAACCGCGATCGGGACCAAGGCCCTGGCCATCATCAATGCCCTGTACGCCGCCGGAAACACACTTTCCGTGCGGGCCTATCTACAGGCGACCGATCAGTACAGCTCCGCGGCTGCCACCACAGCCGACATTCTGCTGACTGCCGCCCCAACTGCGGTGGCCCTCACTTCCGCCATTCACGGGACGACTTCATTCAGCCTGACCCTAGCCGCACCCGTGACCGTTACGTGGGTAGCGACAGCTTCCGCCCCGGCTAGCACCGCAACCTTGTCGCAGATTTACTGCCAGATCAGCGGCATCACCATCACAGGTCAAACCGCGCCGCCTGTGCCGCCCGCCACGACCGGGGCGCCGGTGCCCGCCATCGCGACGGATTCGGCGGTGGCCAAGGCGAGTTGGAACCTGCAACTGCTCAGCAACGACGGCTCCCGAGGCTTGCACAATCCTGACTTCTTCCAAGACGTGATTGTCAACACCATGGCAGCCTTGCAATAGGCGTCGCGCCGGGAGCGAGATCTGGCTGCAGACCCGAGGGCTGTAGCGGGGTATCCTCAAGGTGTGACGGCAGCCGAGACCGCTACAATCGCGAAAACCAGCCCATCTGGGATAATCAAAGAACGCCATGCCGCTGCTACCCAAGTCGCTCTCTCCCAACATCGCCCGGCTCGCCAACTACGCGCGCAATCCGCTTACCGTCCTGGGCTTCGGGCTGACCACGCTGTCAGGGCTGACCCTGATTGTGTTTCTTGCGCTCGAGGTGGCGGGCCAGGTCGACAATCCCTACACCGGGGTGTTTGGCTCGGCCTTTCTGCCCGTGGTCTTCGTGGGCGGGTTGCTGCTCATGCCCCTGGGAATTCTGCGGCGACGGCGAGCGCTGATGCGCAGTGGTCAGTCGGCCGAGGCTATTGCGACCTACCCGAACCTGGACTTCAACGATCCGCACCTGCGCCGCGTGGCTCTGGGCATCGCCGCGCTCACCGTGATCAATGTCGTGGTGCTGGCGACCAGCTCGGTGGTGGGGCTGAACTTCATGGACACAGCCAAATTCTGCGGAACCGTCTGCCACAAGGTCATGCGGCCGGAATACACGGCCTACCAGAACTCGCCCCACTCACGGGTCAAGTGCGTTCAGTGTCACATCGGCCCGGGCGCGTCCTGGGCAGTCAAGTCAAAGTTCGATGGCCTGCGCCAGGTGTGGAAGGTGATGACAGGAACCTATTCCCACCCGATTCCCTCGCCCGTTCACACCTTGCGGCCGGCGCGCGACACCTGCGAGAGCTGCCACTGGCCCGCCAAGCACTATGGCGACAAGCTGCGGGTCATTGGCCGTTTTGCCGAGGACGACAAGAACAGCGCGAGCTTCACCGCGCTCTTGCTTAGGACCGGCGGCGGCGCGGTTGGCGCGGGCCAGCCTCACGGCGGCATCCATTGGTGGCACATTTACGCTGACAACCGCATTCGCTACTTGGCCACTGACCAGCGCCGGCAAGAGATCGCCTGGGTCGAGCTGACCACACCAGACGGCAAGCGCACCGAGTTCACGCGCGAAGACGCGAAACTGCCGGCCGCGGACGACATCCAAAAGGCAGCACGCGTGATGGATTGCATCGACTGCCACAATCGTCCCACCCACCTCTTCGAAACTCCGGCCAAGGCCGTTGACAGCGTTCTGCAGCGGCAGGCGGAGCTACGCGATCTGCCCTTCTTCAAGCGCGAGGCGGTCGAGGCGGTTTCGGCAGTCTACGCCACCCACGACCAAGGCGTGGCTGGGGTTCGACTGAGCGTGGCGGACTTCTATCGCAAGACCTACCCGGATCTGGCCGCGCGCGACGGCAAGTTGATCGCGCGGGCTGCGGACGAGGCCGCTGGGGTGTACGATCGAACTGTGTTCTCGGAAATGAACACCAACTCCAAGACCCACCCCAACAACATCGGGCACGACGACTCGCCCGGCTGCTACCGCTGCCACGACGGCAACATGAAAGCCACCAAGGGCGATCAGGTGATCCCCAATGATTGCGACACCTGCCACGCCATTCTGCTCGACGGCAGCCCCAAGGAACCCGACCTGGGTCAGCTGGTCATGGCGCCGCCCCCGGCTCCTGCCCCCGCGGAGGCCAAGCCGTGAGATATCTCGGCATGGTCGGTGTGACCGTGCGCCGAGAGCAGCAGGAAGGCCTGGCAAAATACACCTTCGCTCCTGACGAGAGTGACGCCCAGGCCAAGGCGCTTCACCAGGCGTGTGACTTCCTCGAGAGCGTGTATCTGGCTACCTGCAATCGAGTCGAGGTGATCTTCCTGTGCCGGCGAGGCACCCCGGTTTCCGAGTATCGCAAGCGCATCCACGGCTTCTTCGCGACGCGCGGCCAGGCGGGGACCAGCAAGGAGACGACGGCACGCGCGGCGGCCCAGTCCCTGCACGCCTACGAGAAAGACGGCGCGGCCGAACACCTCTTCTGTGTGGCGGCGGGCCTCGACTCGCTCAACCCTGGCGACGCCCAGATTCTGGGCCAGGTCAAGCAGGCGCTGCACACAGCACAACGACTGGAGCTGGCCGGCCCGCATTTGCAGATGGTGTTCGAAGAGGCCTTTCAGGCGGCCAAGCGCGTACGCAGCAAGACCGCTCTCGGGGCCCGGCCGGTGTCCATGGCTTCCCTCGCGTTCGAGCTCATCGACCGGCGGACCAAGGTGCCTGCCACGGTGGCGCTCATCGGATCCGGCGAGATGACACACCAGTGTGGCGAGCATTTGCGTGGCCGGCCGGAGTGCAACCTTCTCTTCATCAACCGTACCGTGAGCAAGGTCGCTGCTCTGGCGGCCTCGTGCGGCGGCCGCGCCCTGGCCCTGGATGCTTTTATGGCAGCGCCCGGACATGTGGACGTCATTGTGACGGCCACCTCAGCGCGCGAGCCTTTGTTGGGACGTGCCTTCTTTGCAGCCCTGCAGGGGGCGGCGCCTCTGGTGATCGACCTGGCCGTGCCGCGCGACACCGACGTGCAGGCCGCTGCCGCCGTAGGTGCCCAGCTTTGCGACATTGACCAGCTGAAGGCCGAGGCTGAACGCAACCGGCGCGCACGCCAGGCCGAGATCGCCGAGGCTCGGGTCCTCATCGACGAGGCCCTGGAGGCCTTGCGCCGGCGGGTGGTCGAGCGCGACATCAGTCCCATCGTGCGCGACTTGCGCAGCCAGGGCCAGGCCGCGGCCGACGAGCTGCTCAAGCAGCTCTTCAGCAACGGCCTGGCCAAGCTGGACGAAGCCCATCGCGACCACATCCGGCGCTTTGGCCAGCAGGTCGTGAACCAACTCCTGCACCTGCCCACCGTCGGGCTCAAGCGTCTGGCGCAGGAGCACGGCATGGATGCGGTGGAGGCGTTCTTGCAGGGCGTGCGTGACGACCACCACGGGCGGTAGTATTCCGCCCACCATGAACCTTCCCTTTCTCCGGCGCACGCGGGCCGGGTCGATGCGGTCCCGCCCGCGCCTGCTTGTGTTCGGCGTGCTGGCCATCGTCGCCTTCACCGTGGCGCTGCTTGCCTGGTGGGTCCTCTTCCACCTGCGCTATTCGGCCCAGGAGATTCGCGCCACCGCCGAGCACATGCAGGCCGATCGCCAATCCGCGGAACGGGCGCTGCGGGGACTGGCGCACCATCAGGCGCTGGCACCGGCCGAGTTTCTCGGGCTGGCCTATCCCCAGCTCGACTGGCAGCCGGGCGTGCACCCCGGCCAGGAACTGGTGCCCGGCTACCCTGGTTACGGGGTCACCATTCGACCGGGTCG
>PMBS01000145.1 GCA_003153015.1 Myxococcales bacterium
CCAGAGGTGTAGCTCGGATATGAATCTTAACCCACACCTCCACGTGATTCTGGTCGACGGCCTATGCTGAGCTCCGCATAGTCCGTCCTATGCTGACTTCCGGACTATGCTGAGTTGTCGGTGACCAGCACGCGATCTGCGCTGGATTTCCCGGTGGGTCGCTCGAATCGGTGGTTTCTGTTTGTCAGCATAGTCTTGGGTGCTCTTGATGGCCTGTTGGCCAGGAAGGAGCACTCATGCTGGAGCAGTTTTTCACCTATGGCTATGTGCTGGCTCGCCTTCGCGGCGGTGCGCTGGGCGGGATACTCGACGATGTCGCTGCGCATTTGGAGAAGCGCGGTCACACACCGAGAGTCGGGCAATCGTACCTGTGCGCAGCCGGCCACTTCTCCCATTGGTTGGATCTCAGAAGGATCAGCCCGAACGCGGTGGGGGAAGTTACCATAGCGTCGTTCCTGGAAGGGCACCTCCCGCGATGCAAGTGCCGGGTGCCACACGGGTTGCGTTGTCACATGCGGGCGGCGCTGGACCACGTGTTGGCCGTGCTGCGTGCGCGGGGCTTGGCCCGCCCCCCACAGCGGCCAGAGCAGACGCCCGTGGACCGTATGCTTGAGTCCTTCAAGACCTACCGACAAAACGCCTGCGGAGTGACAGATGCCACCAGCCAGGGCAACGTCTTGCACGTTCGTCGGTTTCTGGTCTCTCTCTACGGGACTGGCGAAGTCGATCTGCGCCGGCTGGAGCCCAAGGAATTGATTGGCTTCATCTCGGAGCAGACCAGAAAGTGCTCGCCAGAAACAGCGGGGCTCGTCCGAACAGCTTTGCGCAGCTTTTTTTCGATTCACGCAAGTCGCCGGCCTGTGTGAGGGGCGCCTGGCAGCCGCAGTCCCCAAAGTGGCGCATTGGCGCCAGGCGCATCTTCCTCGGAGCCTGTCCGACGAACAGCTCGCCGCCTTGTTTGCGTCGTTCGATTTGACCACGGCGACTGGACGGCGGGACTACGCGATGGTTTCGAGCATGGCTGGGCTTGGCTTGCGTGCCGGCGAAGTCGCTGCCCTGTTGCTCGATGACGTTGATTGGCGGGCGGGCACCTTGCGCGTCGGTCGCGGCAAAGAGCGGCGGGCCAGTTTCCTTCCGCTGCCTACACGGGTGGGGCGCGCACTGGTGGGTTACTTGCGCCACGGCCGGCCGCAGACCGACGATCGTCACATGTTCGTCCGGCACCAGTTGCCGGTGGGCCAGCCGCTCAGCTCCGCGGCGGTGACGGCCGCTGTCCGACTGGCCTTCACGCGTGCCCGGCTGACCTTTCCCTTCAAAGGTGCCCACGTCTTGCGCCACACGGCCGCGACGCGCATGGTTCGCGCGGGAGCGAGCCTCAAACAGGTCGCCGACGTCCTTCGTCACCGCAGTCTCGAAACGACTCAGATCTACGCCAAGCTCGACCTGGCCACGCTGGCTGAGGTCGCGCTGCCTTGGCCCGAGGTGCGATCATGAGTAGGTCGCCAACGATGGTGGAGCTGGCGCAGGAATATCTCACGCTTCGTCGCCAACTTGGTTACGCCCTTGCTACCCCCGGTCAGGCGCTACTGGCATTCGCTCGGTACGCCGACAGCATCAGACACCGAGGTCCAGTCACCATCGACCTCGCCGTGCGTTGGGCAAAGCTACCTCAAAAAGCCAAGCCGTACTGGTGGGCCCGACGGCTACAAATCGTCCGCGGGTTTGCTCAACACCGAAGCCTGTTCGAGCCAGGCACGGAGATCCCTCCTGCGGATCTACTCGGTCCCTATTTCCGTCGTAGCACGCCGCACATCTACTCGAATGCGGAGATCTGCGCCCTGCTTCGTGCGGCCAAGGACCTCGGACCTGCCGGTGGGCTGCGCTGCCACAGCTACGTGACACTCTTTGGCTTGCTCATCAGCAGCGGCCTGCGGATCTCGGAGGCGTTGCACCTGCAACGCGACGAGGTGGATTTGCGAAGCGGCGTGCTCACCGTGGCGCGCAGCAAGTTCCGCAAATCGCGGCTGGTCCCGCTACATCCGTCGACGACGCACGCCCTCGCGAAGTACGCCGAACGCCGGAATCGCTACCATCCAGAAGCAACCGCTCGCACCTTCTTCATCAACGAGCGTGGCGCGCCCATGGGCTATAGCGGTGTGATCGGCACCTTCACGGACTTGCGGTGCCAGCTCGGTTGGACGAAGAACCGGGAAGGGCGACGACCCCGGCTACACGACATGCGGCACACGATGGCCGTGCGCACCCTTTTGCGCTGGTGCCAGCAAGGTGCAGACGTGGACCAGAAGATCCTCGCCCTATGCACCTACCTGGGCCACGTTGAAGTCACCGATACCTACTGGTACCTGACAGCAGTCCCCGAGCTCATGGCGCTCACGGCTGCACGTTTCCAAGCCTACTCGCGCCATCGTTCGAGGAGGGGCCGATGAATGCCAACCCTCTGCCCCCAAGCTTCGCGGCGCTGCTGCAGGACTTCTTCTGCAAGCGCCTGATCGCCGAACGCAATCTGAGCGACCAAACCGTGGCGAGCTATCGCGACACATTCCGGCTTCTGTTGAAGTATGCCGAACAGCGGATGAGGAAGGCTCCGGAGGCTCTGACCCTGGCCGATCTGGATGCGCCGGTCATCCTCGGCTTTCTCGACCAGCTTCAGAAGGAGCGTGGCAACTCCGCGCGCACGCGCAACCTCCGCCTGGTGGCCGTGCGCTCCTTTCTTCGTTATGCCTCCTACCGTGACCCAGCGGCACTCCCGACGATCCAGCGGGTCCTGGCCATTCCGATGAAACGCTTCGACCGACCCCTACTCGGATTCTTGTCGCACGAACAGATGCAGGCCGTCCTCGATGCACCGGATCGAACGACGCGGAGCGGTCAGCGCGACCACGTCATGTTCTCCACCTTCTACAACACAGGCGCTCGCGTCTCCGAGATCATTGGCCTGCGCGTGAATGATGTCGAGCTCGACCGCACTGCTGCGGTCCACATTCGGGGCAAGGGCCGCAAGCAGAGAGTGACCCCGCTCTGGCGGGGCACGGCTCGGCTGCTGCGCGACTGGCTGGTCCGACAGCATCGAGATGGCGATGCGCCGGTCTTCTCCAATCGTGCCGGTCATGCTCTGTCGCGATCGGGTGTTGAGCAACGCCTGCGTGTAGCCGTCGCCGTCGCCCAGAAACGCTGCCCTTCGCTGCGGGGGCTATCGGTATCTCCGCACACGATCAGGCACACTACGGCTATGCATCTGTTGCAGTCCGGGGTGGATCTGACCGTCATAGCCCTGTGGCTGGGTCACGAGAGTCCCGAGACCACACATCATTACGTCGAAGCCGATCTCACCATGAAGGAGCGTGCCCTTGCTTCACTTCAGGAGCCTCGTGGTCGAACCCTTCGCTACCGCGCCAGCGATCGCCTCCTGGCCTTCCTTGATGGCCTCTAACTATGCTGAGTGTTTTCGCTGCACCGGCTGCGTTTGCAGGGCCAACGAGAGCGAACTCAGCATAGTCGGGAAGTCAGCATAGGATGGGGTTTACGTGCCTGACCCCGACGGGATGCCGACCTTCCGCGCCCTGCCCAGGCTGAAGACCGACGAAGTCGGCGACGTCTTGCAGGTGGCTCGGGTCCCCATCCTGCGCTACCTGGCCCGGCGGGGGGGTGGTCCGCCTGTTGCCCGAAGCTCTCGAGATAGATGACGAACTGGCCTCGCGCGACCCGGTGCTGGCCCAGCTCGCAGCCGCGGCAGTTGCCGGGCTGCCGCCTGCCGGTCCCGAGCAGCGCTGCCGTCCTGCCGTGCAGCTCGCGCGCACCGACAGCGCGGGTCCCACGCCGGTGGGCGCGCTGGTGGTGCAAGAGCTGGGCTTCAACCTGCACGCGGCGAGCGTTGCCGGTGCCGAGGACCAAGCGGCGCGCGAGCGCCTGCTGCGCTACGTGCTCCGCCCGCCACTGGCGAAGGAGCGGCTCGCCCTCCTGCCCGACAACCGCGTGCGGCTGGAACTCAAGCGGCCGTTTCGCGATGGCGACGCATGAAGCTGCGCGCTCTGGTC
>PMBS01000346.1 GCA_003153015.1 Myxococcales bacterium
GAAAGTAGCCGTTGCGGCCCCACTTGATCACCATGGGCTTGCCGCATTTCTCGCACACCTCTTCGGTGGGCGCTTCTTCGCGCTTGAGGGCGCGCATCTCCACCTTGGCGCGCGCCAAGTCCTGCTCGAACGGCTCATAGAAGTCACGCAGCAGCTTGACCCAGTCCACCGCACCTACCTCCACCTCGTCGAGTTGCTCCTCCATCAGTGCGGTGAAATCGCTGCTGACAATCTCTGGGAAACTCTTGACCAGAAGGCCGTTCACCACCACGCCCAGCTCGGTGGGACCGAGACGGCCTTCCTTTTTCTCCACGTAGCCGCGATCTTGAATAGTGGACAAGATGGTCGCGTAGGTCGAGGGCCGGCCAATGCCCTTCTCCTCCAGCTCGCGCACCAGGGTCGCCTCCGAGAAGCGTGGCAGCGGCTGGGTGAAGTGCTGCTCGGGCTGGCAGCCGAGCAGACGCAGGGTTCCGTCCTGGTGGATGTCGGGCAAGCTGCCGGCGGCCTCGTCGTCCGCAGCGCCTTCTTCCTGGGTTTCGGCGTAAATGGCAAGGTAGCCGGGAAAGCGCATGACCTGGCCGTTGGCGCGCAAACCGACCCGGCCCGCGTCGATCTCAATGACGGTCTGGTCGAAAACCGCGGGCGCCATCTGGCAGGGGTCCCGGACGCTCAAACCCCCCATGAATTTACCTATGGTCACATCCTCGGTGACCGCACACGCAGCGGTGAGCGGCGGAAGGTACCCGCCTCTACTGCGCGCCTCCGTCCGAAGACGGCGCAAAGTAGTTCGCCGGATCTTTTCGCGCGACCGAACATTGGCAAGGATGCGGCCGATAGCTGTACTCGCCGTCTCCAACCGGGCATTCATTGCATGCCTCGGAATCGAAGAACTCCACGTTGGGCTGGTACTGCCTAGCGTAACTGGAAGTCAGCATCCAGGAATCATCTTCGCGTCCGAGATACGTGTTCAGGAACGCGAGCATGTACGTGGTCACGATTTGGTGCGTGACGGGATTATTTGCCGGGTCGAAAGTGCCCTGGATAACGCAGTCTGACGAGTAAATTGAGCCGGAGAGCGCGATCCCGTTTATCGCCGTCACGCCAAGACTAGCCATCACCTTGAGCCCGTCGCACCAATCCGTGAAAGCAGTGTGATCGGCGATGGTAACATCAACTCGATAAGAGTCTCTACGATTGATGGCCGCATGCGGTCGTGCGATGAATAGGTTGGCATTGGGATCTGCGATGGAATTGTAGCTCACGATGTGCTCGACCGTTTCGCCCATGATAAGACTGGGCACTGATATCCTGGCCAGTTCGCGGTAGCGCATGAGCGGAGAGACGCCATCTAGGGAAACGATGGCTCGAATGCGAGGATCTGCAGGCGCAGGAACACAAGTGAATTGCGGCTCGGGCAAGCTGTCGTTGAAATACGTGCCCCACAGGGTATCGCAGACCTCGTCGTCGCCGCCCGCAAGAGCGTATGCGGCATAGCCGCCTAGAGAATGCCCGCTCATAGCGATTCTCGATGAATCGATCACAGCATGCAACGGTTCTCCCGGTGCGGCATTCTTCAACATCAACTCCGTGAGGGCAAATGAAACATCCAGGGTTCGGTAGTACGCCGAAACCACCAGATTGTTTCCTGAACCCGAATTCAACTGCCCCTCGTGATAATGGTCGGTCACCGCCACGACGAAGCCGTGGCTTGCCAGTCGTGTCCCAATGAAAATATACTCCCAATTATCCCAGCCCCATCCCGGCGACACCATAACCAACGGGAATGGGCCAGCAGCCGAGGGCGTGGGCCCTTCGTATGCGGGGTCATACCCAAGTGCCTCCCAATCAGTAGATTTCGACACGGGGAGATTGTTGGACCATGGGTCCATTGGGTATTGTGCCGGAGGAGACGTTGACGTAATGGTGCCAGAATCTACTGGGTACCAAACGCCAACGATTACAGACCGGGCGTAGATACTGGTATCTGAAAGCGTGTAGTTGACGTGTCCAACCGCGTAGGGTCCCATTTTGGTGAGGTCAGATGCGGTTCCGGCGTCGAGTGGGACTCCTGCATCGGGTGGAGATTCGATGTCGCAGGTGTCTCCGGCGTTGGATGGGATGATCACGTTGCAGACGCTACCGGCGTTGGTCGTGCCTCCGGTGTTGGATGTGTTTCCGCCTTTGCTCGTGCCCCCGGTGTTGGTTGTGCCTCCCGCGTTGGACGTGCCACCTGCGCCACCGGTGGAACTCCCGTCGTTGGATGTGCTCGGACTGCGGGCACAGAAAGTCATTGCCAATGCAAGGCTGATGGTTGCTCGCTTCATGTCACCCCTCCCAAGGCGCCGCGCGAGCTGCTCAAAAGGCCTCAGCACGGCAGCAAGGACATGCATATGCCGAAACTTGGTGGCTAGCAAGATGGTTCTGCTCCTGCTAGTGCCCTGTCCCCGAGCCGGGCAGGTAGTCGTTTCAAGCGCCATTCTGCATCCATAGGCGAATCGAAGTCCATGGTCAAATCGAAGGGGGTTTTTGAGCGTCCGGGCCCCCTCCCGACCCGCGCCTGCACGACCTGGAGGGCGTTCACGAAGCGCACCTGGGCCGGGTTTTGCCGCCGTTTCCGGGTGCTGATGAGGCTGTGTCGAGCACGCGAGACAGTCTACTCCATCACGCCCGCGTCGGCGTCCCCTCAGTTCAGGTACTCTGCGCCGTCCCCCGGTTCAGACGGAGGAGGTCTTGCGGAATATGGTTTGGGCGCCTCTGTGGGCAGGCCGATGGCGGCCAAGACTTTCTTGATGGTGTCCCCATTCTTGATCAGAGCGATGAGGCGCAGCGGGCTTTTGCAGCGCGGGCAGATCGTGTCGAGCTCGAACGTCCTTCGGAGAAGTTCGCTCCAGGAGATGTAGAGTGAAAGCGGCAGGGGTCGCGAGGACTTGTCTTCTTGCTGGGGCGTCGACTCGGGTATGGGGGCAGGTACGCACTGGCGGCGGAAGCTGCTGTGGGACTCGCCCCCGAAGGTCGCCCGCCCTTTCCTCTACCCCGCTGCCGTGCGCGCGAGCGGCGGCTCGTCACCGGACGCTACAACGCCTTGGCGTCGGGCGCAGCCGGCGCGTCCGCCTCTGCGTCGGGCTCGGCCGTCCAGCCGCAGCCCTGGGCCAGGCAGCGCAGGCGCACGCCCGCGCGCGAAACCTTCTGCACCACGAAGGCGGCGCCACACTGCGGGCAAGGTTTGGCCAACGGGCGATCCCACGACACGAAGTCGCACTTGGTCTTGGCGTAGTTGGAACAGCCAAAGAAGATCTTGCCCCGCCGCGACCGCTTCTCGCTGAGATACCCGCCGCAGCCGGGACGGGGGCAGGCGACGCCGAGGGAAATCG
>PMBS01000063.1 GCA_003153015.1 Myxococcales bacterium
GCCCGCATCCTGCCCAACCTCGTGGTCAGAACCGGGGGCGCGGTCTACGGGAGGCCGTGCCTGGTCGATGTGTTGGACGTCGGCCCGAGCAGCGCACCCGAGTATCCGACCTTGCAGCCTGCGGCTGGCACTGACAAGGATGACGGCGGAGAAGAGATGACCAAAGGCGTTTCTGTCGCAGAGGAAATGGACCATGAATTGAAGGGCGTTGCCGTCATTCTGGAGAACCCTGATGGCAAGTACTTGGTCATGAAGAACAAACCCCGTCCGGGAAAGCCCGTCCCATTCGTCACGATTCCCACGGGAACGGTAGAAAGGGGCGAAGACCCAGAAGCCACCGCGCTCAGAGAGGTCGAGGAGGAAACCGGACTAACCATCAGCGGCTTGCATCTGGTGGAGAAGTTCAACAGTGTCGATCCGGAACGGTATGGTCGGACGCCGTTCACGACGTACGTTTTTCGGGCCAACTACGCTGGCTCCGCGACGTTGAGAGAGGAAGAGAAACACGAGTGGCTGAGCTGGATGAAATGCGAGGAGATCCGCAACCTGGGTGGCCCGTTCTCCCTTGCTCTGGAACGGGCCTTGCGCCACATGTAGCTGAGGGCCGTCTGGTCAGCTCAAGAGATTCGACCAGCGAAGCGAAAGAACCTCGGCGCGGCCGCGGCGTTGCGCCTCACGCTGCGATGGGCGCACAGAGGGGCCGAAAGCAGTCTCCCTATCCGGGAACGTCCGTGATGTCACCTGGTTTGAACGGCATCGGCTGAGCGGCTCGCCGCGCTTTCGCAGGCAGCCGTGCACAGCTTGGTTCGCGTGGGCTTTGGGCATTGCTTCTCCGCGGCCGAAACCACGGCGGGTGCGATGATCTCGTTGGCCTCGGCCTCGCGGATCGCGGCGCCCACCTTGCAGCCCCGTAGCCCGGGCCAGCCCACGCAGGCGTGAGGAACGGTGGCAACTGGGAGGTCGGTGCAGCACTCCACGCACCAGCGCACCTCGAGGCTGTGTTCCTTCGCGCGGGCGGCTGTCGAGCGCGCATCTTGCGGCTTTATCAGGCGCGGCATCACGGGATAGTGGCCGTCACGGCACTCCCAAACCAGGATGTGGGTGGGCGCCTGTGCCTGTCCTTCGAACTGGCCCAGGCTGCGGCAGGCCGGGGCGCCGAACGTGTATACGGCACCGCCATTGCCCTTGCTCCTCAACGCGGATTTGAAACCGCCGGGCGTGCCCAAGAAGACCAGCAAAGTGTTGTCGGCCAGTTCCGGATCGTTTCCCGTGAAGCGCCAGTGAGCGACGATGTCGGGCCTGCCGTCGCCGTTCAGATCGGCGGCTTGCGTCTCCCAGCACATGTCATCTAGTTCGTTGGGCTTGTCCTTGCAGAAGGCGCCGTCCCGTCCCAGCGATGGGAGATTCGCGCCAGCGAGATATTGCGTCGAGAGCGCTTCCCAGGTCGTGGGAGGCGGGATGGTGCTTCCCTGGGCGGCGGACGTGCGTGGCGCAATTGCCGTGATGAGGACGGCGAGGATGAAGCAGATGGGCTTCATTCCGCGCACGCGCCGCAATTCCCGTCTCGTGGTCTGCGTACAGGCGTTGCGGTCAACTCGTCGGGAAGGCATGGGCAGTTCACTTGGCATTCACCCGCCCGGCGGTTGCCAGGCTGGTGGATCCGCATTCGGGGCACTTCCTGCCGTTGTTGCTGCCTGAGCACTCATGACAGAACTCGTGGCCGCAGTTCTTGCAGCGGTGGATGGGCATGTAACTCACGCTCAGCGACTCTTGGGGTCTGTGACCGCAAGCGGGACAGGAATCGTACGTCATGGTTGATTGGCTCCTTTGTGAGGCAGGCGGAGGAAAGATTTCCGCCGCGTTTTCGTCGGTAGCCTTTGGCGGGGGCTGGTTGGCTCCTTTGTGAGGCAGACGGAGGAAAGGGGCTGGATCTGACGCACACATCGCAGACGGCTCTGCCATGTGACGTTCTCAACTGCTGCACGGGCTCCCGGCCTCGGGGTGTCGGCCAATTAGAAGAGAGACATGATGTCCGCGAGCGTCGGGGGCTGATCCTGGGACTTCGCGTCGAACTGCAGATCCATCGTGGGGAGAGGGCACGGCGACTCGTCGTCCGCGGAGCCGATCGTGGCTAGCAGTAGGCGGTGTTCTTCGGCCGAGAGCACGCCGCCGGAGAGGAGGGAATTCGCCAGGTCCCGGGCGTGCGTCGCCTCGCCGGCCAGCCGGAGATCCCATTCCTGGAGGTCGGACTCGTCGACCTGGACCATGCGGTAGCTGGTGAAGCCCGCGCCGATCCTCCCGGCCCCAGGAAACAGAAGGTCCGCGGCCAACTCGGCCATCTCCATCCGGCCCCACTCCAGATTCCGCGCCTCGTCCACCAATACTAGCGACAGCATCAGCCATGCCCCGACGCACGTTACGGTGTCTTCGGAGGAAAGCCGCGATCCTCGGATCGCGAACCCGTTGGTAGTCAGGTTGTGCGCCAACACGTCCACGTCGGTCACAAGTGACGAGATCGCGTCCCTGGCCACCTCTAAGAACGACAGCTTGCGTGCGCTGCGCGCTGTTGCGCGACCGGGGAAGCGGACCAGTCTGTCGTGCCACGCGGCTGCGGTCCTCTCGTTCCACTCGCGACTGACGATCTCCCGGACCGTCGGCAGCATGCGCTCGATCGCGCGGACGGCCGCGGGAAAAGGCGGGACGTCGTGGATTCGCCGCATGGAAACCAGCCAATGCACCAGGGTCGCCCGCTGCGCGTGGTCGCTGAGCCAGTCCCCCGCCATGAGACCCGTGACAGCCAGGTCCTCCAGACACGCGGGCGAGGCCGCATCGGTCGGCAGGTTCTTCTCCTTCTGCGTCCGGGGCGCCAGCCGAAGGCCGAGCCGCGACAGTGCACCCATGATCTGCTTGATGCTCTTGCGGCCGACCCCACGCAGATGCAGGAGTTCGGATTCGGCTGTGTTGGCGAGATCCTCGACCGTGAGGATGCCTGCTCGCGCGAGCCTCGCCACCAGGTCTGCGGGAAGGCACAGGCTGGCTACGTGTACCGACTCGATCGGGATCAGGTTGTGGGTGCACATGGTGTTGGACATGGTTTCTTCCGAGAAGACAGGGCGGGAGTGCAGGGCATCTTCTGTTCCGGGCGCTCGCAGGTCGGGCGCTACGTCGACTGGTCGCCTCTTCGTCGAACGAGCGCAGAGGCCGGGGACACCCGGCCTGCGGGCCTATGCGGTCGGGTGCTGCTGGGAGGCGATGCGCGCGGCGCGGGCAGCCCGGTGGGCAGAACGGGCCTCGGCGCGCGCGGCACGTGCAGATTCCTTCTCGTCCTCTGCACGGCACAGCCACGCCGGGAAGTTGGTGCGGATTGCGCGCGGCGCGCAGCCCGAGGCACGCATCTTCCGCGCTGGCACGCGCGGCAGGCCGAGCGCCAGGTTGCGGATCGCGCGCGCGACGTCGGACGTGACGCTGGCCATCGCCACGGCTTCGATGCCGCCGGTGGCGCAGGGTACGCCGAAGGTCACGCGGCAGATCTCGTCCGACGACACGTCGAGAGCGCAGGCATCCCAGATCGGGCGGCACAGTTCGGCCTCGGGGCGTAGCTGCAGGTGCGCGCCGACGGAGGTGCGGGTGATCTGCCCGAGCACGCGCCACTCGGGGCTACCGGTGGTGGTGATGCGGGCGTACAGGGCATAGATGTCGCCAATCTTGATGCTGTTGAAGCTGCTGGTGAACGCCATGGTGATCCCCCTTGCTGGCCGGGCCGCCCGTCCGGACGCGCGGACCATCCGCGCGGCCAGCGGGCAGAAACCGCCCGTGCCATTCGTCGTGTGCTCTGGCGGCCTCTGCGGGCCTTGTCCTAGTGGCGGGGGAACTGCTTCATGCGTTCATCATCATTCTTGCCGGCTTGACGAGAGCCGGGCCGGGAATCTGACAGTCATCCGGTTCATTGGACGGAAAGGGCGGGCAAGAGAGGCTCGCTCTTGGGCTCGAAGAAAGGGTTCAGGTTTCGTCGGCGGCCGGCGTGGCCAGCCGGGAGCCGGCCACCATGGTGCGCTCGGCGGCGTTGTCAAGACATCGCTCCCGGCGCTCAACTTTCACAGCAGTGGTCGGCCCGGCCATCGCCTGGGGTCGCAACGTGGGCATCGTTCTTGGGGCCATGGTCACCGCCTCGCTTTCCGAGACGTTGGCGCGCGCATCTTCCTGACAGCTGAAGGCCAGAATCGGCCCGAGCGGGCAAGGTAAATAGCGGGCGAGTCGATACTGCGGGCACACGAGGCCCCGGGTAAGGGGAAGCCAGCTTGTCCGACCATCGAGGGACTCGGCAGAAAGCCGTTGAGATCAGCTCCCTCGACGGAAGCGACCTACGATGGAAACACGGGTCTGAGCACGTTGGGGTACAATGGGTCCGTGTTCCTGGCTAGATCTCTATGCTGCGGCCTCCGCGCCGTCACAGGAAGGGGGCGCGCGCCGTGATTGGTTCGGGTGACGGCCGCGGATCCGACAACGGCGAGGCCAGCAGCTTTCGCGTTCGTGTGTTTGAGCTGGCGAAGGAGTTCGGTCTCGCGCCGAAAGACATGGTCGCCAAGATACGCACGCTCGGGGTCGAAGTCGCCAACCACATGTCGAATCTCGACGCCGCGGACGCCTATCGCGTGAAGCTAGCCATTATCCGGGAAAGACAACAAGAAGTATCAAAGGAGATAAGAGAAAGCTTGCGCATAGACGAGTCGTCTGAATCCGTGCGCCCACTCCCCTTCGGCTTCGGCGAGACTCCGCCACCGCGGGTCACTGGCTCGGCCGCGACCGGGCAGTCCATCCAGTTGGAGACCCCTCCCGAAATCAAGATTCCGCAACCGGTGGTCACTGGCTCGGCCGCGACTGGGCAGTTCATCCAGTTGCCCGGTTTGGGCTCGCGCGAGGGCAGTGTTCCCAAGATCGAGATCAAGGACCGGGACGAGGAACTGCGCCGCATGGGACGGGGGAGCCTCATCTCGCGCGGACCGGGTGGCCGTGACTGGCGCGCGCCAAGTGCCGCCGGGCAGCAGCCGGGTGGGCCAGCCGGGTTGGGTCAACCCGAACCAACCCAGCCGCCAGACCTTTTGCCGCCGTCCTCGGAGAGACTGCTGGCGACCATCGAGTCTCGTTACCCGTTCGCTATCGCCAAGACAGCGCGTACGTGGCGCAACTTGCCCCCTGAGGATTGGCTGGGCCGCATCACGCGGTTGGAGCCCCTGTTTGACCAGACGTTGCGACATCTGATGCTGGTGGCACTGGCTGAGTACCTCGCCACGGATAGTCGGACGCGAGAGCTGCGCACGGGGATTCGCGAGACTCTGGCCAAACCCGGCGCTTTTGGAACGTTCAAGTGGCTGCTGGATTTACTGGTGAAGAAACAGGGAGTCGGCGTTTCGTCTTCGCTGGCGACGTTGCGTTCTGCATACTTCGAGAAGCAAACACCCGGCAACCTAGTATGGATCATGAACGAGGCGATCCGGCTGCGCAACCTGATGGTCAAGAAGAGCGAGGCGCAGCCACCCACGAAAGCGATGTACGACCAAAGCCGGACGCTGACGCTGGAACTGCTTCGGGAGTTGACCTTCTTGTGCAACCCTATCGTCTGTATCCGAAGCGCGACCAGGACTCGAACCGTCTGGGACTATGACTGCGTGTGCTTCAACGGTCCCCACGAGGATTTTGAGAGCTTCAGATTCCAGACCGACCTGACACTCGAAAGCGGCAGGGTCATGCTGGTTGATGAGAAGAGGAACGGGGTCCTGGATTTGCATCCGCTGTTTGTCTACCGCAATTCCTGCCCGCGCAAGGAATGCGGGCGCCCGCACCTCTATCTTCTGCAGAGTCTTGACGATCGGGCGAAGTCGGCGACTCTGACCGCCGTGGCCGCGACACAACACGAGATTCAGGACGGACACGTGTGGAAAGACCTGGCCGGTCTACTCGACACACCCACGCTGGGAAGGTGGAGCCAGTCACGTTACCTCAAGTTGCCAGGCGCAGAGCCGTTGGTTGCGGGCATCGGCTCTGGAACCTTGGTTGGGAACGGGAAGTACAAGGTCGTGAGGTCAATCAAGAGTGGTGGGCAGGCGGACGTGTACGAGGTGGAGCAGCTGGATACGGGCGCTCATCTGGCAATGAAGATGCTGTCAATGACCGGGGCAGCGGCGAAACAGGTTCTGCAGCGTTTCGATCGAGAATACGAGGCGATGAAGGGACTGGATGACGACCACATCATCAGGCCGCGTGAGCGTGGCTCCGATGGGATGCTCTACTTCATCGTCATGGAACTGGCGGAGGGATGGAAGAATTCAAGCGGGACGGCGCGCGACGTGGGGGAGTTGTCGAAGCCGCTGGAGGAAAGGCGGGTTGTCGATATCGCGAAACAGGTGTGCAAAGGCTTGGCGTACTTGCACTCGCACGGCTACGTGCACAGGGACATCAAGCCCGGAAATCTCCTGCTTTGTGCTGGTGAGCAGGTGAAGATCGGTGATTTCGGTATTGCCTACGGTCACCATCACAGCCGATTGACCTCCACTGGACAGCCGCTCGGGACGGCGGCCTACATGGCACCCGAGCAGGACGGCGTGGGCACGGTCGATGCGACCAGCGACATCTACTCACTCGGTGCTGTCCTGTTCGAGTTGCTCACCGGAGAGGTGCCTTTCGAGGGTCTTGGTTTTGCGGAGACGCTGATCGAGCGCACCAAACGCCCCGCGCGGAGGGTGGAGCAGGTGAATGCGAGCATCTCCAGCAGAATGGTGCGAATTGTGAATCGGTGTCTGGAAAGGGAGCGCAAGGAGAGGTATGCCTCGGCGTTGGACCTCCTGCGGGCATTCGAGGAATGGAAACCTGATTGTATGACCCTGTCGGGGCACGATGGTCCTGTTCAGGCTGTTGCCATTCGGAACGACGGCGCTCTGGCCGTATCTGGGGGCGAAGACGGCACGCTCAAAGTGTGGAATCTCGAAACCGGGAAATGCACCAAGACACTTCGCGGCCACGAAGGTCGAGTCAATTGCGTGGTGATTACTGAAGATGGCCGCTCGGCCTTCTCTGGCGGGGCGGACTGGACCGTCAGACGATGGAATCTCGAAACAGGTGAGTCTGTCCGCGTCTTCAGCGCACACGCGGGCGAGGTCGTGGCCCTAGCCACCTCGGCTAGCGGGAGCGTGGTGCTCTCGGGGTGCGAGGACGACAAGCTCCGTATCTGGAACGGCGACAATGGTGCCTGTATGGAGGTTATTCACGGCGTGGATGGCGTCGCTGGTGTCGGCGTGTTTCGAGAGGGTGACTTTGCTGTGTCGGTCACCTCGGGCGGAGACCTGAGGTTGTGGAACATCTACCGAGGCCAATACGATACAACCTTCGCTGGCGAGCTGTTCTATGAGTCCGGCGTTCTGTGCCTCGCTCTGGTGTGGGATAGCCGAACGAAGGACCCGGGGATTCTAGTCGCGGGCGAGGATGGCGTTCTGTCGGCTCTTGGGTGTGATCAGATGGACCGATTGTACTTCGTGCAAACGCTCACGAAACACGAAGACTCCCTTTGGTGCGTAGCGATGTCCGGAGATCAACGACTCGCAGCCGCCGGTGACCAGTCTGGAATGGTCATGTTCTGGGATACGTCGACCGGGGGCGAATCGAAAATGGAGGTCAGGCACACATGCGGTGTGACCGGCATAGCCGTGTCATCAGATGGGCATCGGGCGGTTTCCGCCTCTGAAGATGGAACGCTGATCGTTTGGCACCTTGAGGATATCATCGAGCAGATCGCGAGGGATCATGCACAGGATAGCGACCGTGAGAATGATGACCCCGAGGACAGCGACACTGCTTCTGCCTCCCAGAGTGGGGACGAGGCCGACGATCGTTCCGAAGATGATGACGATGATAGCTGCGTCGGCCCAGGGTGGAGGAGTAGTCGGCGAGGGAGACGAGGGGAGCGCTGGTGAGCGATGGCGCCAGCCTACGCGAGGGGATCCTTGGATGCTATCAGGCCGCTCGGCACTTCTGAACGCCGTCGTCTGATGATGACCAGGGGAGGGCTTGCCGTAGACGCCTCCGGCCGAACGACGGAAGCAGACCACCTTGTTTCCGTGCTCGTGGCGCAAACGGGTGTGGGCTTGCCCGACTGAAGGAGTACCTCCAGGAACCGGGGACGGCGCGTTCTGTATTCTGTGATCCGACTGGCGCTGTCAGCGCCGAGGGCGAGCATCCACTTGTTCGCGATACCAAAGAGCCAACGAAGATCGTCTGCAGAGAACAGCTTTCTTGTGTGTGCGATTTCGTTCCGAACTAGCCGGACCCACTTCATGTCGTGGAGAAATGCGTTGACGTCCCGACAACTGGGCTGTGACCAGAACAACTTGCGAAGACCAGGCGCCACCGCGTGCTGGAACGGAAACGCTTTCCAGTTCAAGCGATACGTCTCGGTCAGTTCGTAGAAGCTCAAGTTATACAGCGATGGCACGGTACCGTCCTGCGCGGCATCTGTGGGTCTGTACAACGCAAAAGCCATAGCGGAGGCACCAAGCGCGTTCCTGCTTGGCCACTCCTCAAGGCGGGTGCGAAGGGCGTTCTCAAGCAGATCGCAGATGAACTTCGCCTCCTGAAGGTGGACCACTCCGGTCTGAAGGACCGCTAAACGATATCGGAGCGGATCTCGAACGGCTCTTCCGTCCCGGATAATCGCACTGTACCTGTTCTCGACCCACTCGAGCCACCGAGTCGGGCAGCAGCTGGCCATTCTCAGGAGGGCAAAGAACTGTTCCGGGTCGCGCGCGTCGCCCGCCCACTCGCTCAAGATAGACCCCGGTTGTGGGCGAGCGCACTGCGCCAAGAAAGGGAGTGAGGAAACCCGAGGGATCGGCATGCTCAGGTTTCCTCCTCGCCGATTTGTCGTGACGTGCGTGCGGTGGCGCTGCCGATCCTCGTTCCTGTGTGGTCGGTCGCACTCTTGTGTGCTCGCCACGCGGAACATTGGCCATTTGGCAAGCCGATGTGTGTTCTCGACCTATGTGGTTTTTGCCGCATTTTCGTACGGTCCCTCGGCAGGACAATGATAGCCCAAGATCGCTTGACCGATCCGGTCAAACCGATCCCAGCGTGGGGTCGCCTAGCACACCACTCGCTGCGCGGACGCGAGGAAACTCGCGGCCCCCGCGGCCACCCGACAGACGGCGCTCTCGGGCCAGGTCTGATTCCGCCAACAAGAAGACGAACCGACGCAACGCCGGTCAGTCCGCAACCGCCCCCTTGTGCCTCGCCAAACATTGCGCGCTTCCTTTCGCGTCGGGGTACGTCTCCCATTCAGGGCTCTGACAAGCCAGTGGGTCCGCTGGCTGTGAACCGAATGTCGCTCTGGCCGCGTCTGTCAGAAACCTTGCGGCCTTGCTGTCTCTGGAGAACGGAGATTCCATGCCATGAAAACCACCACGTTCACCTGGTCAGGCTCGCTGCCGTCGAAGGAGCGGCAGGACGAATTGCTGTCCCACGCGGCGGAGCTTGCCGAGCATACCATCGAGGCCCTGCCCGGTCAGGACACGGTCCGTGTGTTCAACGAATGGGTCGAGGGCAGTATTCTCCTGTCCATCGACAGCATCGTTGCGGTGCCCGCGCCAGACGGCGCCGAGCGTGTCGTCCGCCCGAGAGGGAACGAGGCCTTCATGCTCGGTCAGGGTGAGCACCGGCGCTACTACTTCCCGATGTCGCGAGTCCACCTTCGCGGCATGGATATTCGTATCGGTGATCGAAGTCTTTGCTGGCCCTTGGAAGGGAGGCTGACCTTCGTATTCGCCTCCTCGCCGGAATTGCCGGAGCCCGCGGGTCACCTGGTGCTGGTAGACATGAACAGGACCTTCTATCGGGTCACCGGGCGGAAAGCGCCAGACTACGTTCTGCACCAGCCACGGCTGACGCTGGGCAGACTGTTCCTCGAGCCCTTGCACCACCTGCTCGGGTGGATGAAGTGCTTCTTCATGCGGGACATGTATCTCGCGCGCAGGCAGACCGAGCCGGAGTACGAGGCAACCACATTCGCAGCGATTTCGCTTCTGGGTGAAGGCAACATGAAGCAGGCCCGCGAAGATGGATTCCGCTCCCTACTCCACGCGTACGACGCGCACCTGCAGCGCCAGATCCGGGCCAACCAGCGCGTGTGGCCGCCAAAGCAGCCAACGCCGTGAGCCGGGCGATTCGTCGCTGACGGCGGCGCCTGCGCCAGCGTCACACACGGCCCCGCCAGCGGGCGAAGTTTTGGCGCCGCCCTACGCGTCCGGCTCGTGGCCGTCACCTGTGCTGAAGAGGGCCTCGCTACGGCCCTGCTCCACTCGCGCCGCGATCTCGGCGTCGGTCAGCGTGTGCTGGGCGGCGCCGCGCAGACGGCCGCGGTTGTGCTCGATGGCTAGCCGGTAGCCGGCCACGATGGCGCGCTCGGCGGCGGCGCGGACCGCCTTCGTGCTGCGCACCAGGCTCTCGCGCATGCGTACCTCATTGCGGAACTGGCGCGCGCGAGCCTCCAGGCCACCGATGGCCTGCAGGCGGCCGTCCAGGCGGGCGCGGGCATCAGCCAGGCTGCGCACGGCGCTTCTGTACGCGGGCAGACGCGATCGGTACGATGCCCACTCCCTTCGCAGGCCCGCGGCATAGCAGTCGACGGCGACGACGGCGACGATCTCGAGCGCCGCGAGCCCCCAGGCCATCAGGCTCTCGCCGGATCCGCGCACGGAGGCGAGGCGGAGAAGCAGAATGGCCAGGCCGAAGGCGAAGGCGATGATGAGGCCCACCCAGTGGCGCTTCTCGGCACCTTCGTGGGCAGCGCCGGACAGTATGGTCCAGGTGACCAGGCTGGCGATCAGGGCGCCGAAGAGCCAGGCCACGAACAGGCCCTGCGCCGGGTCCGGGAACAGCCGGGTGAAGAAGATGTCACGCAGCGAGAAGGTGAGCGTGGCCGAGATGCCAAGGACGCCCAGCACGCCCACGAAGGCGGGCGGCCTAGGCGGCGTCGGCTCGGGTTCCACGGCGGCGAGAGCCTTCTCGCACTCGCACACCTCTGCGCGTGCGTTCGCCTCCTGGTCCTTGACCTTGTCCATCTCGTCGAGGATGTGCTCGTACTCGCGCTGCCCCTGGGCGTCCGAGATGTTCTCTTCGGGGCGGAAGGGAGCGGCCGCCAGGCGCTGGGCGGACTCGCCGGCGAACTGGGTCAGGGCGGCTTCGGTGTCCGCGTCGGGCGCGGAGCGGCCCGAGTTGCGTCCCGCCTCGTAGCCACGTCGGAAGAGGCCGATTTCGATCGGGATGAGCTCCTCCAGCGGGCGGCCGTCGGCGACGGCACTGTAGCCCGAAGGCGGCTTGGGCAGGCGGAGGGAAGTCTGCACAGCCTCGGCGCCGTTGCCGCCGTTGGTCCCATTACCGCCGTTGGTCCCGTTGCCGTCGTTGGTGCTGTCGTGGCCGCTGGTCTTGGTCATCTCGTTCTCCTTCTGGTTGCTCATGAATCCCTCGACTTGCTATGACGGCATCTGCGGCGCGCTTCTGACATCGGGGCTACTTGGCGGCGCGGTACGCGACACAGGCCGGCTCGAAGCGGACGCGGTCGGGGGCGGTGAACTCGCGGCGGAAGGCCGACTCGACCGCGTCCAGGGTCGGGAGCTTGGAGGCGTTGCGGCCGATCTGCCGCGCGGCCAGCGAGCAGAAGCGCACGGCCACGCCGTCGTTGGTGATGCGGGGAGCGGTTGCGGCGGTGGCAGCGGTGGTGCGCGCCTTGCGGGCCGGCCGCAAGGCCGCCATCACGCGCGCATCTTCCTCCTCGATGCCGTCGGTGCGGACCACCACGTCGCAGGTCGTGCCCTCGCGCTGGCAAAGTTCGGGCGGCATGGTCTTCACCGCGGCGCTGACCGCGCGGAAGATGGGGCTCTCCTTGCGGTTCGTGATCTGCGGGCACAGCTTCCTGACACCTTCGAGGAACTGCTCGCGCTTCTCGTCGTCGGCCGTGACGCCCTCCACGAGGCGCGTGCCCGGCTCAAACTCAACCGTGCCGATGCGTATGGGTTCGAAGCCGCTGGTGCGGTCGCCGGTCGCAAACAGGGTTAGGTGCAGCACGCCCTTGCTGCGCTGGGCTGCCTCGTCCGCCAGTCGGGCCAGGTCGTCGCATCGGGACGTCGGATCGGACGTCAGGGAGGCGTCCATCACGATAGCCTGGAAGCTCTCGTTCCTGGGAGGCACCTTGCGCCCGAACACCCACGCCCCCGCTGCCCCGACGAGGGAGACAACGGTAAGGGTGGCGATGATCTCGGTGCGGCTCAGGAGCGGCTTCGTGGTCATGCCCCGAAGGACGCGGGCGCGACGGGGTAGCTGACAGGGAGCTGCGGCCTTTGTATCTGGCGCTGGAGCCGCAGGCCACGCGGATTGGTGTGTGAGAGCAACGCGCCCGGGATACAATCGCCTGGCGATGAAAGAAATCTCGATCTACGTCGATGAGAGCGGTGACTGCAAGGAGCCCGGGGCACACGTCGTGGCAGCGATGTGGATGATCGACGACTGGTGGCCCGCGGTCGATGCCGAGAAGCTCTGGCAGAGCCTCGGTTTCGACTGGCGCACCTTCCATGCGGCCGAGAAGGACGATGAATCGAGACGACGGGCAATCTCCGCCATCCTGAAGCACCTCGGGACGAGCGGCGGCCGCGCGGGCCTCGTCTGCGCGCGGCACGTCGCGAAGCAGTCGTACGGCTACGAGTTCTACGCGCCCCTCGCTCTTGAGGCTGCGGCAGCGGCCTGGCGCGAGGCCGTTGCGGCCAGTGGCATCGCGGGCCCCGCCGGCGTCAACTGCCAGATCATCCTTGAGGGGCGAGGAAACCTGAATCAGAGGTATCTACTGGGCGGCTGGAGGGAGAACGCCGCGGCGATCGAGGTCCTCGGACGGACGGGCGTGATTGCCCATCCCCAGTTCTTCAACATCCCGAAGGGATGGAACGTCTTCGTGCAGGTCGCCGACTTGGCCAGCAATGCGGCATGGCGGAGACTGAGTGGAAACCCGCTCTTCGTTCCCGACCGGGCCATCGGCACTGAGATCCAGGTTTCCGAGCCGTTACTAACCAGCCCCGGTTCCCACCGCCTGACCGAGCGGGTGCTCGACAAGAAGGCGGTGCCGCAGGCCCGGTTCTATGCCCGGGAAAGGCGGGTCCGCGAGCAGGACACGCGCGCGGACGTGCTCTTCACCCGAGTGCAGGAACTGCACTCACAGGGCGCAGCGATCACTGCAGCCACATGCGACAAGGTGGTCAAGAGTTTCATGGAGGATCCGCCCGAGTTGCGAGCCCCGCAGATCGACGGCCTCCTTGAGTCGTGCGAGGAGGAGATCGACGTCAAGCGGGAGTACCAGTTCGGCAAGAGGTTGTGCGAGGTGATTTCCGCGCTGGTCGAGCAGGAAAGAACCAGGGACGAGCAGTCCGAGGAAGCGCTGGACAGGTGGACCATCGGGGTCAGCTCGCTGCGCGTCCTCCTGGGAAACCACGAGGGACGGTGTCTTGCGAACGCCCCGTCCCTGGCTGCGGCCCTGAAAAGCGTCGCGCGATTACAGGCCCAGTTCAGGTACTGGGAGTCTATCGCGAAGTTTACCAATTTCGTCGGCGTGAGCCTGCACAACGAGATGCGCTTCAGCGAGGCGTTCAGCCGGCTGGAACCGCTGGTGAACTTCTTCACCGGTCAGGCCAGCGCGGGGCCTTTCGGCGGAGGCAAGGCGGGTTCGCCCTGGATCGGCCGCCTGCTCGGCACGCATTCCCAGTCGATCGCCTTCATGGCCCACGACGGGTACTTTGCTGGCCGGGATCCCGCCATGCTCGCCCGATTGACCGACGACGCGGTCTGCTACTCCGCCCTGAGCCAGGCGTACTTCGACTGCGAGGACGACAGCGTCAGGCAGGACACCTACCAGGCCCACGCACACATCCAAGCCTTCATGCTGACCGGCGATCGCGCCTCTCTGGCGGCTGCCGTGCCCTGTCTGCTGAAGACTCCCGAGCCCGCTTCGGCGGTGCTCGCCTTCACCAAGGCCTTTCCCGGGGCCGTGGCCATCACGCCCGCCTACCGGGTGGCGGTCCTGCTCAAGCAGGCCTGGCTCGCGGACGAGAAGCCCGACTGGCTGGCGGACTTCTCAAAGTGGGGCCTCGCCAAGCTCGGTGCCATCCCGGCCGTTCATCCCTACGAGCAGATCCTCGGCTACCTTGCCCTGCTGGAATCCGGCGCGGAGAGGACCCGCATCGAGCAGCGGCTGGCCGACCTGAAATGGCCCGCCCTGGTCGGTACGATCGCTCGCTTCTTCCTGGCGCAGCTCGAGTTCGGGCGGGAAGGCGCGATCTCGGCGAAGACGCGGAGTGAGCTGGCAAGCGTGTGCGCCGTGTTCCCGGCCGGCTGGCTATCGGGCCAACTCGACCGGGAGCTGGCCGCGCTCGCGACGGGCAAGTCCACGCTGCGCGGCCCACTGGCCCTGCTTCCGTTCAACTACTCGTGAGCTGTCTTCGTCAGAGGCTCAGCGCAACCGGGATGGTACGCGCAGGCCGGCCCGGAAGGTCTTCTCTGTCTCAGGCTTCCGGGGGATACTCGTCAGCATGTCGGCTTTGGTCAGGTCACTCGGTAGCCCCAATCGCTCCGAGATGGCCTTCCGCGAGCAGCGGACGTTCCTCGCCAGGAACGTCTTGCCGATCCTAAGAGAGAGCGGCGAGTACCTTCTCGATGATCCGCAGGCCGAGGAGACCCTGGACCGCGTGCTTCTGCTCGGGGACAGGGTGCTGGCGGCCTGTAGCGGCTCGGTAGAGATCGATCGGGCTGCGGACCTGGGCGACACCCTCAGGTCCCTTCCGGGGATCGTCCAAGGCCAGGATCCGCTTGATCACCTGACCAAGCTGGAACGGTGGCTGAAGGCGGTGCTCTGGCTCATCGATCCTGGCCGCTCCGAAAAGGGCAGTGGCAAGAGGTCATATAATCTCTACGCTGTCGTCTGTTCGCTTGGTCTGCTGAGTGGCGAAGAGCTGGAACTCGATGTGGAGAAAGCAAACCAGATCCGCGATCCAGTGCGACGCAGGATTCTTCAGGCCAAGGAGCACCGGAACCCGGGACCGCACTCGCCGTCGGGTGTCTCCATCCTTCCCGCCGACGCCGCCGTCGAGATCGCCATCGGCCTCCTGGCGCCTCTGGTCAAGCATCGCAAGGCAGTCGGGGAACGCCTTCGTCACCTGATTGCGTGGCCGCTCCCGCTCGACATCGCGCAGGCCCTGGACGCACAGGCAGCGGAGCAGCAAGGACATGCCAAGGCGTTCCGGGGGCGAAGCGGGTTCCTGCAGGATCTTGAGAAAGACCTTGGCGACTTGCGAGGAGAAGGAGGTTACCTCCTACTCCTCGGTGATGAGGGGAGTGGGAAGTCCGGGGTGTGCGCCGCGCTCGTCGAGAGAATGGGCGGGGGGAATCTGGCCATCGGCCAGCACTGCGAGGATGTCCGCCACCACGCACCCTGGCTGCCGGGCGTCGTATTCTGCTCGGGGAAGCAGTGCAAGGACCCCACGGATATCGCACGCCTCGTCGTGGGTCAGGTGGGTGCGCTGCTCCTTGACCCACCGGGTGTCCGGGCCGAGAGCGCCGCGGCCCGATGGCGCCACGCGGAGTATGAGGACGGTGAGGATCCGAGGAGGACCGCGAGCAGAACACGGCAGGTTCGGGGGCGGCAGAGGCCGCCGCGCGTGCGTGCTGATCCCGAAAGGCTGGCCGATCCACTGCGGAAGGCGGGTCTCGACAATCCGGAGATACGCCGGCAGACCATCGAAGCCTATCTCCGGCGATTGGTGGACGAACGCGGCGACGGGCTGCTGATCTTCGACGCCCTGGATGAGATGAGTGCGGACGGGCTGAGCCTGGACTTCCTGCCCGAGAGGCTGCCACCCGGTGTGTCCTGCTTGCTCACCTCGCGGCCCCTCCCGGGCATCCTTCGGGAACTTGGGCGGCGGCTGAAATGCGTGAAGCAGATGCACTTGGAAGGGCTTTCGAGGGCGGACGTGGCCCTCGTGACGGGACGGAGCGACACTGATGAGCCGGCGAGAGCCCTCAATGATCGCCTGTACGAAGCGACTTGCGGCTGGCCGCTCGGGTTGAGAAGCATCCTGCCCGCACTGCCGCAATCCATGACCCCGGAGGCTCTCGCCACGCTCGACGTGGATTCCAGTCTGCACGGAATATTCGAACGGCAGGTCAGTGACTGGCGCAGCCATCGCCATGCCTTCATGAATGACCTTCTTCTCTTCCTGGCCGCGTTTGAGCCGGTGGCGCCGCTGGAGGTGGAGCGCATTCAGGGCTATCTCGCCTCTCGATCGCATGACCTCTCAGCGGCGGGGGTGCGCGAGGCACTCGCCAGAGTCGCTGCCTTGGTGGAAGGCGTCCAGGCGGACCAGATCAAGCTCGCCCGGCCTGGACTCTCCCAGTACGTGGTGGAGCGCGACTGCAGCACCAAGGACCGGCGCAAGCTTTTTGAGTGGATAGTGGCGTGGCTGGTCGACGACAAGACTATTCCGGCAAAGTTGTTGGGCGGGTTCTTCAGTACCTGGATCTCCAGCGAAGACGCGGCCATCTGCGAGCCGGTCGATGGGCTTGTCTCAGAATTGCTGGGGGCGGGACGCGGCGACACCGTCGAGGAGGTCGGTGCCGAGTTAAACCTGCCCTGGCTTGAGCGCGCGGTTGACGAGGGCCACACCGGGGCGATGGTCCGGCTTGCGGCTCATCGCCTCTGGGCGAGTGAGCCCCGCGACCCGCTCGGGGCGTTCGGACTGCTGGGCAAGGCAGCCGACCGTGGCGAGCTCCGTGCCGCCCACGTGCTCGGCATGGCCATGCTTCATGGCTGGTGGGGAATGCCCGACAATACGGCAAAGGGGGAGGAATGGCTGCGAATGGCTGCGAATGGGGGCCACGCCGGCGCCATGGATGCACTCGGTGAGGCTCTGGTCAGAAAAACCCTAGTTGAGCTGCGCGAGGGTGAGGGGCTGGACTGGCTGCGACAAGGAGCGGAAGCGGGGGACGAGGACGCGATGTTTCACGTGGGTCTGCAACTACTTAAGGACAAGTCGCCCAAGGTTGCCCGACAAGGACAGACCTGGCTGGAGCGAGCCGCACTTGCGGGGCATGCCGGCGCCAAGGAGGAGATTGCGGGTGGGCTCAGTCGTGGGCGGGAGCACCATTGGCTACCGGACATCGATTCGGCACTCGCCACCATGGAGCGGGTGATCGCCTGTGGAGACATGCCAACAGAGGTCCGCGATGCGCTTGCACGCTGCATTGGCGCAGCAGATTCCAGCGTGTCGGATTTCGGCCAGCGGTTCGTCCGGGATCTCGCGAGCCGGGGAGACCCGTGGGCTGTGTACGAGCTTGGCTGCCGTCTCCTCGACGGTGGCGGCTTGCCTCAAGACCAGAAGGAGGGCGAGAGGCTGCTTCGGCTGGCTGCTGGCAGTGGGTACAGCGTGGCGCTACTCGAACTCACGAGTCGTCTGTTCACCGGCGAAGGCTCTACGGCCAACCCAGGTGAGGCAGAGAGGCTGCTTCGGGATGCGGCGGCTGCTGGAGCGAACCTCCCCATGGCCGATCTCGGCACGCGCCTCCTGGAGGGCGATGGCGTGGCGGTCAACCAGACAGAGGGCCTGCGTCTCCTTCGCGATGCGACCGTGGGCGGAGGTGACGAGTTCCGTGACTTGCGGATCCTGATGGCCGATTTCGAGATCGATGCTCGCGTCGACGGTGCTGATCGAGGCGAAGGCGAGCGGATACTGCGTGCCGAGGCCGAGGCTGGCGCCTGCGAGGCCAGGAGCCGGCTGGTTTGGCGTCTGGCGCTCGGCCAAGGCCTCGCGATCAACCTCGCTGAAGCTGTGTCGCTTCTAGGAAATCATACGAACGGGCGGGATGACGACGAACAGCTCGCACTGTACTTGCGTCTGGTCCACAAACTGCTGGCCGAAACGCCGGCAAAGGTGGAGGAAGCTCGTCAGATCCTAACCTGGGTTGCCGAACAGCCTGGCGCTGACTCCAGCGCGCTTACGTTGGTCGGTGATAGGATGATCGACCTGGGTTTGGGTACCAAGGGAGAGGAGGTCCTTAGACGGGCCGCGGAGCATTGGGGCCCGGGATTCGAGGCCGCACCGGGGACGATCCTGGGAGAGCGACTGCTCTTCGGCCGGGGCCTCCCTGCCAACCCGGCGGAGGGCAAGAGGCTCCTCACCGAGGTCATCGAGGCATACGGACGTTCCGGGCCCTTTTCTTTTCTTTGCAAGTATGCCTGGGAGCCACTAGCCGCCTTTGGCGCCAGACTTCTGGTGGGTGATGGGATGGAAGCCGATCCGGACGAGGGTCTACGTCTACTGGAGTCGGCGGTGGCAGCAGAAAGCGATGAGGCCATGATTCTACTCGGAACCGCACTTCTTGATGGGCGTGGGCTCGAGAGGGACGAGGCCAGAGGCCGGGAACTGCTCCAGCGCGCGGTGGACGCCAGATCACTTGAGGCGGCAGAGGAACTCGCCCGCCGGCTGCGGATCGGCGAGGGCCTTCCCATCGACCTGTCTGCGGCCGCAGCCATGGACGAGAGAGTCAGGACGCTCCGGGACTACAGGGAAGGGGGGAGTGGGGTAGACTGGGGGGAGTCTGGATCCGGATTTCGAACAGCGTTCAGAAGCTACTTCGCGCCACGCCGCCGACGTAAACGGCGGCGTGGAAGCTGGTGACTTGGCCGCGACGGAGCAACCTTGGCCGCGACGGAGCAACCATCATGGCCGCAGTACGTGCCTCGCCGTCACCGGGATGACCTGAACCCAGATCGCGTCGGTTCAGGTCAGCGCAGCCGCGGCGCCGTCAAGAGCCGAGCCCAATTCCAGCGAGGACTGGAACCCGGCGGATGGATCGAGTTCCGGGCACGGGTCGATGATGCTCGCGAGCGCGGCCAGGTATTTGTCGTCGTCGACCATCGTGCCAGCAGGCCTCACGAAACGGGGCACGTGGGTGGCGACAATGATCCGGCGGTAGCGCTGCAGGGCGGCGGGCAAGCAGCGCCGGACGTGCACGGCCGCCTCGTCCCCCAGTGCCTTCAACCGTGCCAGCCGCGCCTGGGCGTCGTGTCCCGCCAGCTCTTCGATGAGCAGGCAGTCATTGAGCATCACGTCCGAGCCGGCGTAGTCGCCAAGCCGGCCGTCTGCCCAGGCGTCGTGGCCGATCAGCGCAGTGTTTGCGTTCGGCGCCACGACGCCAGCGTCGGGAAGGTAGTGCAGGCACCGGCTGCGCGCCGGCACAGGGTCGCTATGGCTTTGCGCACCCCCGGATGCTGCCGTTGTGGCCTCAGGGCGCGAGCGGATCGGAGGGGTCATCGGCCGACCGAGAACGTCCCGCCGTGGGCCACCACACCCACCGGCCGGCCCGACCGGGTCCACGAGGCGGATCTGAGCGCCGGCAAAGCGTGCTGAGAGGCGAATTCCGAGCACACGCCCACCGAGGAGGATCTAACCTACGCAAACCTTCCGCCCGACGTGGGAGAGCGGTCAGAAGCCAACGCAGCCGCCGCACCGCACTTTCCCTGGCCGGCATTTCTGATATGGTTCCCTGGCGTGGAACTGGACGAACTGGCCGAATTGCTCAGACAGGATGCTGCCCGCCTTGGGGATGCGGCAAAGAGCCCTCACTTTCGGCCGTTCTACGAGTGCGCAATGCGCCAGGCAGCGTTCACTCTCCGTTCTTTTGAGCGACAGCTCGGCCAAGACCGGCTGGTGGACTTGGCTCACGATGTTCTCCTACGCTGGCGGAGGATCATCGCGGCAGACAGTCCGAGGGCGTATCTGATCGTCTGCCTGCTGAACCAAGCGAGGTCTTGGATGCGCCGCCAGGATGCGCCGGTTGTGGAAGATCCTCCTGAGGTTCCGCCACCGGACCCAGACACCGGCGCCGAGGAGAACCGGAGGATCGCGGCGCTGGATTTCCGTCGGCGTCGCGACCTGCTGACGCCCAGAGAACAGACTATCGTTTCGGCAGAGTTGGCCGGGCAGACGCGCGCCGAGATAGCTGAAGCCCTCGGAACCACCAGAGCGAATGTCGACCAGATCCTCAACCGCATGCGGAGAAGGCTTGGCGGGACGAATACATGAGACTCCCATCGCGAGACTACCGGCTCCCCCTGGGTCTACTCTGGCCTGTCACCAACCTCCCGGCCCGCACCTGGCAGACTCATATCGTGAAGCACCCGCTGGGAGTCGGAGCGCTGGCGCGCAACCGACGGGCGCCGTGGAACGAGGAGGGCTGGGACAGGCTGACCCCGCCCGTGATCACCGAGGACATTCGCACCCAGGCCCTGGCGAGCATCCGACAGCTGGCGAAGGGTGATCTTCGCTGTGGGGTGCCCGAGGTGCAGGGCGGTCGAGGGCACTCCGACGCGGAAGAACTGGCCTGCGGTGTGTGTCCTGACTCGATCATCAGCGGGTGTCAGGATGTGCTGAACACGGCGCTCTTGATCGGGCCGGGATATGCTGCCGCCACGGAAGCCCTCGTTGAGGCGCTCGCTGACGTTCCTGGCATCGCTGTGTCTTCTCGGCGCCTGATGCTCGCTGTTTTCGGTCTGTGGCAAGAGCCACAGACCCTCGACGGGCTATGTGTCATGCGGTTGGGTCTAGATCGGAAGACTGCTGCTAGAAGGATTCTGCGTATCAGCCGCAGTGACGGCGTGAGGGCGGAGTTCTACTGGAACGGCGGAGGTCAGCTCAGCTGGCGAACAACGTATCGGATTCTATCCGCCGCGCAGACGCGTAGCGGGCCGTTCGGGTTTCTAACGGAGGAATTGCCTCGCGACCACAGTCTAGGCCCGCTGTCAGAAACATGCGTTGTGCCGCGTCCCTGGTGGGAGAGTCACGGAGACTGAACCATGGACACCTTGCTTCATCGGGAGACCGAAGCTGCGCTTGCGGGCATCGCCAAGTCGCTGCCTGCGTCAACCAGGGACTCGGCGCTGGCGTGTGTCCCTCTTGCAAAGATCGGCGATGCCTTGCGCCTTGGGCTCGAAGTCCCCGGCTCGGTACGCAGGTGGGCCGATTCCCTGACGGTCAAGGATCTGGCCGGTATCTTCACGGTTCTTGCCGAGGCTCCAACTGACCCGGCTCTCCCAGATGAGGATGCGGTCGACCTGGATGACCCCTTCCTTATTCAATCCGTGCGCGGGCGGGATGAAGTCGAGAGCATCATCTGCGCCATAGAAAGGGTCGCCAACGCCGCCGGACTCGCGTTGCACCAGGTTGGTACCTACGAGAAACTCAGTGTCAAGCTTTCCCTCTACGATGCGTCCTTGCGGGAACTCCTGACCGCCGAACAGGTGACCGTGCTGTTGGGAACGCGCGCCCAACTCCAGGCCGAGGGATCCTGGACGGCAGCTTTCACCCGGCAGATGGGGGCTCCTGAGCGTGAAAGCCGCGAAGATCCGGGGGGCCCGGCGTTTGCCGGTGAACCCACCGAGCCATCGGAGGAGATTGTGCTGAAGTACGTGGCCACCGGGTCGTTGGCGCAATATGTGGAAGGGTATGCTGGCCGTGATGTCGATTTCGCCCAAGGGCTAGTGGCGACCATCGATGCGTTGCGCGCTGCAGGCGAACAGGTCGGGTTGGCTGCCAGACGCTGGTACCGTGACCTCCGCATCACAGCGGGATCTGTTGGGGTCAACACCCTTGTCGCTGCGGCGGCCATCCAGATTCCCGCGGGCCCCCGGCGAATGGCTGCCTCGACCGGCGGCGCACCGGCCAGCCGTCCTGACAACATCGACCTAGGCTGGCTCTACCCCATCAAGGCCAGCGCCATGATAGCAGTTATGGGGGACCAACTGGAGATCTCGGTGTTCCCGCAGGAACCAACCAGTCTTCAACTGCTTGTCTTTGGTGAGACAGAGGTACGAGGTCCCGACCCATCGGGGCGGTGGGCGGCTCGCGTGCCCCGAACCAGCGGGCCGATCCGCTTGCGGATACTGACTGCGGACGGCTCGGAATTCCTCGAGACGTTGGAATTCTCCCCGCCTGATCCCGTATGACCAGAACGGGTTTTCGCCGTCTCCTGCAGGAACTCCGGACGACAGAGGCGCCGGCCAGACTCAATCAACTTGCGTACCAGATCCGGTTGGAGATCGATGCTCCCTGGATGGATGATGAACTCCAGCGGGAGGCCGACGACGCACTTCGAATGCGCTCGCTTCCACCACTGGGGGTTCGCAAACTCGAACTGACCGTTGGGGAAACATGGCTGCTTCTCCATGATATCGACGCGAACAAGGGGGCCGTCCTGCGGATGCGCTGCTGCTCCTCGGACGCCGGAACCGACGCCGGGGACGACTTCCGTGCTGAGGCTGACCGCGCGTTCCGCGGCGTCCTATCAGCAGTTGCGCGCTCGTGTAGGGCGCTCGCTGACGGCACACGTCTCGGGTTTGAGCTACTCGGACCTGCTCTCGGCAAGATTGATGTCATCGGGGCTTCGCTCGGCCTACCGGTGGCTGTGGCGACAATCTCCCGTGCTCTCGGGCGGGCCCCGAACCCGACCGTTGCCGGGAGCGCAGCCGTCACCTCGGACGGAGACTTGACGCCCGTATTGCACCTGCCGGAAAAGATCGCAGCTTTGTGGGCTGCCCAGGCAGGTGTCTCTATGGTGGTCGTAGCGGAGAAACAGGAGCTACCGGCTGGATACCATGCCCCGATAGGGGTGAAACGCGCAGCCCGCTTGGAGGCAGCCCTGTGCCATTTTGGCTTGGCGCTGGACGGCCTGCCGGAAGGGCCGATCGAGAACCATATCGAGCGGGTTGACCGCTTCAAGACCCTCAACGTCCAGCCCGTTGCTTCGAGTGAGTGGCGTCTGTTCGCGGACCAGGCATGGGAAAGCGCCTGCGCGCTCCATCAAGCTCGCGAGCTGCAAAAGGCGAGCGAGAGTCGCGCGTGGTCGGCTCTCTTCTCCCTACACGCCGGTGACGCCGAACTTGCTTTCGAGATCGTCTCGACCATCGACGAGCGGCTTTTGGAGAGATTTCCCACGGCTTGCGTCTGGAAGCACAGCGTCCAGGCTAGCGCAGCGATCGATCGTGAAGACTACGACCAGGCCATGGAACAGGCACAACTTGCGGTGGCTGCTTGTGGCTCACTTGAGTCGAGTGATGCGCGTCTTCTCGTCGGGTACGCCAGGGGAACGCTGGGCCGTGCGCACATGCACGCCGGCGAATTCGCTAGTGCCGACATTGAACTGGCATCGGCCATCGACCACTTCCTCCGTGAAGGCCACCACCGCGAAGTTCCGCGGACAATGTGCTACCGAGCCACCTGCCTCAGGCTCGCCGGGCGTGTCCCTGAGGCGTTCGAGGTTGTAGAGGACGCACTGGCGCGTACGGGTTCGGGTCCCAGCTCCGCACTTCTCAAGACCACGGCCTTGTTCCTGCGACTGGAACGCGGACGGATTCGGCTGCGTGCGGGCCAATGGGCCGATGCCCTGTTGGACTTGGAGTTTGTGCGGGATTCTCAGTCAAACGATGAGAGCTACCCCCGCCTCGGCGCCGTACGTGACCTTCCACTCGCCCTGTGGATGAGCGGCCGCCGGGAAGAGGCAGCCGGCGTGCTGCGTACGTGCCTGGCGCTGGCACGCCGTCGCCGCGATACCTTGGGCAAAGTCGCCGCCGTCGCCGCTGGCGTCGCCCTTGTCACGCCGGAACTGGCCGTGGCTGTCCCTGCGCAGGAGCTATGGGCCGTCTGGAACGCGACTTTTCCTGGGAACGAAGGCGAGAACGGTGTTCGTGCGGTTCTGGCGACCTGGGTCTACTGATTCCCAGCGTAGGCAATCTTGCCCACGGGAATGCCCCGGCGTACGCAGGCGGCGCCGACACGTCCGGTGGGACGTGTCGGCCCAGGAGAGCCCTCAGTCTCCCACCTCTCAGTCATGGCGTGACCTGCTGGGACGGGGCAGGCACAAGACGCCCATCATCCAGCCGCCAACTTCCGCGCGAGTTTGCGATAGCTGCGATCTGCGAAGGCGTGCGCGCCTCCAGATGGACATCCCAGACCGTGATGCCTTCGCGCGTGTGAGTGGCCATCCGCGTGCCGTCGGGGCTGAAAGACGGGGCATAGCCTGATCGCGACGAGATCAACTCACCGTTCGGCCCCCAGAGCTTGGTTTCCCCCGTTGAAGACGTGGCGAATAGTCCTCCGGCAGGGCTGGAGGCTAGGCAGTCCACCCACTCTTCATCCTCGTCCAGGTGGTTGAGCAGGACCCCTGTTTTCACGTCACGTACTTCAATTCTGCCGTACCTAGAACGTTCGATTGCCAAGCGGCCGCCATCCTGATCCAATGCGGCCAAGTGTCCGTTTCCAACCGAGTCGAACGAGCGGAGCTGGCGGCCGCTCGCGACGTCCCAGGTCCGTGCGACCGCATCGTCTCCGACGAGCACGATCCGGGTGCCATCACCGCTGAACCCGCCCTTGGTGGGGCGACTGCCGGGTGTCACGAATGTCTGGTGTATTGCTGTCATATCGGGCCGCCAGAGATCGGCCCCGTCGGCTCGTCCAGTCAGTACGAAGCCACCCGGCCCGAAGGCGACAAACGAGATCCTCGTGGCTCGGCTGCGGGCGTCGAGGGCAGCCGTAGCCGAATCCCAAATCTGGAGTCCAGACTCCGACGCTGTCGCAAAGTGTGTGCCATCCGGGCTAGCATCGAGAGACCAGATCGGCCCCGAGCTGGGAATCAGATGAATCATCGCACCGGTATTCGCGTTCCAGATACCCACGCCCCATTCTTCCTCTTCTATCTGGAGCGGCTCATCCGGCAGGTAACCCTGGACCCAGTGGGATGCTTTCAGGACGGCGACAATTATCTCTGCTCTCAGAATGATCGGCCGAATCACTTCGCACCTCATGCGAGAGCAGAATCCTTTGTCGGCTTTCGCCTGCGAAACCAGGGTGCCCTTCGCGCTGTGGAGGCGGACGGTCCATCCCCGCTGAGCTATCTGCAGCCCGTCGGGTGCCATCGCGAAGCCTCCTGCCGGTATTCGTGCAATTTCCCCGCTGAGCAAGCTTTCAATGCGAACGAAGTGGTTGTCTTCTACGGCGAAACGGTCGGTTGACAGCCGTCCAAACCGAACCTGATAGACGTCTGATGAGGTGGCCGCTTCTGGACGTCGAATGACATCGTCGCGGCCGGCAAACCGGTCCATCGAGTCCAAGAAGAGATTCGGCTTGGGTACTGGCGTCCGAATATTGTCGACTCGTAGCACAGTGCCGTGGCCGAATGTGGCGACTGCAGTCGCACCATCTGCACTGAACGCTGCAGATACGAAGCTGTCGGAAACCGGATGCGTCGCAAACGCTTCGTGCCCGGTTGCCGCGTCCCAGCCATGAATGCGGTCGTCCCTGGCGGCCAGGACAAGATCCCCTTTGGGGCTGAAGCCGATGCAGTGAAAGCTCGCGATCGGTTCGGGAACGATGGATACCTGCCGACGAGACTCTCTGACGCTCCAGATCTCGATATTCTCCTTCGGGCCACACAGGAGCACTCTTTCGCCGTCCGGCGCGAAGAAGATGTCACGGGACTCATTGGCAATCCGATCGCCCGGAACTTGTCTGTCGATCAGGCCGAGTAGGCCCTCCGTCATAGTGTCGTAGATGCCGACCGTGCCGGCGGGTGTCGCAATGACGACTTTCGTTCCATCAGGTGAAAAGTCCCACCCACTCCAAGTAAGCCAACCCGACAGGGGTCTTCCGGACTGAGCATCCCAAACAATCAGTTCTGCCTCCGGCTCCTCAGGCGCACGAAAGGGGGGCAGAACAACGGCATGCCCGATGGGCGGTGCCCGAGAGGAGGGCAGACGAGCGGCACTCATGATGCGGGAACCATCATGGCTAAATCTGATGTCAGTCACTGGCCTAGAGTGAGCATGGCCGGAGTCATCATTCAAGGTACGCAGGAGAGCGCCGGTCACTGTATCCCACAGTTTTACGGTTCCGTCTTGCCCACCCGAGGCCAATCGTGTCCCGTCGGGACTGAAGTCCGCCGCCCATGTGCCGCCCTTGTGTCCTGCGAGCTTGAGGCGTTCGGCGTCCACCGTGCGCATCGCATCGGCAAGCATCAGGCGCAAGGCTGCGGACTTGCCGCCGCGGCTGTAAGCCTCGGAAAGATATGGGAGCGCTCGGTCGGGGCGGCCTCGCTCCAGCTCCTGGCGACCCTGTTCTTGCAGCGTCCCGACCAGATAGCGTTGGGCTTCGCGGCTTTTGTAGACGTAGATGGAAGCGCTGCAGAGCAACGCAATGAGGAGGACCACGGCGGCCGAAACGCCTGTGCGATGTCGTCGATAGAAGAGGCGTGCGCGGCGCAGCGGGCCCGGAGGTTTCCATTGGATTGGCTTGTCCTCGAGAATTCGCCGGAGGTCGTCGGCCAACATCCTCATGGAGGGGCGATCGGCCGGCTCTCGTTGAAGCCCGCCGCGCAGCAGAGTATCGAGTTCTCTCTCGACGCCGCGGACTCTCGACGAAGTGCGGGGTGGGGGCTTACCGGAGAGCTTCGCACCCGTGGCGTAGGCCGGATCGTGGTCGTGGCCGAAGAGCCGGGCGCCCGTGTAGAGTTCATAGAACGTTTGACAGAGGGAATACACGTCTGCTTTCTCGGTCACGGCCAGCTCAGCCGTAGCGGCGGTGAGCTGTTCGGGGGCTGCGTACGCCGGGGTACCGATGAACCCGGCAGTGAGGGTTTGGTTCTGCTCGATGTTTCGCGCGATACCAAGGTCCATGACCTTGACCAGACCCGGCGCTGGTTCTGGAATCACCATGATGTTGCTGGGCTTGACGTCCCGATGGATGAGCTTGTGATCGTGGATGGACACGAGCCCCTTGGCCGCCTGGCAGAACCAGTTCGTGATGATCTGGGGCCTTGGAGGGGTAGGCGATTGAATCCAGTGGTCAAGCGTCTCTCCGTGGACCCACTCCATTGCGATGTACGACCTTATGGGCGCCGAGGTGCTGACGAAGTCGGTGAACCACTTCTGCTTTGAAAGGTCAACCTGTGGAGATTCCCGCCAGGTGGCATTGCCAGTGTCCAGAACGGAGACAACGTGGGGGCTCTCTGCGACAACGCCGAGGTACCGGGCCTCCCGCTCGAAGCGAAGTTTGGCCTCCTCATCATCGAGTCCGTCTCTGACTTTGAGCAATTTGATGGCAACCAGGCGGCCAGTGTCGAGTTGTGTCGCCCTATGAACAGTGGCGCCATCGTGCAGGGGGGCACCCACCAGGTACTTCTCATCAAGCAGAAAGCCGGCGACTGGCTCTGGCGCAAGCTCGGCCAGCAGCTTGCCGAGGTGTGTCTCCTCGGCTGACTTGCCGAACAGCCGGCAAAGAGCAGGAGCTACCGAACCAGGCCCGCCGTCTATGGACGCGAGATCTCGGCCCGTGTATCTGGGGACGAGCCGGTCCGACACTCCCCTGAGCATTTGGACGGACCCGTCCCGCAGCAAAAACCACGGTTTCCGCCGGTCGGGGCTCTCGAGGATTCTCTCTGCCAATTCGTCCCCCGCGAGGTACACAAGGACATCGGCCAAGGTGCTTGCGGCGCTTGACTTCCATGTTGCAGCTTCGGTGTTGACGTGAACGTGGGCAATCGCGTTGCGCAGCCTCACAAGGAGAGCGAACAGCCACTTCACTTTCGGCCTCGGAGGCGACTTGTCCGCAGTACCCGCAAGCGCAGCAAGGTTCCGAGCCGCAGGGTGGATGCCCTCGGGAAGTAAGGCTTCCCAAAACTCCAGAGCCGTCACGAGAGTGGGAGCCTCCTTTGGCCCTCTGGCCACCGTGACCTCTCCGGCGAGCAACCTGCGGTGGAGAGTGTTCAGCGTGTCCAGCAGGCGGGCGTAGTTGCCCCAGCTGGGGTTCCGAAGTGCCGCAACCGGCTCGAATAGGTCGATGGCAGGGTGGTCCAACTCCAGGCTGGCCCATCCCTGCAACGCGAGCAGCGCAATCTCCCCGCAGGCGAGTTCAAGAGTGTCAAGCGCGGGTTTGATGAAATCAAATGACGCTGGCTCATGCTGGAACTTCGCCAGCAGATCACGGAATACATCTTTCCAGGTCAGCATCGGACTTCGCTCTGTGGGCAATACCCAATTCTGGCGTCAGCACATCGTAGCGCGAAAAGAATCCGCATGGTCAAGTCGTTGCACCTCAGCGCCGGCCCGGCCGTCAGCCCTCAAGGTTCCTGTTCCCGCCGCGGCCCCGCCGGATCCACAACCATCTCCGTCACCAGTCCAATCGCCGGTGCCGAAACGACGAGGCGCTCGCTGGTCGCTATGCCGCCCAGATCGCCGGCGTCGATGCTGGCTTCACCTTCGGTGTTGGTGTGGGCTTCCACGCCGGCGGGACGGCTGCTCACGACTTCCTGGTTGTGGACGGGCTCGTAGCGGCCTCGGCCGCACTTGACCGTGTCAGTGCATCCGCAGGCGACGCAGGCGAGAACGGAAAAGGCGGTGTTCATCGTCTTGTTCACGTCTTGCGAGACGCGTGTCGCAGCCTGGTTCTGACGGGGCCGAGATCAGGCGCTTGGAGTAGTTGGGCGTCTTCGAGTGTCGGAGCGGTGTCAGAGACCGCGATTTCAGGCGTCCTCCCACAGAGATGGAAGACGCGACCCACGCTCAGCGTACCTCGCTCGGCAGTCTGAAGCTGCAAGCAAGGTGCTTCGCGCTGGTCGATGCCGTGTGCCACCGACTGGGGATTGCACTGCTGCCAGCTGAGCGACGGCACCTCATGCGCGTCGTTTTGGATTTCCCAGGGCGATGGCGGACTGTCGGCGACGAGGAACTACGCACCGCCATCACGGCGGTCGACCTGAGTGCGAGCGGAGGGGACCTGCTTTGCGTCTGGATGGACCGCAATCCCGAGATGCTCCGAGGCGTTGTGGTCTTGCGTCTGATTCTTCGCGCGCTGAAGAACCCGCAAGAACGCGCCGACCTGGTCCAGGATGTCTACATGCGCGTCGGTCAGGTGGCCTACATGCTCGACGCGGGCACCCGGGCTGGAGGATAGGCGGAAAGGAAGGTCATTGGACAGGTCATCAAGATGGCAAAATACCGCCACCCGATCCCCCGATGGGTTTGGGACCACGACATCCTTGTCACGCATCACCTGCCCGATGGGTTCAACGCCGAGTTGGCCAAGGCGTTGGGCGTCGACGAGTGCGATCCAGCGATTGGCTACGCCGCCGCGCTCAAACGGATCTTTGCCATCCAGGTGGAAGATCTGGCGGCGATTCTTCTTGAGACCGGCAGGCGCTTTGGGAATGAGAAGCGGTGGGGGCTGTGTTGTCCCGGGCTGTCCTGCGAATTGACGGTCTGTTGGATTGCAGGAGTCTGGAACGGGCTGTGGCCGTAGCACGATCCGCCTGGGAGGAAGACCGGAGCTGTGGCTCGACAGCGTTAGCGGCGTTCAAAGCGTGCCGTAGCATCCTGATGGCAAGGTATTCTGTGAAGTGGCAGCCGCTTGACGAATTCATGAAGCACGTGGTCTTGATCATTGAAGCGTGCCGTCTAGAACGCAGGTCACTGTTCTGGGAAACCAGGTGGGCGGCGGGGTGATGTGGTCTGCGGCGAAGGATCCGCTGAGGATTTGCGGCCGACGGCGGGCCCATCGTGAACGGGATGTCAGAAAGATCGCTCGGCAGACGTCCATGGGGATGGCAGCAGGAAGAGATGGACAAGACATCGCGCAACCTCCACAAGATTCGAAGATGCCCAAGAAGCTGAAGATCCTGATCGTCGAGGACAACGACCGACGCGTCCACCGGTTCTCTGCCATGCTGGACTCGGCGAAGGTCCACTTGGTCCACGCGGCCAGCGGTGGGCAGGCGCTCGGGATCCTTCAGCGCGACCGCAACGTGTACGACGGGATCATGCTGGACCACGATCTGACGGAGAGCACGCGCACCGAGAGCGATCTGGGCATCAGCGGCCGCAACGTCGTCCAGACCCTGGTGGCGAGCCAGGGACTGCGTAAGCCGTCGGTGCTGATTCATTCGATGAACCCCGCCGGAGCCGCCAGCATGGAGGCAGCATTGGATCGGGCGGGCTTCCCGGTGGACTGCATCCCTTACTCGGAACTGACCAGGGAACGCCTGATTGCCTGGGTCGCCGGCCTGGCCGACGACGACGTGTGATCGCGGCCGGTTGCCGGTGAGCCCCTGTCAGATCTGGTCCACCGCGACCGTCCTTGTGATCGGGACGCGATGAAGAACACCCACCTGAACATCGAGAACCTGGTCGCCATCGCGGCGAGCCGCGCGCTGGTCGAACTCGGCGCTCGCGAGGTTGCGGCGCTGAGAGAGACGGTCGAGGGGATTGTGGCGCAGCTTGGTCGTGGACTCGACCAGGAGCAGATGGTGCGCGACATCGCAAACTACCCGCTGGGCGGCGATCCCATGGTCGCTGCCAGCAGAAGCCCAGAACTTGTTGGCATGCAGATCAGACACACCGAGTCTGGGTATTGGATCCCCAATCATAGATTCCTGAATCGTGGCTTCATGTGGGTGTTGTTCCAGTTGAAGGTCGCAGGGAGCAGCACATTGGCACGCACCAACGCCTGTACCGTCTATTCGCTAATTGCATACGCCGTCCGGCAGCAGATCTCGAACTAGAAGCCGCTGTCAGAGCGACGGCAGGGCACGCGTCCCAGGAGTCACCCCGATTGGAGGGAAGACGATTTCTTGCACACGAACCCGCCCAGGCTTGACAGCGTTCGTGGGCACTGTGATTGTCCACCGCGGTGTTGACGGTCAGAAGGGAAAGGATCGGAAACATGGCAACCGTGAAGTGTTCGGCATCTAACTGCAAGAATACGGACCAGGGTGGGAAGGTCTTCTATCAATGCAGCGCTTGCGGACGTTGGTGGTGCTCAGAGCACGCCACCGAGGGAAAACAGTGCGTCTGCAAGAAGGGATATGTGCATCGCTAGGCGGCGTCGGCAGAGGAGAACAACAGCCGAGTCATCGGTGCGCGGACCCGATCAGTGGCTTCGTGCATGTGTCCGCCGCGAGTCAGATATATCCGCACCGTAGAGCGACCGCCTGCCGGAGGTTTGCCATGTTTTGCGAGACACTCACGGACTCGTGATGGCTACAGCTCGGCCGGCAGGCGCCTTGTCAGATTTCCTCTGACCGACCCGTCAGCAGATCAATGATTCACGCCCACGTCAGGTGCATTGGGCTGGGACCCTGGCAGCGCGAGGGACCCCAGCGGTGACTTTCGCTTGCATCCGTGAGAACCTTCACACGAGCATCAACGGGAACGATGGAACAACGTAGAAGACCTGTCCGCGGAACCGAATCAAGCCCAACCACAGGGGACCACCGAGCAGCCAGGAGTCACGCAATGGGCAGTTCTGCAGCCGACGAAAAGCCACTCAAGCGATACCTGAAGGTCCGCATCCTGCCCCACGGCCAAGGGCTCGCCAGGGAGGTCAGTGTTACCTTTCCCTATGCTGTAAGGATGAAAGTCGACGAGGTTGGGCGCGGCATCTTCACGGCAATTCTCAAAGCGTGTCCCGAGATGGAACCCTACGAGCACGAGTACCTCAGCAAAGCCATCACGGCCTGGCATTGCGAAAACCGCTACCAGCTCGTTGCGGACGATACGACCACGCCGCTGGAGATCAAGCGCGCGGCGCCCCCGCCTGCGCACCGGCTTGGCCCTGCGGTGGCGACCCAACCCGGCGAGGGCCTCCCTCCAGTCCCTCTGTCCGCGGGCCGCTCGCCCAGCTCCGGCGGGCCGTGCCTCGAGCGCGAACCCCACTTTGCGCCACACGCCCCCGACGGGCCCCATGCTCCCCAGGACGGCGGTACGATCCGCGCCGTCCCCGGCCCAGGATTGCCCCCCGCGCCGCCCCTAACCCCTGCCGCGCGCGAGCCAGAAAAGACACTTCGCCAACGCGATCGCAGCAAACACCGCCCTGTGTGACCCATGAGCGACTTCACCCGTGGCCTTCAAGAGCACTTGAGCATCGGCTCACCCCTGGTTTTCTGCGAAACGACCGAGGATAATCGCCTCCTCGATTACCTCAGCACATCCGCAACCGAAGCTGGGTCCGAGCTGTGGGTCTGGAGCCCGACTACGGGCCTGCGACGCAGGGTTCACAAGGGAGACCAATGGGAGCATGAACCAGTGCAGGTGGGCGACGTATCGATCGAGAACTTCGAGGCACTCGTCGCTGGGCTTGTGAATCTCACGCACGCCGAGCGCCTGCCTGAGCATCTGGTCGTCCACGCCACCGACGCCGTCTCCGAGCGCCAGCAGGACTCCCTCTCAGAGCCGCGCAACGTCCGTTTGCTCAAGGACCTGCACGGCCTCTGGGAGCCCTGGGCTGCGGACATGAAGCAGCGCCAAACGCTAGTCTTCAGCGGCGTCGGCTGGAGCATCCCCTCCGCGCTTGCTGGCTACTGTGCCGCCCTCCCCCTGCCCCTGATGTCGCGCGAGGAACTGGCCAGGCATCCGTGGGTAGCCGGCAGCTCCACCCTCGAGCGGCACGGGGTTGCACCGCGGAATTTCGCCGAGCGCGCGGTGGGAATCAGCGACGCCGCGCTCTCGCCGCTGATGCGCCGCTTGGCGCTGTTGGAGCCTGGCAGCGAGCAAGTCTGGCGCCTCATCGACCACACCAAGGAGGACGAGGTGCGCCGCACCGGTGTGCTTGAATCACAGCGCCCGCCTACCGGTGTCAAGCTAGGGGGCTATGGGCGCTTCCGACAGTGGTTCGAGCGGCGCTGCGACTTTTTCGTGCAGCCGAAGAACGATTCGCTGCGACCGCGCGGCGTGCTGCTGCTCGGCTTTCCCGGGTGTGGCAAGTCGCTGGCCGCCAAGTGGATCGCCCAGACGTTGCGCGTGCCGCTGGTGACCATGGACGTGGGCCGACTACAGGACCGCTGGGTGGGCGCCTCAGAGGCCCGTATGCGGCTAGCGCTGCGCACGCTGGAAGCCACCTCCCCGTGCGTGCTCTTCATCGACGAGATCGAGAAAGCTATCGCCGGGACCGGCAGCGAGTCCTCGGGCGTGACCACACGGCTAGTGGGACAGCTCCTCACCTGGCTCGCCGATCACCGCGAACCCATCTTCATCGTCGCAACCTGCAACCGAATAGTAGACATGCACAACCGATCGAACATTCCGCCCGAGCTGACGCGTGCCGGCCGCTTCGACGCCCGCTTCGTGGTACCGCTACCCGAGGAACACGAGCGTCCGGAGATCCTGCAGGCGGTGGTCAAGCAACTCGGCCTCACCGTGAATCCAGACGTCGAAACGCGGCTGCTCGCACTTGTGCGCTCGCGAAGCGCGGCCTACAGCGGCGCCGAGTTGCGGCAGATCCTCGTCGAAGCCGCCTACGCTGCGGGAAACGGGTGCGCCCTTGAGCCCCGCCACGTCGATGCAGTCATCGACACCGTGCAGCCCATGTCATGCAGCGAAGAAGGCAAGCGGCTGAAGGAGGCCTACGAGGCGATGTGCGCGGCGGGAGGAGCCATGCGCGCGAGCTATACCGCGGACGAACAGGGGATGCTTTCATGAGCGGAAATAACGAAGTCTACTTCGACACCGGTAGCTACTTGGGTCCCGCGGTCTCGGCCGCACAGCGCAGGCGGGAGGAGCGCGAGCGGCTGCGCCTGGAAGAAGTCCGGCGCCAGGAGGAGGAACGTCAGCGCCGGCTCCGGGCCGAGGCCGAGGAGCGCGAGCGGCGTGCGCGGGAAGCGGCCGAGCTTGCGCGTCGCAAACACGCGGCCGCAGCAGCCGATTTCGAGCGGAGAATCCAGGCGGCGCGCCAGGAGGCAGAGGTTTGTGCGCGGGAGGCGGGCGCACCTCTCGTCGGCTTGCAGGGCGCGCTGGTGGCGCTGCAGGAGGCGGCCGCGCAGGCGGCAACCGAGACCCTCGTCAATCTCGCCGAGCGGGCAGGTGTTGCGCAGCAGGCCGCCCGTGCTGCGACTGTGGCCGTGAAGGCAGCGCAGGCAGCAGGAGCGGAGGTCGCAGCGACCATCGGCAGCGCTCTCGCCGCCAGCGCGAGCGGCACGGAGCTACAGCGTGCGGCCAAGCATCTGGGCAGCCCTGCCATGGTGGGTGCGATGCGCGACCTGTTCAGGAGGATTGATGGAACGCGCGAGCTGCTGCAGGCATGCGACGGCGTCCGTGTCGAGCTTTCTCCTGCCTCCGGCCAAGCGCGCCTCGATCTGGAAGAGACGCTCAAACAGCCCCCGCCCGACCCGTTTGAGGTTCTGCGCGCGGCACTGACGACGCTCGAGAACCACGCCCCCGAGCTGCGCGCCAAGCTCGATCTGCACCGACGCCAGGCGCATGCCTTCGTGGCCTCGCTCACCGGACCCACCGTGGAGAGCGAACTGGAAACCTGGCGTTCGGGCTTCGCCCGAGAAGTGGCCGAAATGGCCGACCAGCTTGGGCGCGGCATCTGGGAACCCGCGTTTTCTGATCGCCTATCGGAGATTGAAGCGTTTCTCGAGACGCGAGCCCAGTGCCGGCTCGATCTTCTCGCGCAGGCAGCGCGCGCATCAGGTCTCGAAGTGGGCCCGGTCCACCTGGATCCCGCAGGAACGACCTGGATTTTGGACATGACCCGCGATGGCCAACTGGTCGGACGGGCAAGCGAGCCCACCGGGAGCTGGCTGGCACAGGCCACCCGTGGGTGGCACACGCGCTTCGAGGGGCCGCACAACTGGCGCGTGTCCGACTGCGAGCGGGAAACGTTGGGTCCTATGGCCGACTGGATGCGCCAGGCCGGTTGCCCGGTAACCGTGCGCACCGCCAGAGGCGAGGAGCAGGGAGGAAAAGTGGAAACGAAGGCGCCGCGCAAGCGAGAGGAGGAGCCACTGGAATGAGCGCCCCGCAACTCAACCTGGGCGCGCTCGACGCGCCCTCGTGGGCAAACGGGCCGGGGCCTCGCGCGGTGGTATGGGTGCGCGGCTGCGCGCGACACTGCCCGGGCTGCATCAATGCGCACCTGTGGGATCCGGAGCCGCGCCGGTTCGTCGACTGGGAGGAGATCGCAGGCTGGCTGGAGGCGTGGCCCGATCTGCGCGGGATCACCCTGAGCGGCGGGGAGCCATTTGCGCAAGCCAAGCCGCTCGCTTGCCTTGCACATCGGGTACGCGAGAAGGGTGGCGACGTGGTGGCCTTCAGTGGCCACACCTGCGATGAACTCGCGCGTGGCGAGATTCCCGGGGCCAAGGATCTTCTCGGGGAGACGGATCTACTCGTGGACGGTCCTTACCTCGCGGAGCAAAGCACCGAGCTGCCACTGCGCGGCTCGGCGAACCAGAAACTGCATTTCTTGACTGGCCGAATCCGCGCCGATGAGATCGAGGGGCTGCCGCGCAGGGAGTGGATCGGGGGGCTCGCGAGCGTGCGGGTGACAGGGTTCAATCCCTTCCCTCATTGACCAAGCGGATCTGAGGAGTCATCCGCAATGCCTGAGATTCTCGTACCGCCCAGCCGCGAAGAGATCGACCAGTCTCCTGTGGTACTCATTCTGTCTCATCGCGCAACTGGCAAGACAGCAACGCTCAACCACTGGATCAATGGGTTGGCGGTCTACAAGGTTTCTCGTCCGGAAGGAGGCGAGGTCAGCGTCACGCAGCTCCAGCGACCGCACATCGACCAAGCCAGTTACGACGTCACGGAATACTGTGTGCGGGTCGGCCCCCACTGGATCGGAGTGGTTGATGTCCCAGGCGAGATCGTGAGCCGTGCGCCCCAAGAGATCGCTCTGGAGAGCATTGGAATGTGGCGCGGGGATGTCGAGAAACTCCTGCCGCGTGTACGAGGCGTGCTCATCTGTATGGAGCCACCGAAAAAGAGGGAGGAAGGCGAGAAAAAGGGAGGAGTGGACGACGAGACGGCGTTCAACCAGGTCATCAAGACCACGACCGAGGCCGAGGCCAGGCCCAGAGACCGCCGCGACCTTGTGACCCGGCTGGTAGACACAGTAGCTCTCGCCCGGAGGAGTATGGACGTCCACGGCCGGCATCTGGACTGGGTGGTGCAGTTCAATTTCGCTGATCTGGTTGGCTTCCCCGAAGGGTTCGTGGAGGAATACGGGGCGGAGTTGGAGGGGATCTGGCCGGTACACGTCGCTCTTCCAACCCTCTGCAACGCCGACCCGGATGTGCTGGGCGATCGCAAACGTCGCTTCAGGAGGATTCGCGACTTGTGCGAAAGGATCTACGGCGACCTTGTGGGCCCGGTGAGAAGGATTTCTGATGGAGACTACATCGCGCTGCTTGCAGGGCACCACACCTACCACGAGTTTCCAACCACGCACCGATCGCTCGCCCTGCTCTATTTTGTGGACCGCTGGTACGGCGAGCAAAGGCGGCAGGAACTCAACGAAGCCGATAGAGTCGCGACTAGGCATAAGCGTTGGCGGAAGATTGCCGCAGCTGCGATCCTGCTCATCGCTGGCGTCCTGGCAACCATCATATGGCTTGTGGTGACTGCGTATTCGGACCCCAGTAGGCTGCCAAGTTTCCTCGCCGATCATTCTTGCCTGAGCGCACGCGAGAAGCCAGGTCCTGAGGATTGCAACTGCTTGCCACGGCTGCTTGGCAAGTTGTCCGCGCAGACGCCCCTGGCCCAGCGCCTCGATTGGATCGAGCCCTTCTGGAGAGAGTGCTGGGGAGCGCCCGGTTTGTCTGCACAAGCCACGACCGGCCTCTATCACTTTGAGCTGCTGCGCAGCCTGGTCCACCCGGCGGACCTATGCCCGGCGCGCGCTCAGAAGGCCTTGCAGGCCGGGGCGAGGCTGGGTGCACTTCCCGACCCGCAGCCGCTTGCCCCGGCGATGACCGCCTCGGAGCAAGCCTACCTGAATTGGCTGGACGCGCGCCTGGCGTCCCGTTCCACTGATCCCGTTCCCGCCTCTCTGCCCGATGGCGCCAGCCAGGAGGTGCGGGTTGTCGTCTATGAGGCAGCGGCAGTCCACGCCTGCCTGGAGGCATGGGGCGAAGCACGGCGGACAGGAAATTGGGAGCCGGTCACCGGGAGCGCGGCGCCCGAGCACGGAACCAAGTCCGTGAAGGGCTCCCGAACGAATCAGGCCGACTCTTCTGGAGCCTGTTCGCTCGTCATCCAACGGCTGCCTGAGACGCTTCGCACGCGCCTGCTGGTCGACGCACCGCCGTTCGAGGGCGTCAGTACGCTGCCGCGTTCGGTGCCCGATGCACCTGGACCAAAGCAGGCCTGCGACGGTCCCGCGGGGCTCGAAAGCCTGCTTCTCCATGCGCCCCCACCCGACGGGTTCGTGCAGGCCAACCTCGCCGCCATCGCAGCCACCCCGGCGGACTTCTCAGCGCATCTGGCCAAGGCCGACGGCATCGAAGCCGCGCATCGTGAGTTGCTCAAACTGCTCGGTCCCGAATCGTCCCCCGGCGCCGCGGTGAACGCTGCGCGCGCCCTTGGCCAGACCGAAGCTGATTCTTTGGCCGCGGTATTGCGCCAGCCCTGGCGCAATACCGCAGACGGAAAGGTAATGAGCGGCAAAGCCGGTCGTCGGGGCTATGGTCGCTTGCCCTGGTTCCCCATGTCCCGCGCTGCTCGCATTGCCTGCGGCTTGACCCAGGACCCCGCGACTGCGGGCTTTCCCCTCTCGCCGATCAGCCCTTCTGATCGCGAGATGGCGCTCGCCAAGTTCGCCCGGATCCTGCTCGATTTCTCGAAACGGTTGAAGGATCTCGAGTGGGCCAGTTGCTCGGCCCAGGTGCAATGGACGCTTTACCGGGGCAAGCGCCGGTCCTCGCCGGAAGCCGCCCGCAGCTCACTGCTGCAGGAGCTGGGGCGGCTGGCGGCGCAGTCGCAGGGGCGCGAACCCGCCGATCAGATGCGTTGCCAGCTAGACGCCGACAGGGGCGAGGATGTGCTTGCCCTTCTCGACCAGATCGCCCAGCGGGATCGCTCCGCGGCCACCGCCTGCGCGCGGCGGGCGTTCTACAGGCTCCTGCAGAAGGAGGAGATCGACGCCGCAGAGGCGCTCTTGGTCGTGTACGCGCCCCTGCTGACCCCCGGCGAACGTGACGCCACGGAGAGGCTCATCGTCGCATTGCGCAGCCCAGAAAAACCCTCGAAGGAAGCGCTCGAGAAGCTCTTCGCCGACCTGCGCACTTCCGAATCCGGGGGAGACGTGGGGGTGATGATTGAGGCTCTGGAGAAGAGGCTTCAGTGAGCGACACCATCCATCGATTCGTCACCGGCTACGGCGCGCAGGGCTACACCATGCTCGAACGTTCCTCGGGCGGGGAGGCCGTAATCGGCCGCATTCTCAACGAACTAGGCTTGTGGACGTTCTCGGCAGATGCGCTAGGCGTCCTAGTCGGCTGCCTCGGTCGGCCGGATACCGATGGGGTGCTGTTCGCCGCCCGCCAGCGGGTCGTGTGGCCGATCGGCGGTGGCCGCTCGCACGTGGAGCGAGTGGTCGCGGCCGCGAAGTGGTCATCCGCGACCCCCATCCCCGTTGAGGACCTGCTGGCCCGCAGCCGATTCGAGCTACCGCAGGAACCGGAATCGCCCGTGGACGCCGCGGCGGAGCCGTCTCCCACCGACGCACCGATACCAGAGCGCGAGCCAGCCTCGGCCACGGTTTCGGTTGAGCCGGCCTTTCCCGAGTCCCAACCGGAGACCAACCTCCCCATCGAGGCTCCGGGAAGCCCGTCGCAAGTCCCGGCGAACTCCGCAAGACCTGCGGGCACAAGCGAGGAGATCGTACGCACCGCTGCGGTGGAGAGCACGCCGATTCCTGGAACCGTGGTTGCTCACAAGGACAATCTACCCGCGAAACAAGACGGGAAGGGCAGGCCATTGCAGGCGCCGTTCATGGTGGCTGGCGACGACGAGGCCTTCGCGCGGTTGGTCTGCGGCGGCGTGGCGGAGCGCGCTTCTTCGCACGACACCGAGACGGACCTTCGCGAGGCGCTGCGGCTGCGCGCCCTCATTCCCGAAGCACTGCGCACCTCGGTGGCTCTCGCGGTGGGGTTGGCCCCTTCGTCGGCCCCGGTGCGCAAGCCGGCGATCGTGATCGGGAGAAACCGCGGTCGGCCGGGGCCCGCATTGGACGCGACGGGCCGCCTCTTCCAGAGGTGGTGGCTGGGCCGACAGCGAGACTTCGACGCCCAAGAGGCTCCTGCTGCGGCGGCGGTGATCCTCGCTGGAGAGGACAAGCCGCTTGATGCGAGGGGACGCCTCTGCCTTGCGGCCGCAGATGTGTTTGTCGATCAGGCGTTGCAAGGACAGAGACTGCCTGAAGATCTTGCTGCCGTGGCCTGGAATTGCGCCGCCGCGCCCGAGTTCCTTCATCGTCTGCGCCAGCGCCTCTTGTCGCTTGGCGATGACCAAGCCCGGCAGGCCACGCAGTACCTTGCCGTCTGGTGGTCGCGCGGAATGGGGGGCTCGACCGCTCGAGGTGGGCTCTCGGTCCTTGGCGCCGCACTCGCAGAGATGGACTGGGGCGAGTGGTGCCATCTCTCCCCACGCCAGGAGGCCATTCTCCCCTGGTTCCGCCACGCTGTGCCCGCCCAGGACAGCCCGGCTGCGCTACTCGAAGGCTATCTGGGAGGGGCTCTCTCGGTGTTGGCAGAGAGCCCGCTGGTCCATGGTGAAGAACTTCGACAGGCGCTCTCCCGCCGCTCCGAAGCTCGAAATCTGTTCGAGAATGTCTCCCACTCGTTGCGACGATTGACCCAGGGATCCGACGTCGGTACGCTCGGCTGGCAACTGAGTCATTTGGCGTTGTCATCGCAGGCCGAGGCGGGTTGGGACTGCACCGCCTCGCCGAAAGTGGGGGTTGGCGGCACGAGCCTGTCCGCGGAGACCCTGGCGGCGACTCTGGAGGATCTGCTCGCGCGTGCACGCGCCAACCGCTCCTTCCTAACTGATGCGATCCCCACCGCGGCGTCTCGCCTGCTGGGCGCCGCCGGCGGAGAGAAAAGGCGCGAGACTTGAGGCCGCCGCCGCTCACTCGCGCCTATCCGGTGCCAAGAAGAAATCGAGAAGGACCAGAGTCGGGTTGGCTGGAGAAGATGGCGGCGACCTGCGGAGCACGGAAAAGTGTAGACGCGCCCAGGTGAGCAGCACGAAGGACGAGTCCTGCGGGTCGGCACTGCTACGGCCCGGTGTGCTTCCCTGCCTCGAGTCTGATCTTCCCGCTTTGCAGAGCGACCGCCTGCCGGAGATCCGCGATGGCGCGCGAGACGCCCAGGGATTCGAAGTGGCTACGGCTCGCGGGTAGCGCCTTCAGATGGGCGATCACCGCTTGCCCCGCCGTCTCGATATCCTGGCAGTCCTCTGGTAGCACGAAGGCGGTCAGCGCCGCGATGGCGGCGTCGTAGCCTTGGCGGGCGACCTGCTCCATCCTTTCGCACATGTCAGCGGAGTCCCGGTAGTAGCCGCCAGCCTGATCGGCCAGAGCCCGTTCGTCAGCCCGGGACAGAAAATCGCGTGCGCCGGCTCGGCCGGCCAGGGTCCGAGAAACGGCTTCCTTCCAGTGATGTTGGAGGGTCTGGTTCATGATTCTCCTTCGCACCAAAGGACGCCTTCGCGCCGTTTTTCCTGACATCCGGCTGCCTCGACGATTGTTCGCCCAGTCGCTCGATGGCAATTCGGAACTGGTCGCACCTCGCGACAATGAAGCGCCTTGTGACAGCGGCTGTCGACGGGGCCGCCTGTACCGGCGGCTCTCGCGGGTGTCAGGGAAGCCCGCGGGGCAGCGTCCCAACGATAGAAGGAAACCACGGAGGTTCACATGATGTCTGCCGCCTGCATCCGTTCCGAGCCGCACTTCACCGGGAGGCGGTCATGACTTCCCGGAAGCTGCGGTCCAGGCTGCGCTGGTTCCAGTTCGTGTGCCTGGCCACTATGCCGACGCTGATCGTTTGGGGCGCCCAGCACAACCTGTGGCTGGCCCTCAGTGCCACGGCGATGTTGGCCGCGATCGTCGGTTCCCTCGAATGCATCCTCACCTGGACAGACAGAATCATGGAGGCCATGGCGACCTACAAGAACCTGCTCAATTCCAATCGGGCGCTCATCCGGATGATGCTTGATGTCGCGCACAGCTACGCACGGAAGGAGGATAGCGTCAGCCGCCGGCCAAGCGTGTTCAACTGAAAGCTTCTGACGCAGGCAAGGCACCCTCGGTGCAGTTACTCGGCACTCAGGCGCTCGATCACGAACCGGAACGCGTTGCGAACGGTGTCATTGGCGGCGTAGTCGGCGAACTTGTGCTGGCCGGGACGCATCGCCATCGCGCGGGCGTGCAGCGGGCGGAGCTGAGTGGCCACCGTCTGGGGCGGTGCCACGACGCTGTCCGAATCGTTGCGAAAGATGGCGATCTCGGTGGGCCGTGCACCTGCGCCCCTGAGCCGCTCCAACAACGTGCGGTTGTCGGCCGCTGCCTGGTGGACTCCCGCCGACCCGAAAACGGCCAGTGCACGCGCCTCGGCCACAATGGCCAGGTGGGTCGCGTAGCCGGCCCCGGCCGAGTAGCCCACGCAGGCCAACGCGGCCGGCGGTGCGCCCAGTTCAGTGCAAAGCTCGCCGTCGAAGTGATCGACGAAGTACTCGTGTCCCTCGCCCCCGCTGTCAATCGGGCACGGACATATGAGGGCGTCCAGGCTGGGCAACGGCTGCAGTTCCAGCGCACGGGCCAGTTCGTTCACGATGGGGGTAGGTTCCGTCCCGTATTGCGCGAGGTAGGTCTGTCGATTGGTTGCGCCGCCGATGTAGACCAGCAGCGGCGCGGCCCCCGCGGTTTTTCCGAAGCGATACAGGTTTGCGTACGCCTGTACCCTGGGCGGCTCCCTGGGGAAAGTCAGCCGGCGCGGTTTCGGAATCGGCGTCATTCGACGTGACCATTCTGGGGCCGAGATCTCTTGCCACATCCTACACAAAGAAACGGTTCTGATGCCTCACGAAGCGCCCGCGCAGTCTGGGGCGGCGGCCGCTGCTGCGGCATTCGAGCACTTCGTTCAGGTCAGCCAGCCACGCGCCCAGGACATCGGACTCGTCGAGCGTCAGGACTCGGTTGGCCACGCCGGTTGCCTGTGCCATGACCATGCCGTCGCCAGATGGGCAGAGCTGGATCGTCACCGGCGCTCTGGCGAGATCGCCGTGAAAGAACAGTGAACTGCCCTGAAGGCCGGCGTCCACATAGGTGCCCACGCAATTACGCATGCGCCAGGACTCGTTGGCCAGATCCCCTGCGGTCGCAAGCAGTCGGACCCGGTTGTCTCCTTGACGCCAGTCCTCGCAGCCTTGGACCGCTTCAGTTGCAAGAGGCGTCGCGGCCGGCATACGCGAGGCATTCGCGCCCCGCCAGCTCGTTCGGTGCCACCTCTCGCTCTCGGCGAACAATCCGGCCGGATCTGTCCTGCGCGCGGGCACGCGGCCTGTCGCAGCCAGGTAGTCGACCAGATCGGATAGCTTGGCACCGAGCTGGTCGGTTTCAGTGTTGCCGTCGCGGCGGCAGAGCCTCGCGATGGCGCATGCGTGGCCAGACGCGAACTGGGACAGGCCGGTCCTTTGCGCCGCGTTCAGCCTGGTGTCTCTGGCCGCCTGGCCCGCGGCTGGCATGACTTCGAACCAGGTGAGGTTCTCTCCAAATGCTTCTGGGATGTCCTCCGCGATGATCGTCCCGGGGTGGGGCGTCCGCAAGAGCTGTGCGGGCACGAGCGGTCCCGCACGACGGATTCGCAGGCGCTGGGCTGCCTTGCCCTGGGTGCAGATTTGCCCTGTCTCCTCGGGCAACGAGGCCAGCCACGCATCGACCGCCGTGGTGAGAACCCGCTTGAGGGCCATGCCCTCGCGAAGCTGCGAGACGATCCGTCGGCTAGCCGACTCGTCGCCTGCGTTGGGCAGGTGGCTCGCCACGATCAGGACGCCCGGGCACGTATGGGCAGCCTGCGCCACACGTTTCGCACTGTCGTTGACCACGTTTTCGTAGACAAGCCAGCGCAGACCGTGCCCGAAGGGAAACCGGGCGGCAATCTGCCGGCCAAGCGGGTCCAACTGCGCCAGAAGGTGCTCGTGTATGAGTTCCAGGTCGCGCGAGACGCGGGCGCGATCCTCGCGCGTGCTGCGCGCCCGAAGGCACAGGTTGTCCAGCCGGCCCGAGAAGAAACAGCGGCTCCAGGTCGAGGCTCCCGAATCGGTCGACAGATCCGCCCCATACGTCGGTTGTCCCGCAATGCCGGCCGGTCGCTGCATGCGGACCTCCAAGCCCCACAGGCCGCCATCGGCTGCCTCGCCGGAGAACCATCCCGGCGGGCCGCACACCTGGACGCGCGCCCCTGAACGCGTCAGGGCGAACCTGCACACCAGCCGTGACCGCGACGACAGGGGCGTGCTCCAGGCGCGATGCGCCCCGGGCCCGAAGTCCAGGTCCATCTGCACACGGTGCAGATCGCGACTGGCCAGCGCGGGGATAGAATTGCTCACGGCTGGCGCCGGCATCATTCGTCCCAAGCTTCAAGTTCGATGACCATGGCCGTGATGTCGTCCAGCGAGCCGCGCGCCCGCGCTCGCTCGGCCAGCAGCCGAGCGGCGGCCTCGGGATCGACCGCCTCTTCGTCTAGCAGCACGTCGCGTACGTCGTGGGTCCTCATGGCTTTGGGGATAATGCCGTCGCTGACCAGCACGATGCTTTCGCCCACTGCCAGCTTGACCGGGATGTGATGTATCGCCATGTCCTCGCCGCAGCCGAGGTAGTTGACGATGCCTCGCCCGGCCACGTCCTGCGGGGTCAAGCGCGTGATCTCCTTGTCGTCGAAGCGCATGCCCACTGTGTCGCCTGCGTGAAAGATGTGCACCAACTCCTCTGGGGAGAACCAGGCGACGGTGAATGCCGCCGCGCCCAGTGGTCGGTTCGTGCCCTCGATCATTCCCCAGCCGTTGATCTCGTTGTTGCAGTCCATGATCAGCTGGCGCAATCCCTGAGCCGTGGCGGGGTGGTCGCCCGGCTTGCGGTAGAAGTCCTTCAGCCAGTCGGCCAGGCACTGTGCAGCGTTCATGCCGCGGGGAGCGTCACCTACACCGTCCATAACCGCGAAGAGATGTCCCCGTCCCGCCCTGGCCACCAGCGCTGCCCGGTTGGTCAACATCGCAGTGCGATCTTCGTACGGCTTGCCAGCCGCGGCGTGGTTCTTGCCAGTGAACCATTTGACTCCGCTCAATGTCTCCATGGATAGCCTGGACGCCAGAGAACGCGAGCCTCTGACATTTGGACAGGCCGAGCAAGCCCCGAAATTGAGTCGGGATAGCCCTGCTAGCCCCCACCCGCGACCGCGAAGGCGCGCTTGCGCGGGCTGAACTCGGCGATGGAGTCGATCACGCCGAAGTCCCTGGCCTCCTCGGGGGTCATCCACAGGTCGCGCTGGATGACCTGGGTGACCTCCTCGACCGTGCGGTGGCAGTGGCGGGCCAGGAGTTCGGTCATGAGGCGGTCGTTGTTCAGCATGTTCTGGGCGGCCACGCGCACGTCCGCGCTGGTGCCCATCATGCCGCCGGAAACCTGGTGCAGCATGATGCGCGAGTTGGGGGTGGCGCAGCGGCGGCCGGGCTCGCCTGCGGCCAGCAGCCAGGCGGCCATGCTGAAGGCGGGGCCGAGGCAGAAGGTGGCGACCGGCGCCTCCACGATCTGCATGGCGTCGTAGATGGCCAGGCCCGGGTACACGCCGCCGCCGTAGCTGCTGAGGTACAGCTTGATCTCGGCTTGGTGGTCGATGCTGTCCAGGGTGAGCAGGCGGCTGACCACGTAGTCGGCGTATTCGTTCTTCACCTCGCCGCTGAGGTAGATGATGCGATTCTCGAACAGCCGCTGCTGGACGCTGGTTTCGTACTCGTTGCTCATGTTGGTCTCCTTGTCGACCCGGCTACGCGATCGCCGCTCGTACTCTGGGACGGCAACTCGCCGGCGAAGCTGACAGCCGCGGGGGGAGCGGCTTCGGGTTCGTGCTCCGAGTGCCCAGTTCTGTTGCCAGGCCGGGCCAGCCCCGAGGCTGAGTCGGGAAGCCGGTTTGGCTAGCCGAGCATTGTCGCGACCTCCTTCATGGCTTCCACGACGCGAAGACGGACGCGAATCTGACAACTGGCAGCGGAACGCGCGCTCAGGAACCCGCTGGGCTTCGATCTGCGCCCACGGAACCCGTATCGATGACGTCGACCACGCCCGGCCGGCCGTAGGCGGCGCCGCCGGTTCTGACCAACAGGTTGGGCAGGATGCGCGCGGTGCCGGGGCTGTGGGTGTGGCCGCACAGGACCAGCGTCTTGTGGTCGGGGAACCGGCGCATGAACGTGGTCAGCGTCTCGCCCACGGCGGCGCAGGTGAAGTGGGGCAGGAAGTTGTCGCCGGTAATCCGGCCATCGTGCCAGCAGGCCTCGCGAAACGGGGGCACGTGGGTGGCGACAATGATCCGGCGGTGGCGCTGCAGGGCGGCGGGCAGGCAGTGCCGGAAGTGCGCGGCCGCCTCGTCCCCCAGCGCATTCATCCGTGCCAGCCGCGCCTGGGCGTCGAGGCCGGCGAGTTCCTCGATCATCAGGTAGTCGTTGAGCATCACGTCCGACCCGGCGTAGTCGCCAAGCCGGCCGTCTGCCCAACCGTCGTGGCCGACCAGTGCGGTGTTTGCGGCTAGCGTCACGACGTCGGCGTCGGGAAGGTAGTGCAGCCATCGGCTGCGCCGGCACAGGGCGGCCACGGCCTTGCGCACCTGCCGGATGCTGCCGTTGTAGAAGTCGTGGTTGCCAAGGACCAGCCACGTCGGGCACCACAGCCGGCTGTCTAGCAGCGCGAGATCGCCATCGAGCGTGTCGGCCTCCGAGATGTCGCCGGTGATCACCAGCCCGTCGGGCGCCGCGCTGGCGAGCTGCTCGCAGAATGGCCCCGGATCGCCGCGCAGGAAGTTGAGGTGGATGTCCGTGGCCCAGGCCAACCGGCGGATGTTCGCGCCGCGACTCATGTAACTCAGGGCGTCTCTTGTTTCCTGGCCGCCCGGCTTGTCTGCCGGACACGAAGATCGTCGAGAACTCTGTCCCCGTTGTCCACCAGGATTTTCGCGCCCTTGTGCTCGATCCGCCTGATGGGCTTGCCGACCGTCTCGTCGGCCTGGCGCACGGCAGTCTGGCCCTGAGCCACCAGTTCATGCGCCAGGGGGATCGGCCGGCCCGCGAAGTACAGGTAGCCGACGTAGCCCGCCAGCACCATGCACAGTATCGCCGCGACCTTGATCGCCCGCTTCAGCATTCTCCAGGCAACGAAGGCGGCGAACAGCGCCAGCACGGCCGTGTTCAGGGCGCCCTGCTTTTGGATGAAGTCGATGATCGTCGTCATCATATCCCCTGGGACGCGCTTGCACCGCCGAAGCTGACAGGGTGTCAGCTTGCGCCAGGAGAAAGCGTCCATGGTCTCGATGGGTACGATGACTGTCCGTCAGGTCACCGCGGAAAGTGTCAGCAACCGTCGTGCGCACCAGTCAATGGATCAGCAAGGAGGTTCTGATGGCCCAGAAGACCGCTCTCGCCCGTGAGACCGTAGCCGCTGAATGCCTGGACCTCTCGCCCGAGAGCCAGAATGGGCAGACGGAACTCCCGGCGAGCGAGCAGATAGTGTCCTGGCAGCGACGGCGCGACCGGCTGCTTGAGCGGCTGAACCACGTGCTGCTCGACGGCACTCTGGCGGCGCAGTCGGCTTGGGCGGTGGTCCAGGGCCTGCAAAGGGCGCGCGCGCTGGCGGACGAGGGCGGAACCCCGTGCACCATCGTCTGCCAGAGTGTTGGCGGCGAGGAGTTGCTGATCGCAGGACGGGCCGGGTACGAGGGGGACGCGGATCATTCCTCGACGGCAGCCGAGACCCCGGCGATCGAATCGGCACGCGGAGTTGAAGGGAAAGAATGAGCATGCACTACGACGCGGTGATGGGCCGCGAACAGAACCACGCAACGATCATTCCGGCCGCCGCGGGGTCGGTCTTCGGTCTGCGGCTGTGCGGGATCCGCCCGGAGAATGCCATGTTCCGCTCGGCCGCGCCGGCGGAGTTCTGGTCGTCCGTGCACCGGGCCCGCCTGACGGTCAGCGTGCGCTGGCTGGTCTGCCCCGCCTCGACGGTGCGGGCGCCTGGCCACCTGGAGGTGTATCTGCTGGTCCAGACCGGGGAAGACCTGCCCCCCGAAACCCTTCCGGACGAGCTGCGCTCGTTGCTCCTGGTGGGATTCCCGCGCCACCGCTTTGAACCCATTGCGAGCGCGCAGGAGTTACGCTTCGCGCTGGCGCCTTTCGGTGAGTGGGCCTGGAGCCTGGCGCTGCACCAGGAGAGTGACCGGGATTCCCTGGCGCCGGGCGCTGTGAGCGTGCCCGGCGGCCGCGGCGTCACGCAGGCGTTCAGCCCGGACGAGGCCGATCCGGCCCGCGCACTGGCGCTGCTGGCCACGGCGCGCACAGCCTCGATGCTGGAGTGGGCGCTGTCGCCAGCCGAGTCTGCGCCAGCCGGCCTGTCACCGGCGCTCGTGAGTGGATGGCGCGGCGGCGCGCCCCTGGCATTCGACTGCCGCATCACCTGGAGCGGCTCGGCGGACCGTGCCCCCGTGTTCATGGGCACCGGCCTGGCGCACGCGCTAGGCGTGCGCGACGGCGTGTGGTCCGAGTTCGGGCGCACGCCCGCCGCTGCTGTGCTGAGCGCGCCGCCCGCGCTACGCGAGCCGAACAGTCCGGTCCTGACTGTCGCGCACACGGCCTTGCCCTCTGTGCTGCCCTCTGCCGATTCTGCGGTGGCATTGGTCCCGGCGCTGCGCTCGCCCTTGCCGTTCCGGCTGCCCAACGTCGATCTGCCGAATGACGGAGGGCTGCTCGGGCACACCATCGACGGCCGGCCGGTGCGGCTCTCGCTGCTCGATCGCCTGCGCCACGTCTGGGTGCTGGGGCAGACGGGCACCGGCAAGACTACCCTGCTGGCCAACCGCATCCTCGAGGATTTGGAAGAAGGCCACGGCGTGGCGGTGCTGGATCCGCACGGCGAGCTGGCGCGCTCCGTGCTGCGCCTGCTGCCGGCCAGTCGGCGCAGTGATCTGATGTTCGTTGACGTCGCGGATCGGGATGCCGAGCAACCCGTGCTCAACCTGCTGGAGTGCAAGGACACCTTCACGGCCCACGTGCGGGTCGGCCAGATTGTCGAACTGATCGTATCGCTCTGGCACCACGAAATGACCGGCCCCATGTGGGAGCAGGCCGCGAACAACACGCTCCTGCCGCTGGCCGTGCTCTTCGAGGATCCGGGGACGCTGGCCGACATGCCACGCATGTTCCTGGACATCGAGTTCCGCAAGGCCTGCCTGGAACGGCCCGAGGTTGTAGAACGCGCGCCCGAGGCGGTGCGCTGGTGGAAGGACGGCTGGGGCAAGCAGAGCGACTTCACCAAGGGCGAGCGGATGGACTACTTCGTGTCCAAGTTCAACCAGTTCTTCACCGACCCGGTACTGCGGGCGATCCTGGGCCGGCCGCGCTCGACCATCGACCTGCGCGGGATCATGGACGGCGGCGGGGTGCTGCTGTGCAACCTGGGACGCGGCGGAGTCAACCCCATGTCGGCGGCGCTGCTCTCCGCGGTGTTCATGCAGGCGGCGCTGAACGCGGCCCTGTCGCGCGCTGACCTGCTGCCCGCGAAGCGCCGGCCCTTCTTCGTCTACTGCGACGAGTTCCAGCGCATCGCCGGGCCGTCCACCGGGGCCATGCTGAGCGAGCTGCGCAAGTTCGGCGTGGGCCTGGTGCTGGCACACCAGTTCGTCGACCAGTTGGACGACGCCATCATCGCGGCCATGCTGGGCAACGTCGGCACCAAGGTCGTGTTCCGCGTGGGCGCGCTGGACGCCCGCTGCCTGGTCGGATTCCAGCCGACGGTCACGGTCAGCGAGCTGATCGGCATGCCCAACTTCGCCGCCTTCGTCGAACTGCTGGTGGGCGGTGTGCCCTCGGCGCCCTTCACCCTGCGCTGCCCGCCCCCGCCCGACGGCGTGGTGGAGTAGGAGGCCAGGGTGGGGGCTCGACGGGGGCAAACCATGCGGCAGCCGGCTCGCTCTCTTCTGCCGAGACGACGGATTCTGTCGTGACCGACTGCGGGTTCACGAAGGAAAAGGGTTATCCGTGGGAACTACGTAGATGCCGCACACATCGTGTGCGTCCAGTTCGCTGGGGTGGCCGATGCCGTGCTCGTCCAGCAACTTGAAGAGATCCTGGCAGGCTGCTGCGAACACCTTCTTGCAGGCTGCGACGATCTCCAAGGTGGCACCAGTTGCCTTCCCGAAGTCCACGCGGTCATCGATGATGTGGGTTCGGGCCTTGATGAGATCGAACCCAGCCAGCGCCATGCGTTTCCAGGCCGCTGCCGTCTCCTCGTTCGCATGGCACCGTGCCCACAATGCGCGCAATTCGGTGCCGGTCATTCTGACATCGTCGCGCAAGCTTCCGGCCATGTCCACGGGCCGTGGCGGGGGCGGCTTCCTGTCCCGGTAGACAACGCGCGAGTCGCTCATCCCGCTCCCGACGCAGTCACCCTGCCGGAGAAGACGTCGCGGTTGCCGCTCACGCCAGCCGTTCGATGACGAACCGGAAGGCAGAACATCACACCGATGTCGTCGCAGGGCGCCGTTCTGGCTGCAACGATCTGGACGTCGGCACGTCCGCGCGTAGTATTTCACCGCTGCATGGCGCGGAATGTGGAAATCAAAGCTCGCGTTGGCGATCCCGCAGCCCTGTTCGAGCGTTGCGCCGGACTGGCCGGCGCCGGCCCGCTCGAGATTGCCCAGGACGATACGTTCTTCGCTTGCCCCAATGGCCGACTGAAACTGCGCGAGCTCTCATCCGGACGCGGCGAGCTCATCTTCTACCAGCGGCCCGACTCACCGGGGCCGAAGGAATCGGATTATCGAATCTATCCCACCGGCGACCCGGCCCTACTGCGTCAAACACTTACACTGGCGCTCGGTGTCTGCGGCCGCGTGCGCAAACTCCGCTGCCTGTTCCTGGTCGGCAATACCCGGATCCATCTCGACCACGTGGACGGGCTGGGTGATTTCGTGGAACTCGAGGTCGTCCTTGCAGACGGCGAATCCATCGCGCTCGGCCAGGCCCGGGTAGAGGACCTGATGACCCGGCTCCTCATCCTGCCCGAGAACCTGCTGCCGGGCGCCTACGTCGACATGCTGCCGCCCCGCTAGCCTCACTGTTCCCATGCCGTCGAGGTAGCCATGAGGAGAATCTCCCTTGCGTTTTCGATCGCGGCCTTGCTGTTGCTGTCCGCCGCTGCACCTGCCGCCCCGGACTTCCTGGCCATGGCCAGAAGGTGAAAGTGCTCGCGCCGTTCAAGGCCGCTCCCGTCGCCGTCTACGCCGCCACTGAAGTGCCCGTGCTGGTCGTGGCCGTCGAGCATAATCCGGGCGAGGCGTACCTGGAGGGCTACGACGTCGTCCCTGAAATGTACCTCGTGCGGGTTCCCGAAAACCCGGCAATCGTTGTCACCGACGTCGTTTCGACTGCGCTGGCGCGGTCGCTGGTCGCCATGCGGGATTCGAACGATGTAACCCCGAACGCCCGGTTCATCCGTGCCATCGAGCGCTGTCTGCCGCTCGTAGACGAGGCTGTGCTGCGTGGCTGGAATGAATGCATGGCCTCATCGCTACACGACAAGCTCGCCCACCGCAGGCGCGACGCGGTTGGGGTTGCCGAGGCCGATCACACGTTACGTTCCATGCCTCAACCAGATCTGCGGGCGAGTGGATTTTCGGCGGTGCCGCGGGCCCATGCTTTCGCACAAAGGTTCTTGTCAAGAGTGGCCAGCCGGAGTCCGTGTGCTTTGGCCAGCGCCACGAGGTAGGCATCCGTCACCTCCGCATGGCTGGATACCTCCGGCATGCGCTCAGGGCGGAGATCATCGGCAAGGAAAGAGCTGCCCTTACGCGATGTCAGATCATCGAGCGCAGCAAGCGCGTCGCCAGGCGCGGCTCGGTAACCTGGGCTCAGGCTGACGCGCAAGAATCCAAGCTGGGCGATGGGACAGGTTGCAAACCTGGCCTGGCGATCGAGCCAGGCGCTCGCATCGGCATGCTGGGCGTGAGATCGCCACACACAGGCCAGCAAGAAATTCACGTCGAGCAGATACTTCATGGAAACTCGCTGAGCAGAATCTTCACGACCTCTGGTGTCATGGGCGGGGCATCCGCGGGCGCTTCTAGCACTCGACGTCCGCTCCGCGTCTTCAGCAAGCGAGCAGGCGTGGCGCTTGAGCGCTTGAGCACGAGCCGATCACCTTCGAGAAAAAGCGCGACCTTGTCGCCCGCGTGCAAGTGCAAGGCGCGACGGAATTGTTGCGGGATCACAAGTTGACCTTTGGTGGACAGAACAGCGGTCATAGTCCCGCAATCTTACCATTCTTACCGGCGATGCCGCCAGCCGCTCTGACATGGGACACCAACCCGTGGCCAAGAAAGGTGCGCAGAAGGCGTCAGAGTCGGGAGCGGGGCAGCGTCTCCCTACATACGGCGCCGTGAAGCGCCGGTGCTGAAACTTCGAGCACGACCGACCGTGAACTACATCAACACCGCCACACGTGCGCGCGCGCCAGACACACACGTGCCGGCCTCTGCGCTGTCGATCCGCTTCGAGCTGGACACGTGCACGGTAGTCCTCACCGGGTTCCACGAACAGCCGGTGCATCGGCGCCTTCGATCGAAGTGGCTGTTCCAGATCCTCACTCGCCTGGCCCTGGCCCGCGCCGAGAATCGGCCATGGGTCGGCATTGACGATCTCGCATCCCTCGACGCATCGGGCGCGGCATCGCTGGACAGCGCGGGACGCAAACTGTCCTCGCTGCTCGACCAGGAGCTGGCCCCGAATCTCTATGTCTCGAATTTGGTTCGCCACCAGGGCCACAAAAAGATCGGGCCCTATGCGCTCGAGCTGCCGGTGCATTGTTCGGTGTTCCCGGGGCGTGACGATCTTCACAACTATATCTGTTCCCACCGCCGCCCGCTGCCA
>PMBS01000071.1 GCA_003153015.1 Myxococcales bacterium
CGCGAGTAGTGCCAATCCTCGTTGTCCGTGACCGAGTGCACCTCCGGCCACTGCCCGGAAGTGCAGGCCTTGGCGTTGACCACCTGGCACTGCGCGGAGCCCGGCCCGCCGCACTGGGCGCAGCTCTCGGACTTGTTGTCGTTGCTACAGTACTGCGCGCAACACACGCCGTTGGTCATAGCCCAAGCCCCGCACGAATCCCGGCCAGCGTCTGGGCGCGGGGCCTGCGTGCGCACGTCCGCCACCGTTGCCTTGGCGTCGGTTTGGGCATCGCCCCCCACGGCAAGCGGTGCATCGATGTCGGGGCCATCGACCGCCGCGTCGGCCTTGGTCGAGGACGAGCCGCCGGTTTGCGCGCCGCCCGTCGCCTGCAAACCCCCCGACCCCTGCGTACCACCCGTGCCCGGCGCCGTGCTCTGTGCGCCACCCGAGCCTTGCGTGCCTCCGCTCGCCCTCGCGCCGCCCGCCGCCTGCAAACCCCCCAACCCCTGCGTACCACCCGTGCCCGGCGCACCACCCGAGCCTTGCAGGCCTCCGCTCGCCCCCGCGCCACCCGAGCCTTGCAGGCCTCCTGTTGCTTGCGCTCCGCCGGTGCGCTGCATACCGCCTGTGCCCAGCGTTCCGCCGGTTTCCGAGGAGGTCTCTGGACCTGCGCCACAGCCCGCGGCCATCAGCCCCCCCAAACAGGCCAGCGGTATCATGCCGGCCCAAGAAACACGCGCACAAAGAGCGGTACTGCTTCGGTCCATACCGCCAAGTCTACTCCTCTTCCGGTGTCCAAGTCGCCGACCTCGCTGCGCGCACCGAATGTCTGGGCAAGGTCGTCGTTTTCCCCGGAGCCCGCTACTCGGCTGGGAGCGGCAGCAATGGGTCGCCTTCGCCCGGGGCAAGCAAGAAGGACGCGCGGGCCTGGTGCAGAATTTGCGGCGTCATGCTGGCGGACCAGAACGCCTGCGTGGCGGACAGGGCGTGCGTCCCGAGAACGATCAAGTCCGAGTGCATTTCTCGCGCGGTGGCGAGCACGCCCTCGGCGGGATCAGCGCGCATGACCCGGCCCGAGACGGAGACGCCCATTCCCTGCAATTCGCGGACGTGGACGGTCAGGTGGCGAGCGGCTTCCTGCTCGGCGAGGCGCAGGACTTCTTCCGTGGCTCTTGGCAGCATGGCGGCGGTAGCGGAATCCTCGCCCCTGAGCGCATCGGCGGGCGGGATCGCGGTGAACAGGAGCATGGGAATCTTGAGCTGCAGGGCCAGTTGCGCCGCGGGTTGCAATCCCTCTTCGTGTTCGTCGGCGCCGTCCATCGGCACAAGAATGTGGTGAAACGGGTAGTCCACCTGGCCGCGTTCGTCGGGCTGAACCAGCAGCACGGGCACGCGGGTCTTGCTCGGTGAGCGATTCTTTAGCGCGTACAGAATCCGCTGGGCCAGGTTGCCGCGCAAGCGCCACTTCAACCATTGGTTGCCATGGGCACACATCACGACCAAGTCGGGCTGGGTTTCCCGCGCCTGCAGCGCAAGACTCTCGGCCAGGTTGCGTGCGGCCTCGTCGTGGACATGCCAGTCGACCTTGGGCAAGGAGGAGAATTCACGTGCGACCAAGCCGCGCAGATAGGCTTCGGCGGAATCTTTGCTCTGCAGGTGCGCTTGCCCGTGCTTCTCTTTCGGGGCTGAACGCTCGATTACATGCAGAAGCGTAATGCGGGCGTCACTGGCTTGAGCCAAGCCGCGCGCCACCGGGATCACCCGTTCGGCCATCGCGGTCCCATCGAGCGGCAAGAGCAGGTGTTTGAACATGGCCATCAGCTCCCGAACAGGGTTTCCCATAGCAAGTAGCCGTTCAAGGCGAGGATAAGCATGGCGATCCCTGCTGCGACGGCTGTGGTGGCAGGCCGGTTGACCAGCGAGCCCATCAAGTGCTTGCGGCTGGAGAACACGACCAGGGGCACAATGGCAAAGGGCAGGGCAAAGCTCAGCACGACCTGGCTTGTCACCAGCGTCCAGGTCGGGTTGACCCCCAGCCAGATGACCAGCAGCGCGGGCGCCATGGTTACCACGCGCCGAATCCAGAGCGGGATGCGGAACTCCAGAAATCCTTGCATGATGACCTGGCCGGCCATGGTGCCCACCGCCGAACTCGACAGGCCCGAAGCCAAAAGCGCAATCGCGAACAGCGTGCTCGCGGCCGATCCCAAGAGCGGCTGGAGCGTCAGGTGCGCCTTCTCGATCGCGTCCACGTTGACCAAACCACGCGCGTGGAACGTGCACGCGGCCATGATCAGCATCGCACCGTTGATCGCGCCGGCCAGCCCCAAGGCCAGGATGACATCGACCGTCTGGTAGCGCAGCAGGCGCTTCTTCTCCTCGAGTCCGGACACGACGATGCGGCCCTGGGTGAGCGCGGAGTGCAGGAAGATCACATGCGGCATGACCGTGGCGCCCAGGATGCCGGAAGCGAGCAGGAGCCCGGACTTGCCGCCGAAGGCGGGGACTACGGAATGAAACGCCGCTTGCCTCCAGTTGGGCTGGGCGAGGAAGAGTTCCGCCAGATAGGAGCCTGCGATGGCCGCCACCAGCAATGCGATGACCAGTTCCAAGCGGCGGAATCCATAGCGTTCCAGGCTCAAGAGCAGGAAGGTGACCACCGCGGTGAGCAGGCCGGCAATCCCCAGTGGCAAACCCAAGAGGAGATGAAACCCCAGGGCCGCGCCGAGAAACTCCGCCAGATCAGTGGCCATGGCCACGATCTCCATCACCCCCCAGAGCAGGAAACACAGTCCCCGCGGCAGACTCAACCGGCACTGTTCCGCGAGGTTGTGCCCGGTGGCGATGCCCAGCTTGGCCGACAAGGTCTGGATCAGCATCGCCATCAGGTTGCTGGCCAGGACGACCCAGAGCAGGGTGTAGCCGAGTTGCGAGCCGCTTTGCAGATTGGTAGCGAAGTTGCCCGGATCAACGTATGCCACCGACGCGATGATGGCCGGGCCCAGAAACGGCAGCAGGCGCGCCAGTCCGCGCCGCTTCCCGCTGCCCGACAGCACCTCGATGGCCGCGGCCACCGTAGCGCGATCACCCGGCGGCCCGGTCGCAAGGGGTGCTTCCGATGGAATCAACATGCCCCGCGAAACCGCGCGGCGAGCGGACCGTTAGTCCTCTTCGATCTGCTGGCCGAGGAAGGTGCCCACGCCCATCTGCGCAATTTGGTCATGCTGGGACTCCAGCATGTCGAGGTGGCCGTCCTCGTCCTTGATGATCGACTCCAGCAACTCGCGCGTGGGCGCGTCCTGCACCTCCATGGCCAGCGGGATGGCCGCGTTGTAGCCACGGATGGCGAGGATCTCCGCCGCGATGTCGTTCTCGATGATCGTCGGCACGTCGGTCCCGATGTGCAGGGGGTTCAGCTTGCTCACCACGGGCAACCCTTCCAGGAACACGATGCGGGCGATGAGTTTTTCGGCGTGCTTCATCTCGCCCAGGGCGCGCTTCTCGATCACCTTGTGCAGACGTTGGTAGCCCCAGTTGGCGCAAAGCTCGGAATGGACCATGTACTGGTTGATGGCGGTCAGCTCGTCAGCGAGTAAGTGGTTGAGAACGTCGATCAGTTTCTGGTTGCCCTTCATGTTGGTCTCCCTGGTATTGGATGCGCGTTCGTGAGGGATTCTAACAGACTTTCTAGCATATCATATGTGCGGCGGATGCCGATCGGGCAAAAAGCCGCGCATCGCCGGGACCCGGGCTGCCCCGCGAGGGCACCGGCTACTGTCTCGAAAAGGCAAGAAACTACCCCAATTCCAACAAATGGGAGGACAGGGCCGTAGCAACCTTGACCTGGGGACTGGGCACGGCAGACGCGCTCACCGGCAGCATCGTAGGAACGCTCCGCGGAACCACCCCCGGGCGAGCCGCGTTCATGGGATCCGCCGCATTGTGAAGCGGCGCCGTGATCGGCACTCTGGCGGGCGCCATCGACAAGAAGATCGACACCGGTATGCTGGTGGCCGGTATCGCGCTGAACCTGGGAGCGATTGGCGGGGCTCTGCTCGGGGCTCAGGTTTCGCCGTCCATCGCCCGTGTCCGATTCATCGATCTTGGCGGACTATGCGGGGGCCTGCTGGTCGGAGGGCTGTACTGGGCCTTGGAAAACAGAAACGCAAGGCCACAGGGGGTGACCGCCTCGTTGGCGATCGGCATGGCCGCAAGAATCGCCACCGCCTGGATCTTCACGCGCAATATGGAGGAGGATCTTCCTCGCACCGGACCGGTCCAGAACGCGATGGCCCGAATGCTTCCCACCATCGCCCCGGCCACCTCCGGCGCGGGCCTCGTCGTGGGCGTTGCGGGAGCGCTGTGAGCATCACTAGCGCTGCTTGCCAGTCGACATCTCCAAGGGTGAACAGTTCTAGGTCGACCCTCTTCCGAAAAATGCGCGTGCCGAACACGCCATGCTCGATAGCGGGCGCGGCTACCCCGGGCCCGTGCCTCTATCGCCTGCGCCCTTGACATCACCCCCAAGAACTGACAGTTTGCGAGCAAGATGTTCAATTAGAACCCCTGTGTTCTAGCTGACTGGGCAAATGGGAGCTCCATCATGGCACTAAGGCAGTTGAGTTGCACCCTAGCTATTTCAATGATCGGGATAATCGCCTCAGAAGGGCAAGGCAATTCACAAGAAACTCTGGATAGCCTGAAGACATGCAAGATTTGCAATGAGAAGGTTCTATATTCGCAAGTAAAGGAAGAGGTGTTGATACGTCACTTCTTCAATGATGCCAAAGATAAGTTCTTCCTGGACGTCGGCTGCTCCCACTACAAGAACATCAGCACAACCTACTATCTGGAAGAGCATTTGCACTGGAAAGGGATAGGGGTTGACGCCCTCAAGCAATATGCCGAGGACTATTTGAAGTACCGTCCGAGGACAAGATTCCGGAACTACGCCGTATCGAACCACTCGGGAGGAACGATTGACATTTACACAAAACCGGGGTTCGAGGTGTACTCGAGCACAATCAAAGAAGCAGTTGACAGGATTCCCGAGCCTGTGGTCATCAAGGTTCCCGTGATCACGCTCAATGATTTGCTAAAGAAGGAGAGAGTTAATCACATAGACTTTCTCTCGATGGATATCGAAGCGGGGGAACTCAAGGCACTTGAGGGATTTGACATCAAGAAATATCGGCCATTCCTAGTTTGCATCGAAGTGCAGGCCGAGATGGGGATTTATTTTGCAAACGAAATCCTGAACTACTTCCAAAGGAACGGCTACGAGAAGATGGAGGCGTATACGAAATTCGAGGGTGGCGGCAACTGGTATTTCAAGCCGAAGGGGTACAGTCCGAAGGTTAGCGACTGAACGGCGTTGCAGGCTCCGTCCTGACTTCAATAGGGTTGTTCGGGTTGGGTTTCTGAACTACTTGTCCAAGACGGAAAGGCCCCGGCCCAGCTCATCCACGAGCGCCTGGCGCGCGGCACAGGGCTGGTCCACAGCTCCCCAGAGCCAGCGCCCCTTCCATTGCAGCACCACTTCGCCGTTGAGCGGGTCTTTCACTGTCGCGGTTCCCTGGAGGCCGGCCGAATCGGCGCCAGCGTCCGATGCCTTTCCCACGGCGCGATAGCGCTTCACCATAGCGCGAATCTCTGCACTATCCTTGCCTTCGACGACAAACAGGCGAAAACTCGCCCCGCCTACTTCGTAGGGCACCGCGACCGCGTCGTGAAGGAATGGGTGACCAAGAAAGTCGCGTGCGGTGAGCTTCTCGGCGCGGACACGCTTGCCTCGATCGGGGAAACACTTGAGCACCGCGGGGGCCTCGCGCGTGCCGGGCAGGCCGGCGGCCACTTTGTCTGCGAACCAGCGAAGCATGGACGGCCCCTTGCCACCCGATTGGACCAACTTCACGTAGTAGGAGCCGACGACGAACTCGAGGTAGTCCTGCCCGGCGTATCCCTCGATGCCGATGGGCAGGGGCGTGGTGCCGGCCGGGCGCTCTTGGGTATAGATCCCGAAGGCCCGAATGGCGTCCTTGTGGTGGTATAGGTCCACCGTGATTTCCGCGGCAGCAGCCGCCGCCGCCAATCTCGTGGCGCTGTCGCGTGGAGCGCGCGACGGTCTTCGACTCTTGTCGTTCCCAGCACCAACCTTCGCATAGGTCGCCGACGTGAGATCTTGGAGGTCAAATTGCAGGAACGACTCAGCGCCGCCGTCGATGTACTCGAAGAGTGTCGCGGGCGTGTACGTGGTGGGGCCGTCGGAGATCTTCCAGCCTTCGAGCTTGGGAAAGGGTGAGGACGCATCAGGAAGACCGGCGGGCTTGGACTCGGCCCCAGGTTTGCTTGATGCTGTGGCAGAAAGTGCGACGACCGCTAGCAGCCCGCCCTGCACCGCCAGAAGACCCCTGCTCATACCAGGAATTCCCGCGGCACCTCGCGTAGCCGCACAATGTCGCGCACGCGCTGGCGAACGTCGAATCCCTTCGCGCAACGGACTGGGCACTCGTCACAGTCGTCGCAGGGAGACTCCGGCAGGCCGAGTTCGAGCAGAAGTGCCTGTGCGGCCTCGCGGTTGCGGTACGCGTGGGCGTACATGAAGGAACGCATGAGGTCGGGTATGGGCAGTTTCTCCAGGCAAGGATCGAGACACTGGTCGCAGCCCTGGCAGAAGAAACCGACGACCTTGGGCGCTTCCAGGCTCCGCTTGTCATCGTCGGTGAGGGTGGGATCGCGCAAGACCTCCAGGTCGGTCTGCAATTGATCCAATGTGGTGAAGCCCGGAATTGCCGTGTGCACGTTCGGATCGCGCAGCGCCCATTTCAGCGCTGCCTTCATGTTGATGGGGGACTCCTTCTCCTTGTCCCAGTAGACCCCCGCTTGCGTCTTCATGGCGATGATGCCTAGGCCAGCCTGCGCCGCTTCCGCGATGGCTTTCTGCACCTCCGGGTGGTGGTCCTGCCGGAAGTTGTACGAGGTGAGCACGACGTCGTAGAGCTTGGCCTCCACCGCCGCGCGGATCACCTCGGGCTCATTCTTGTGGGTGGAGAGGCCGAGAAAACGAGCCTTGCCGTCGCGCTTGGCCTTCTCCAATGCCCGAAGGACCGGCGGGTAGAGCACGCTCTCGCGCGCCGATTGGTTGTGCAGGTGAAGGATGTCCACGTGATCGAGCCCCAGTCGCTTGAGGCTGATGTCGAGCTTCTCGCCGATCTCCTCGCCGCGGGTCTGCTTGGAAAAAAGCCCGGTCTTGCGATCCAGGGTGCTGAGGTGGACCTTGGTGGCGAGCACGAAGGAGTCGCGCTTGCGGTCCTTGAGGACCGTGCCGAGCATTTCCTCGTTTCGCCCGTCCTGGTAGCCATGCGCGGTGTCGAGCAAGAAGATGCCACCATCCAGCGCCGCGCGAACCAGGTTGGGGTTGTCGGCGTTCATGACGCCCATGCTGACAATGGGCACTTCGATCCCGGTTCGGCCGAGCGTGCGGCGCGGCGGCCCGACGGTCTTTGCAACCGGTGCCGGCTCGGCTGCTGGCACTGGTTTGGGCGGCGGCGCCGCCCCGGCCGGCGGCATCTTCGTTTCCGGACTCGACGCCATCGTCGCGCACCCAGCGGACAGCGCGCCGGCAGCAAGGCTGCCCGCGCCGAGTTTCAGGAAATCCCTTCGTTCCAGATTCTTCGTCTTGCTCATGACACCCAGGCGCGAATTATACACGCCCCTATTTCACGAAGCCTTGCAGGCCAACGTTGAGTCCCTTCATCGCCTGCGCGACCAGATTGGCAATTTGGGTGGCGCCAGGTTCGTGGAAGTGTGTGCCGTCGACGAACATCGCGCTCTTGGCGCTGCTGGACAATGTGCCGTAGTAGGTGAGCGCGAGGCTGGTCAGGTCGATATATGCTACATTCTGGGCCTCGGCCAAAGTGATCATGGTCTGATCGAATCCGTTGAAGCCGTGGTTGGCGGCGCTCGCGCCTGAGCGTGCAACTGGGGTGATGAGGACCGGAGTGACGCTCTTGGCCTTCGCGTCGGTGAGGTACTTGGTCAGGTTCGTCTGGTAGGTGGCGGCGGAGTCGGACTTCATGTCGTTGTGGCCGAACTGGACGAAGAGAAAATCGCCCTGCTTCATGGCCGCTTTCACCGGAGGATAGAAACCTGAATAGAAAGAGCCCGCAGTTTCGCCCGAGTCCGCGTAGTTGGCCACGGCGATGCCTGGACCCAGGAATTGCGAAAGCTCCTGACCCCAGCCGGAAACGTCTGTCCCGTCTGGGGCGAACGGATTGTAGGTTGCGGGATCCCAGTCGCAAACCGTCGAGTCGCCGGCAATGTAGATGGTCGGTATGCTGGCGGCCGCAAACCCAACCCCGTGCAACGCCGGGGCGGTTCCGTCGAAGGACAGGTTCAGGATGTTTCCCGGGGCACTGTAGCCGTCGTGTTTTTCTGCCCTGACGTTCACCGCGAAGGTGTAGCGGAAATAGGCCCCGGCTGTCGTGTTGGTCGGCTGCAGAACGATGCGGCGGGTTTCCGCCCGCACGCGCGTCGTGGCCGCGGCGGTTGCGCTGCCCAATTCCACGGTCACGGTATAGTTGCCGTTGTTTGCGCTGAATGCGCAGTCGATCGGGTTCGTCCCAGTGCACTTGGCAAGCAACGTCGGATCGAGCGGCACCTCGCCGCTGGAGCCTCCCGCGGCGCCTCCGGTGGAGCCACCGCTGTTTCCGGTGCCGCCGGCGCCGCCCCCGCCGCTGCCGGTGCGCCCGAGATCCGGAGCCCCACCCGCGCGGCCATCGGGGATGATGGTCGCGTCAGTGGGCCCATCAGGTGGGCGAACCGCGTCGGACCCCATGGCGTCCTTTGCGGCGCTGGTGCCACCGAGTCCTGCGTCTGGGGGAAGTTGGCCGCCGGCGCCAGTGCCACCGCTTGCCGTGGTCGCACCGCCCGTGCTGCCGCCTGCGCTGGTCGATCCGCCCGAGGCAGCAATCCCGCCTGTGCCCGCCGAGCCGCCGGTGCTGGGGCTGCCTCCTGTGACGGTCGAGCCTCCGGTGCGCAGGCTGCCGCCTGCCGCGGTCAAACCGCCGCTGGCAGGAGTGCCGCCTGCAACGGACCTGCCGCCTGTGGCGGTCAGGCCACCACTAGATATGCCACCGGCCCCGGTCGTACCGCCGGCTACTGCGCTGGTGGAGGACTGTCCACCGTTGCCGCCAGCAACCGGCGATCCTGAACTTGAGTCCGGCGAACTACATCCGCTGGGCCAGGCCACCACCCAAACTGCCATCGCAAACCATGAAATCGCCGCGGTGAAAAGCGCGCGTCGCCTTGGGCCACAGGATGAAGGGGGGGGTACTTCTCTTTTCTTCATCGGAACCTCGCAGACAAGGATCCCCCATTGGGTTGCCCATGTCCATATACTCTGTACGCGTGAAGCTTGCTCTCATCTATCCGCCGGCTTGTGATCCCACGGCGCCCTACCCCGCGGTTGCCGCACTGGCGGGATTCTTGCGTCCCCAGGGCATCGAGGTGCTGCCCATCGATGCCAACCTGGAGGGATTCCTGGCTCTGCTGCAACGCGAGCCATTGGCCCTGCTCTCCGACCGCATCGAGCGGCGTATCGCCAGCCTGCAGCGCCGGCGCGCGCTCGACCACCAGAGCCAGCTCGACCTGTTGACCCTTCTGCGGGTGCGCGGCGAAGCAGGCGCAGTGCCGGGCGGGATCGGCGCGGCGCTGGACGTCCTGCGCGCCAGCGAGGGCTTCTACGATGCCGGACTGTATGCCGACGCGGTTGCCACGGTCAGCGCGGGCCTGCGCGTGATCGCGGCCGCGCACGCGCCTATGCAGCTCGACTTCACCGCGTACCGGACGCCCTTCGCCCTGACCACGCCGGACGAGATCGCGCGGGATGCCGATTCCGAGCGCGATCCGTTCGACGGCTACCTCACGGGCGAGCTGGTACCGCGTCTGCGCCGCGCGCGGGTCGACGCCATTGGCCTGTCGGTGTGCTTCCCGGGTCAGCTCGTACCCGCGTATTCGTTCGCGCTCAAGCTCAAGGCCGCCTTCCCCGAGGCGCACCTGGTCGCAGGCGGGCCGGCCATTACGCAGGTGCTGCTGCGGCTGCAGGGTCGCGCGCTCGCGCAGGCGCTGGGGTCGTTTGACAGCGCGGTGGTGTTCGAGGGCGAGCACACTTTGCTGGCGCTGTGTCGCGCTCTGGCCGACGAGCGCAAGACGCCGCGGGCGCTTCACCGAATCCCCAACCTGGTGCTACGCGATCCCGTGCTGGGAGCGCGCGTTTTGCCCGGGCCGCCCGCGGTTGATTTGCGCACGCTGCCCGCGCCCGATTTCGACGGCCTGCCGCTCGATCGCTATCTTTCGCCGCATCTGCTGCTGCCCTACGATCCCAGCCGCGGCTGCTACTGGGGCCGCTGCGCCTTTTGCCACTACGGCTTGGCAGCAGCCGGCACCGCCTGCTACCGCGAGCGCGCGGTCGACACCGTGGTCGAGCACCTCGGCGCTCTGTCCGTCCGCCACAACACGCGCTTCTTCTATTTGTCGCAGGACTCGGTGGCGCCCGGGATGCTTTGCCGGTTGGCCGACGCGTTGGCAAAGGCTGGCCTGGATCTGCGCTGGGGCACTGACCTGCGGCCCGAGCCGTATCTGACGCCCGAACGCTGCCAAGGGCTGCGCCGGGGCGGTGCCATCGCGTGCAGCCTGGGGGTTGAGTCGGCCAGCCCGCGGGTGTTGCGCCTGATCGACAAGGGAATCACACCCGGCTGCGCAGCCACGGCCGTGCGCAACCTGGCCCGGGCGGGCATCGCGGCCGAGGTGATGTGCTTTTCCGATTTTCCCAGCGAGACCTTCACTGAAGCCATGGCGACCCTGGCTTTTATCGAGCGCCACGCCCCGCATATCGCGGCCTTCATTGTGGGGCGGTTCGAACTCACCCATGGTTCGCGCGTGGCGCGCGATCCAACGCGCTTCGGACTGCGCGAGATCTGGACCGTGCAAGGCGACGAGCTGGGTACAGCCCTGTTCTTTGCCGAACGCAAGCCGGGCAAGCGCGACCGCGACCGCGTCCGGCTGGAGCGGGCGCTGGAGCAGCTGGCCTCCGGCTGGTTACTGCGCAGCTATCCCTGGGCCGGCTCGCTGTCGACCGCGCACACCATTTTCTATTACGATCACTTCGGCCCCGGCGCATTCAGGGATCTCGCGGGCCAGGCGCGCGGCCGCATTCTGGGTAAGTTGCCGGCCAGCCGATTCTCCCGCTTCGGCCTCCACAAGCTGGCCCGTGCCCAGCAGCACGAGGCCGAGATCTGGCACGAGATGACCCACGTACGCCGGCAGGTTTCGCGCCAGGCCTACAATGAACTGGCTGCACAAGTCCCACTCTTGCGGCCCGGACACCGACGCGCGGCGGGCCGGGGAACTACCCCACGATAGCCGAAGGTTGTGGCCGTGGCCCTGGCCGTGGCCGTGGCCGCCAGGAACCGCACGCAAATCACATGGAGGTGAATTCCGTTCCCTTCGGTCGCGTCCTTCGATATGCCTCTTGCATGTCGCAGCCTCCCAGCGCCGTCACTGCACCACGTCTTTGGGATCTCATGGATGAGCCGCTCGGAGTGGAACAGGCGAGACCGAGCTTTGATCTACCTACGCGCAATGGCGCCCGGGTGCTCCTGTCGTCGGTGTTCGGCCCGTATTGTCAAGACGATGAATACGGCAGCCGTGCCATCAACCCAATGGAGCTCTTTCACAATCAAGTCACGCGCGAACAAGGTTCTTTCTCGCTTCGCGTGTTTCATCCATCTTTGGGAATCCGGCTGATCCAAGCGAACATCTCGGCGCCTTGCACGGTGCTCGATTTTCCGACGCTGGAGATCTTCGAGCACGAGATCACGAGCCACCCCTACGACATCATCGGCATTTCATCCATTGTGGCCAACGTCGGCAAGGTGAAGAAGATGTGCGAGGTCGTGCGCGCACTGTCGCCGCGCTCCCGCATCGTCGTGGGCGGCCACGTCGCTGCGATCCCTTGCCTGCAAGCCATGGTCGATGCCGATCATGTCGTGAAGGGTGAAGGGGTCGAGTGGATGCGGCGCTTTCTCGGCGAGGACCCGGAAGCGCCCATTCGCCATCCTGCAGTCTGTTCGTCGTTCGGGTTTCGCTTCATGGGCCTGCCTCTGCCAGCCCCGCGCGCAGCGATGCCCGCGGTCGTCGCGCCTTCGGTGGGTTGTCCCATGGGCTGCGATTTCTGCTGCACCTCCGCCTTCTTCGGCGGCAAGGGCAACGTGCACAATTTCTTCACAGACGGCAACGAGCTGTTCGATGCCCTTTGCGACATCGACTCGCAGCTACATTCATCGGCCTTCTTCCTGCTCGACGAGAACTTTTTGCTGCAGCGCGACCGTGCGATGCAGTTGCTCAAGCGAATGCGCGAACAGAACAAGTCGTGGGCGCTCTACGTCTTCTCGTCCGCGAACGCCATTGCCCGGTACTCGATCGAAACCCTGGTCGAGTTGGGCGTGTCCTGGATCTGGCTCGGGCTGGAATCGCCGGGGTCGGACTACCAGAAGCTCGAGAACGCCAATACGGTCGAAATGGTCCGGCGCCTTCGTGAGCACGGCATCACAACCATCGGATCCTCCATCATCGGGTTGCCGCACCACACGGTCGAAAACCTGCGGGAGGAAATCGAGTACGCCATCTCTCACGAGACGGATTTCCATCAGTTCATGCTCTACACGCCAATGCCGGGAACGCCACTCCACGAGAAGAGCCTGCGAGAAGGGTCCCTGCTTCCGGAGGTCCCGTACGCGGACATCCACGGACAGTTCAAGTTCAACTTTCAGCATCCCAAGATTTCACGGGACGAATCCAAGCTGCTGCTTGATTGGGCATTTCGTCGCGACTACGAGAGGAACGGCCCCAGCGTCTACCGTCTCTTCAAGACCATGCTCGCCGGCTGGCGGAGGTATTCTCAACACCCTGATCCCCGGGTGCGCCGCCGATTTCAGCGGGAAAAGCTGGTCTACCAGCACATCATGGATGCGGGCCTTCGAGCCATGGAGTACGGGCTCGCGCTGGAGAACCGACCGTCCGCTCGCCAACAGGTGAAGTCGCTCCGGCGGCAGATCAACGTCGAATGTGGAGGCGTTGGACGATGGATCGGCGCGACCGCGGCTCCCATCCTGTTCGGGGCCAGCGTGCTCGAACAGCTTCGCGTCGCTCGCGGGTGGAGGTACGAACCGAAAACGCGAATTGAACGACGCAATTGGGGAAGCGTGCATTCGTGCGCTGAAGCGCAGAAGGCGTAGGCCAGGTCGTAAGTGCGGATGTGCTCGCCGCTCGTCTACCGATTGCGCTTGCCCGCTACGGGAGTCAGGAGCTTCTGGTACCACTCGCGATCAGGATCGTGCCTCGGTCAGGCTGCGATGTGTCCTCTGTGTGAAGTAGCTAACTTCGATCCACGGTCCGCGAGATGCTGGTCAACGCCGTCGGCGACGCGCCAGCATCACGATCGCGCCGAACAGGCCCGCCAGCAGCCAGGGACCGAAGGTCTTGGCCGAAAACCAGCCGCCCACCGCGCACCCGCTCGAGTCGCTCTGGTCGTTGCCGCCTGTCCCGCCCGGGCCTCCCGCGCCTGCAGTGCCGCCGGTTGCCGAGACCACTTCCTGTCCGGCTGTCCCGCCCACCGCAGGCGCTGTGGTGCTCGCACTCTGTGTCCCGCCTGCCGGTGGAGCCGTGGTGGCCTGCCCGGTTGTTCCGCCCGCCGCTGTGGCTCCGCCCGCCGCTGTGGCTCCGCCCGCCGCTGTGCTCCCGCCCGTCGCTGTGCTCCCGCCCGTCGCGGTTGTCCCGCCCGCCGCCGTGCTCCCGCCCGCTGCTGTGGTGCCACCCGCTGCTATGGTGCCGCCCGCCGCCGTGCTCCCGCCGAGCACGCTCTTCCCGCCTGTCCCGACAGAACCTCCCTGCGCGCTCGCCCCGCCCTGTCCGCTGGCCCCGCCTGCGCCTACAAGCCCGCCGTCGCCACCTACACAGCGGAGGCAAGCGTACTGCATGGTTGGCGGCGAGGCAGAGGCATCTCGGTTCCAGTTCGCATAGTCGAGCCTCGAGCAGGTGCTCGCGACGCAAACTCCCGCTCCGTTGCGACACGAAACGCCTGCTGAGGCCGCCTGGCTGCAATCCGCGACATCCGGCGGAATCACATCGGCACGAGCCACGCTGGCGTAGGCTGCCAACGATGCCAACGCTGAAATAAGTAGTCCCGCTGTTTTCATTGGTGACCCCAGTATTATGGCTCAAGGATCCCTCCCGTCTCCCTGCCCTGTCAACCAAACTGCTCGCCTCTCTGCGCGTTAAAGGTGTCCTCGATCACAGGCGCCACTGCGGTACAGCATCGCGAATATCTGAGCCGTGCGCCTGGAACCATGTCACCAACTAGTGCGATGCCAATCCATGTCCACAACCGGAAGATGATTCACAACCCGTACTGTCCATGCGAGATGGGGCATTTCCGTCGCCTCATGTTCGCGGTGACCGCCCTGGCCTCTCTGGGCCTGGGATGCAGTTCATCAGACAACGCTGGGCCGCCACACGTAGGTGGCAGCCAAGCCACCGGTGGGTCAGGTGGAAACAGCGTAGGTACCGGCGGAACGGTTGCCTCAGGCGGAACGGTTGCCTCAGGCGGAACGGTTGCCTCAGGCGGCGTGGTTACTCAGGGAGGCTCGGTCACCAATGGTGGCTCAGTTTCCACAGGCGGCACGACAACCGCGGGCGGCTCGGTTTCCACGGGTGGCTCTGTCGCCACGGGCGGCTCGGTTTCCACGGGTGGCTCTGTCGCCACGGGCGGCTCGGTTTCCGCGGGCGGCTCTGTCGCCACGGGCGGCTCGGTTTCCACGGGCGGCTCTGTCGCTACGGGCGGCTCTGTCCCCGCCGGTGGCTCGACCGCTCGAGGCGGCACCACAACCGCGGGCGGCTCTGTCGCCACGGGTGGCTCGGTTTCCACGGGCGGCTCTGTCGCCACGGGCGGCTCTGTCGTCGCCGGCGGCTCGACCGCTCGGGGCGGCACGACAATCACAGGAGGGTCAGTCTCCACAGGCGGCTCCACCACTCCTCCCCCCACCGGGGGCACTGTCACGACGGATGGGGGCTCTCCGCCGGCCAATGGCGGTCCAACTCCAGACACCGCGACACGGGCCAAGTGCACCAACGACTCATCCGGCATTGCCTGCCATTTTGGTGGCAACCCGGGCAACTACGATGTCGCCTTCTACCTCGGTGGCACCGCCGCCGGAAAGACCACCGTAACGGCCGAAACCTCGCGCGGGATGCTGGCCGAAGTCGACACCGCCGCAGGCCAAAAAGTCCTCTATTCCATGACGGTCAACGTCCGCCAGCCCGAGGGAGAACCTACCCAGGCCACGGCTCCGGCTGGAACCCCTGGATTGGACATGTACTTCAGAGGACCGGCGCCTCTGCTGGATTCCATCGCCTACGCAACAGCCGCCAACCCAACTGTCCTTTACATCGCGGGCGATTCAACCGTTTGCGACCAGTCCGGCGCCGCGTTTGGCGGGTGGGGCCAGGAGGTGCCACAGTTCTTCGGCTATGGCCTCTCCGTGGCGAATTACGCCGATTCTGGCGAGAGTTCTGGGAGTTTTCTCAATAGCTCCGGGCTAATGGGCGCCGTCACCTCTCGCTGGAAGGCCAATGACTACCTATTCGTTCAAATGGGCCACAACGACAAGACGACCACGGCGACGGCTTTCCAAACCAACATGACTTCCTATGTGACTCAGGCAAAGGCAAAGGGCGTTATCCCGGTGCTCGTTACGCCCATTGCTCGCGCGCAATTCAGTGGCAACACAGTCTCGCCCCAGCACATCAACAGCACTGGCGCCGATCTTCCTGCCATCATCCGACAGATCGGCACAGATCAGAATGTTCCGGTCATCGATCTGACAGCCCTGACCGTGGCCTGGCTCAACCAGCTTGGCCCCAATGGCTGGCAGTCCTACTTTGTGTCAGGCCAAGTCACTCACACCACCCATTCCGGAGCGAAGGTGATTGCTGGCTTTGTCGCCGACGCGATTCGCACCCTCAACATCTCCCCGCTGAAGAATTTCCTTCGCTAGAGTTCAATCTGCAGCTTGCGGGCCCGGCGGCACATGCGGGGCGCGATGTCCACCCCCACGGCATCCAGGCCCAGGGCATTCGCCACGGCCAAGACCGTGCCCCAACCACAAAAGGGATCGACCACGGTGCGCGTGGTGGTTTCGGATTTCACGAATAGGCAGGCATCGGCGCAGGCTTTTGCGCCCATCGACTTGGGGCCGGGGAGAAACCCACCGTCAGGCAACACATCGACCCGCGCTCGCCGGTGCCCGCGCGCTTGCCCGCGGGCGAAGCCCAGCATGTGCGCGTAGCTGGCCCGACCGAAGCTGGAGGTGCCGGGCGGCTTGCGACAGACGATCTTGTGAAACAGGCAGCTCATGCCCGAGCGTTCAGCGGCACGACTGACCAGCGCTCCCTTGTCGATCCAGAAACCGCCGTGCTGGATGTCACTCTGGAAGAAGATGGCCACGCCCTCGTCGACTGTGCACGCCATCACCAGGGCGGCCGCGGCTTCGAACCAGCGCCGCCAGCCGTCGAGTCCCAAGCGCGGCAACTCGGACACGTCGGGCAACGAGGTGATGACGCTTGCGCCAACCAGCTTGCCCTGCGCCCGCAGCCAAGCGATAGCGTCAGCGTTGTGAACGATGCGCGTGGGTGCCATGGAACGGGAAAGCTCATCCCAGCAATCGGGGCGAGAAGCTGAACGCCGCGGCCGGCATTGCGATGCCAACCGAGCGCAGTTGCTGTGCGCGCGTGAGCACTACCGCGCCCTCCAGGAGATTGAGCGCGATCTGCACCACGCCGCGATTCGCTTGCGCCTGCAAGAATGACCCGCGCACCCAGTCGTTGAAGGCACCCATGGCCGGGCCGCACCAGATCTGGTAGTCGAGACGCCGGCGCGACTCGCCCTGCACTGGCCACTTGCTGGCCATGCCCAGGTACCAGCGAAACACCAGGGCCATGCGGTGCTTGGGCTCGGCCAGGGCGCGCTCCAACTCGCGTGGGTCGCGCTTCTCAAAGAAGCGACGCACCTCGGACCACACCTCGTCGCAGGTTGCGCCTAGAATCTCGCTCTCCAGGCGTTGGCGAACCTCGGCCGGAAGTGCCTCTAGGCTGTCATAAGAACGATAGAGATCGTACAGGCGCTGGGCGCGCACCCCGTACATGGTTCCGCGGCGCAGGACCTGCACCCTGACCCCCAGCTCGAACATGTCCGCACAAGGGGCCATCATCACGTCAGCCAGGCCTGCTTCCGCCAGCATGCGCTTGCCGTCCTCGGCCAGGCCCGACTCGACCGCAGCCTGGTTCACCGAGCCGGTGACCACATAGGCAGCGCCCAGAGAGAAAGCCGAGGCCACGGCGGCGGGCGTGCCCAGGCCGCCAGCCGCGCCCACGCGAATCGGGCGCGGGTAGCGATACTGCTGTTGCAACCTGTCCCGCAGGGCGAGCAACACTGGAACCAGAGCTGCGAGCGGCCGGTTGTCGGTGTGCCCACCCGAATCAGCCTCGGCGGTAATGTCTTCGGCCACCGGGACAAGGGCGGCCAGGGCGGCCTCCTCGGCGCCGAGCTTGCCTTCGCGCACGAGAGGTTCCAATAAGGCCGTGGGCGCCGGGCTCATGAAGGCCTCGGCCACCTCGGGCCGCGACAGTTTGGCGAAGATGTGGTGACGGCGTTGGATGCGGCCCTCGGGATCGCGGCGCAGGCCCGCAGCCGCGCAGCGGACGACAGCGGGGGTTAGTCCCATGAAGGCGGAGGCACAGATACGCCTGACCCCGCGGGAAAGATAAATGTCGGCGATCAGGTTCTCCAACTCAGGGTTGTTTGGCGAATGGATGAGGTTGGCGCCCCAGGATGGCCCGTCATTGCCAAGGGTGGCCTCGATTTCGTCCAGCGCTGTGCCCACCTGGGCCGGCGACAGTCCACCCGCACCAAAGAAACCCATCATTCCCGCGTGCGCCATGGCGATCACCATGCGCACGGTGGTGATCCCGCGCGCCATCTCGCCCACCACGTACGGGAAACGCACGCCATGGGTTTCGCAGAATGAACGATCGCCGAGCCATTCGGGATAGAGCGCAGGCATGGTGCCCAGCAATGGATACCCTGCGCCGTTGGGTGCCACCTGGCCGCCAAAGCCTACGCCCAGTCGGCCGCCCGCTCCCTCGCGCAGGACATGCGCCGGCTCGCGCACACGCGCCACGGCGGCAGCAAGCGCGCCTGCGTCGAAACCCGCCGGCTCCGCGCCGGGGTTCCAGGTTCCCAGGTGAGAAAGATCTGTGCTCATAAGTTCCTGCCAGTAGCGCCGGGTATAGTACCTCGGAAAAGCCGGGTCGCGGCAGTCACTTGAGCTTCGCCGGCCCGGATTCGGAGCGGACTGTCGCCGCTCAGCGCCATGCATCCGGTCCTTTGAACTGGAACAAGAACGAGCCGCCTCGCTGGTTCCCCGTCACTTCAGCGAAGAAGGTTCTGGCCGAAATCGGGCTTGTGTCATACTCACTCACCAGGTGCCTCGGCCGTGTTTCCGTTCGCGTCTTGGAAGAAGGAGTCCTTTTATGCAAAAGCAAAGACGGGATTTTCTCAAGATAACCGCCGCAGGCGCAGCGGGATTGGCGCTTACCAGAGCGGATAGGGCGTTTGCGGCCTGGCCCGGCACCGGAACCATGGCGGTAAATCCCAACATCAGCAACATGCGGGTGGTGGGGTGCTACGACACGAAGATGATGAAGAGCACTCCGGCGATGTCTTTCGCTGCAGAAAACACGGCGGTCGATTCCGCCCGAGTGCAGGCCAACATGGATGCCATGGCCATGCAACTGGCCAACCAAACCACGGCGGATGCGGCATGGAAGGCCATTTTCAGGACCGGCAAATCATCATGGGCGGCCACGAAAGTAGCCATCAAGGTAAACACCCTTGAACCGAAAAACATGGCCCACATCGCGATATTGCAGAAATTCTGCACCATCCTTGCGGGCTATGGCGTCCCGCCCGCCAACATAATCATCTACGATGGGCAATCTGCCTACAGCGGAACCTCAAACTACGCTTCCTATATCAGCCTGACCGATACCACCAAGATCCAGGCGGTTCTCAGTAATCTGAATTCCGCACTGGGGGGCACAGTGAGCGCTCCCATCCCTGGCGGAAGTTCTGGGACTTGCACCGCAGACATTGCCAATGGAACGATCGACATTCTCATCAATCTCGCGAACAACAAGGGACACGACTTGATGGGCGGGGCCACGCTCTGCATGAAGAACCACTTTGGCACCTTTGCCCCCAAGCACGACATCAACTATCTGTTCAACATCAACAAGAGCGATGCCATCCTAGGGGGAGCTCCTGTGCGGCAGCAATTGTGTTTTGTCGATTCCTTGTTTACCAACAAGACACAAAACACAGGAACGCCGGAGCTCATGCCGTGCTATCTGACCATGGGCGTGTTTGCTCCTGCAGTTGACTACCTGACCATCAAGAAAGTCCGCGAAGAGGCTCTGGGGTTGACCCATGTTGCGGCTACCATCAACTCCTACCTCACGAGTTTCGGTTACACGACGACCGACCCGGTGTGGGTTCTCGTGTCCCCGGCTGGCAGCGGGACCGGTGCCGACGGAGGCGCGGGCGGCGCCGGCGGGACCAGCGGGTCCGGAGGCGCAGGCAGCGGCGGCACCAGCGCGGCCGGAGGCGCAGGCAGCGGCGGGACCAGCGCTTCCGGAGGCGCAGGCAGCGGCGGCACCAGTGGGTCCGGAGGCGCCCGTAGCGGTGGGACCAGCGCGGCAGGAGGCGCGGGCAGCGGCGGGAGCAGCGCGGCCGGGGGCGCGGGCAGCGGTGGAACGAGCGCGGCCGGAGGCGCGGGCAACACCGGCGGGACGAGCGGGTCGGGGGGCGCGCGCAGCGGCGGGACGAGTGGGTCCGGAGGCGCGGCCAGCGGCGGCGCGACTGCTGCGGGCGGTACGACCGGCAGCGGTGGCACTACGTCAGGCGGTGCAAGCGGAACTGGCGGCGTGGCGACAAGCTCTGCGTCGGCATCAGGGGGCTCGGCGACCACAGGCGGGACCCGCGCCGGAGGCGGGACGGGCGGTAGCGGCGGAAGCAAGGGCTCGACGGCTGGCGGCGGGAAACAAGAGGGCGGTTGTGATGTCGCCGGGGCCGACCGCAGGGCCACGCGCTGGGGTGCGATGCTGGCGCTCGGCGCAGTGGTGACGGAGAAGCTTCGGCGCCTGGTCAGCGGCGATCGATCGTCGTGATCCGGTCGTCGACACTGGCGGCCAATCAGCGGGAACTCACCGACCTGCCAGCGACAAGCACCAGCCTCATGCGTGCCTGCGTGCTTTGAGTTGGGGAAAGAAGATGAGCCGTCTGGGCCGGTTCCCCTCACTGTAGCAAGAAAGGTTTCCAGCAGAAACTGGGCACATGTCACACTCAGTCATTTCGGTCAGCCGAATGGTCACTCACTGGGAAGTTCCAGCCGTGGCTTGATGAATCAATGACGCGTGGCGCTGCGAAGGAATGCTTCACTAGTTGCTCTACTCACTTCCTAAGAAGCAGGAGTTCTTCATGGAAAAGCAAAGACGGGACTTTCTCAAGATAACCGCCGCGGGCGCCGCGGGATTGGCGCTTAGCAAAGCGGACAGGGCGTTTGCGGCATGGCCCGGCACGGGCACAATGCCGGTAAATTCTGCCATCGACAACATGCGGGTCGTGGCGTGCTACGACCCGCAAATGATGCAGCCGTTCACTCAAGCAGTCTACGCTACCGAGCAAAAGTTGGTTGATTCCTGCCAAGTGCAGGCGAACATGGATGCCATGGCCATGCAACTGGCCCAAGTAGCCACGGCGGATGCGGCATGGAAAGCCATCTTCAGGTCAGGCAAGGCGTGGCCCTCCACGAAGGTCGCCATAAAGATAAATGGCATTGAACCTAGGGTCATGGCCAGCGTGGCGGTCATAGAGAAATTCTGCAACGTCTTTACCGGTTTTGGCGTGTTGCCTACCAACATATTCATTTACGACGGGAGCTCCCTGGGTGCCGCCGGAATCCCAACCCTAGCCTCCTATTTCAGCACGACCGATGCCACCAAGGTCCCGGGGGTTGTTGGCAACAACTCCATATTGGGGGGCACGACTAACGCTGCCATTCCGGGGGGAAGCTCTGCGGCTTGCACCGCGAACATCGCCAATGGCACGATCGACATTCTCGTCAATATTGCGAATAACAAGGGACACAACCTAGCGTGGACCGGCTACGCCACGCTGTGCATGAAAAACCACTTTGGCACGTTTCCCCCGACCCACGACCTCAACTATATGTTCAACATCAATAAGAGCGATGCCCTTCTCGGGGGAACTTTCGTGCGGCAGCAATTGTGTTTTGTCGATTCCCTCCTGGCAATCTCTGCGCAAAAGAACACAGGAAGCCCGGATAAACAGCCGAACTATTTGATCATGGGCGTGTTCGGTCCCGCGGTTGACTACCTTACGTGCAAGAAGGTCCGCGAAGCGATCATGGGGTCCACCCATACTGCGGCCACGATTAACTCCTACATCACGACTTTCGGCTACGCGACAACCGACCCGGTGTGGGTCATGGTGCCTGCTGCCACTGGCGCAACCTGCACCGGCGGGGGCACGGGCGGCACCGGCGGTGGCACGGGCGGCGCCGGGGGTTCGGGGGCCAGCGGCGGGACCAGCGCTTCCGGAGGCGCGCGCAGCGGCGGAACCACAGCCTCCGGAGGATCGGGCAGTGGCGGAACCAGCGCGTCCGGAGGCGCGGCCAGCGGCGGAAACACCGCGTCCGGAGGCGTAGCCAGCGGCGGGACGACCGCTGCGGGCGGTACGCCCGGCAGCGGTGGCACTACCTCAGGCGGCACTGGGGGAACCGGCGGTGCGGCGACAAGTGTTGCGTCGGCATCAGGGGGCTCGGCGACAACCGGCGGAACCGGCGCCGGAGCCGGGACGGGCGGCAGCAGCGGAAACACGGTTACTGGCGAGAATTCGGGGAGCGGTTGTGATGTCGTCGGGGTCGACCGCAGGGCCACCCGCTGGGGTGCGATGCTGGCGTTCGGCGCAGTGGTGGCAGAGAAGCTTCGGCGGCTGCTCAGCGACGACGATCGATCGTCGTGATGCGTTTGTCGGTGCTCTGGCTCAGGGACAGGTCGTCGGGATAGCCGGTCACGTAAACTTTGCTCTACTTTCGTCGTGTCAAGTTGACATGACAGCCAGGTTCGGGGATGCTGCCCGCATGGACACCCGGGTTCGCACCGCGGTCAAGGCCATGCGGCAGCGGCTGGAGATTCAGCAGGGCGACTTGGCCAAGGCCATCGGTGTCAGTCGACAGACGCTTAGCTCGATCGAGGCAGGCGAGACAGTCCCTTCTACCCAGATTGCCTTGGCGTTGGGGCGAGAGTTGCGGTGTCGGGTGGAGGATCTCTTCAGCCTCCGCAGCGACGGACTGGTCATTGACGCCGAGTTCGTGCGCGAGGTGGATCGGAATCCGATCGACGCGCGCAGGGCGCGGGTGTCGCTGGGTTGGGTGGGTGAGCGATGGGTAGCTCGTTTGCTCGAAACCGACGAAGCTTTGGCAGTTGGCACTCCAGCCGACGGCATTGCATGCCTGTCGGGGGAAAAGGGCAGGGTCAGGGCGCAAGTTCGCCCTTTGCGTGATCTGGAATCGCTCCATCGCAATCTTCTGGTCGCCGGCTGCGATCCCGCGCTCGGGCTGCTTGGGCGTCATTTGGAAGAGCGTTTCCACGGTCCTCGCTTGCACTGGATCGAAAAGGCCAGCCGGCCGGCGCTGGAAGAACTGGCGTTGGGACGTGTGCATCTGGCGGGGATGCACCTCCTCGGCGAGGGCGGTGTCGCGGAGAACGCGGTGGCTGTCCGCGCGAGGTTCGGCACCGAGCCCATGGTGCTGGTGACGTTGGCTTCCTGGGAGCAAGGGTTTGTCAGTCGGCCCGGCCGAAAGTACAAGAGAGTGTCAGACGTAGAACGGAAAGGTACGCGCGTGATCGCGCGAGAAGCGGGCGCTGGCGCGCAGGAGTTGCTGGAAAGCCTGTTTCGCAAGGCGGGCCGCGCGTTCAAGAACGTAGTGCCGGTGGCAGTGGCGCGCGGGCATCGCGCGGTGGCGCAGATGGTGGCGATGGGCGTTGGCGATGTGGGCGTGGCCACCCGCTCGGCTGCGGGCAGCTTCGGCCTGCACTTTGAGCCGCTTGCGGAAGCTCGCTTCGACCTGGTCTTCCCCGTGACTCTCGCATCGGACAGCCGCGTGCAAGCCTTGCTCGATTGCCTGTCGAATGCGCGCTTCCGCCAGGACCTGGGTGGCATGACCGGCTATCGGACCGCACGCACAGGCGAGGCCTTCACCGGATCGCAAGCATGAATCGCCGCAAGTTCGTTCTCGCAGGTCTGGTCGCCGCGGGTTCAATTGCCCCGCTACTCGCAGTGCGGGCGAGAGGCGGCGAAGCACAAGAACTCGTGGTGTTTGCGGCTGCGTCGCTACGCGAGGTTTTTCAAGGCTTGGCGCTCGAGTTTGAGGCCCAACACCCAAACTCGAAGGTTCGTTTCAACTTCGCGGGTAGCCAGGATCTGCGCGTACAGATCGAGCAAGGCGCCAAAGTTGACGTATTCGCCTCGGCTGACTGGAAGCACATGGGGCTTCTGGCAGACAGGGGGATGGCTATCGAGCCCGTAGTCTTCGCGCGCAATCTGCCTGTCGTGGTGGTGCCGAAGAACAACCCGGCCAAGGTGCGCTCCTTTGCCGACTTGCCCAAGTCCACGCACCTGGTGGTGGGCGCCACTGAGGTGCCGATCGGCGCCTACACCGACGCCATTTTTGCGTCGGCCGAGAAGATCTATGGCAAGCCCTTCCACCAGCAGATCCTTGCGCGGGTACACTCGCGCGAGCTGAACGTGCGCCAGGTCTTGACCAAGGTCGCGTTGGGCGAGGCCGACGCTGGCATCGTCTACCGGACCGACGCGCTGACCATGCCCGACAAGGTTCAGATGATCGAGATTCCTCGTCAAATCAACATCGTCGCCGAGTACCCGATCACTGTCTTGAGACTCGCGCCCCATCCCGATCTGGCGCGCGCGTTTGTGAAACTCGTCTTGTCCAAGGAAGGACATGAGACTTTGGCTGAGGCCGGCTTCAACCAAGTCGAGAAACAAAGGACGAAGTGAGCCAGGCGGTTCTGTCTCGATCGAGAAGTCGTCGTCTGTACGGCGCGGCCATGGTGGGCCTGGGCGGCTGCTTGTTGCTCTTTCTCGTGCTGCCTTTCGTAGCCCTGATTCTCGACGGTGGGCCCGAAGCCATTTGGCGCGGTCTCGGCTGTTCTCTGACCTGGCCAGCGCTACGACTTAGCCTTGGGACGACTCTGATCTCGGTTGTGCTGGTGGTCGTGGGTGGCACGCCTCTCGCCTGGTGGCTGGCGCGTTCGCGCTGGCGTTCGGCGCGCTGGTTGGAGATCCTCTTGCAGCTTCCCGTGGTGATTCCGCCTGCGGTGGGTGGAATTGCGCTGCTCCTTGCCTTTGGGCGACGGGGACTTTTCGGCGGAACCCTGGAACGCCTGGGCTGGACGCCCGCCTTCAGTGTGGTCGCAGTCATCATGGCGCAAGTCTTTGTCTCGGCCCCGTTCTACTTGCAGGCCGCGGTGCAGGCATTTGGCCGGCTGGATCCCAATCTGCTGGCAGTGGCGCGCAGCCTGGGGGCTTCGCCGCCCCGCCTGTTCTCTCGGGTGGCCCTGCCGCTCGCCCGCCCCTGGCTGATCGGTGGGGCGGCCATGAGCTGGGCCCGCGCTTTGGGGGAATTTGGTGCCACGTTGATGTTCGCGGGGAACATGACGGGAAAGACGCAGACCCTGCCACTTGCGATTTACACTGCCCTGGAACTCGACATCCATACCGCGCAGGCATTGTCGCTCCTGTTGGTTGTGTTCGCCTTTGCCCTCTTGCTCTTTCTCCGGCGCTTCAATCGCGGGGTTGAACCCACGCGCCAGCCGGCGACGCCATGACGGACAATTGCGCACCTCGACTCTGCATCGCAGTGCAGGCCGCACTGGGGCCGTTTTCCCTGCAAGCCTCGCTGGAGGTTGGTGCTGAGCCCCTGGCCCTGGTTGGTCCCAACGGCTCGGGCAAGACCAGCTTGCTGCTGACCATCTTGGGCCTGCGCAAGCCTGGGCAAGGCCGCATCGTGCTTTCGGACGAGGTTCTCTTCGATGCAGATTTGGCCATCGACCGTCCCACGGAAGAACGTCACCTTGCGTATTTGCCGCAGGACTTCGGCCTGTTCCCCCATCTGACGGCAATCGAGAACGTGGCCTTCGCACTGGCGTGCAGGTCGAAACGGGTGAGCACAAAGCAGCGTCGCGACCAAGCCATGACATGGCTCGATCGTTTTGGGATCGGCAATCTGGCCGAGCGAAACCCATCGCGGCTTTCCGGCGGCGAACGTCAGCGGGTCGCCCTCGCGCGAGCCTTGGCCTCGTCTCCCAAGGCGCTTCTGCTCGACGAGCCGACGGCATCTTTGGATGTCGAGGCTCGCGTCGAGGTGCGCGCGTTCTTGGCCGAATCAATTCGTTCCCTCGGCTTGCCCACTATTCTCGTCACCCACGACGCCATGGATGTCGAGGCGCTCGCCAGCCGAGTGGCAGTGCTTGAAAAAGGCCAGCTAGTGGCCTGCGGCTTGCTGAGCGACATCCGCAAAACCCCGCCCACGTCATTCGCCAGCAGGCTGTTTCCTGCGTCGACACGTCCTGGGCACGATCGCCAGCCCCTTTAGCAATCAAGGTGTTCATCACCAACTGAAATAGGAGGTTCCTGCCATGTCAAGGTGTCTCGTCCCTAGAATTCGACCCGCTTCTGCCTGTTGGTTTTCCTTGGTCTTCGCAGCCGCGCTGCCTGGATGCGGCAGCGAATCAGTATCCAAGCCTGCTGATGCCGCGGTCCCTAACGTGGGCCTAGACGCCGCCCAACCCGACTTGGCGGTCGCCGAGGATACCGCCAACCCCAACGTGGGCCTGGACGCCGCCCAACCCGACACCACAGTTGACGTGCCGGTTTTCGGCGATACCGCGATAGATGCAGGGTTGGACGCACCCCAAACGGACGCGGTGATCGACACAGTGGTGGCTGTCGACGGCGCTAGCCCCAGTGCTGGTTCAGACGGCGCCCAACCCGACATCGTGGCCGACACAGCGACAGCCGTTGATGTCGGCCCGGTGGCGGACGGTGCAGTTGGCGATGGCGGTCCTTCGATTGCCTGTTCGTCGTTGGTGAATCCACTGTACGTCATGACCGGAGACACTCAGGTGCCGGTCCTGAAAACCCTGGGAAAGGCCCTCCGGCAAAGTGCCAATCCCATAACCCTGGTTTGGTATGCGACTGGATCCTGCACCATCATCGACGCTCTTTACCACGGCACCCCGCTGACCCAGATCCCGTCCTATATTCCCGGCGACGCCGCATGGGATCCCAGCACGGGAGCGGTGCCGAGCTGTGCGCTGGAAATTGGCGGGCGCAATGTGGACATCGGAATCCCGATCGTATTTCCCGCAGCCTGCTCAAGCGATACACCGCCGGCCGATCTCGGCGCTTTCAAGGGTCCGGTGCAGTCGATGCTCTTCGTGGTTCCGCATGCTGCTTCGTCCGGGGCCATCAGTTCGGAACAGGCGCGTCTGGTCTTTGGCACGGGCGCCACGGCCAACATTGCGCCTTGGACGGATGAGAACTTCTATTTCATTCGCACGCCCACCAAGGGCGTGGAAGTCAGCCTCGGTGCGTTGATCGGCGTACCACCGGCGCAGTGGCACGGGCAACAGATCGCTGCATCAAACGATGTGGCAACCAAGGTGGCCGCGTCGACACAGCCCGAAAAGACTATTGGCATTCTTGGCAGTGAAACGTTCGACAGCGCAACCAACCGGACCAACCTGAAGGCGCTGGCTTTCCAAGCCGTGAGTCAGACCAACGGCTATCTCCCTGATTCCACCGCAACCGCCTTTGACAAGCGGAGTCTTCGTGAAGGGCACTATGTCGCCTGGGCGCATGTGTTCTACTTGACCAAGGTGTCGTCCACCGATGGAGGAGCACCTGACGGAGGTGTGCCGGAGCCGGTCAATGCAAACGCCAAGCTGTTCATTGACATTCTCACCAACACGGCCAATCCCGGCATTCCGTCTGGATTGGATCCAGTCGCCCTGGTTGCGCAGAAGGGAATTGTTCCTTTGTGCGCCATGGCGGTGACGCGTTCGACCGAGGGTGGCCCTCTCTCACTCTTTGCGCCCCCTGATCCTTGCGGGTGCTACTACGAAAGCAAGCTGAGCACCGGAACAGTTCCTGCGTCCTGTGTGACCTGTACCGCAAGCGCGTCCTGCACCGGCGGCACCACCTGTCGGCATGGCTACTGCGAAGCCGACGATGGCCGCACCTCTTTGAGCGACTGCAGCCCTCTTGCAGGCGCAGCCACCTACGCCCAAATCATCAATAATACCTGCACGACTGGGACGCGGTTCCAGGCCGATCACATTCCTACTCCGTGAAGACGCCCATCAACCCGTTGAGTTTGGCCGGGCTCCTCCTGGTCGGAGCGGTGCAGACCGCTTTGGCCGAGGGGGCGCCTACGCCATCTGAACCGTCGGCGACCAGTTCGGCGGGGCCCCTGAGTGCAGGCGAGACCACTCTAGTAATCGGAGGATTCCTGCAAGCCGACGCCGTGCTCACGGACCAGTCCTCGCAGAATCAGCTCTCCCCCTCTGGGGGAGAGCCCCTCAACACAGAGCGATTTCTCATTCGACGCGCACGCCTTTTCCTCGAAGCCCAGCGACCTTTTCTTCGGGCCGCGATCGAGTTGGACGCGAACACGGTCAAGGGCATGGCGATGGGGTTGGCGCGGGCCGAGCTCGCGCTGGGCAGGGCGCGGCCTGCGTGGGCCTGGGAGCTTGCCCTCGGTTTTCTCCGCATTCCATTTGGTCTCGAAATCCAGGAACGCGAGCCGGATCGGTTCTTCCTAGAACGCAGCAACCTCAGCCGGGCGCTGTTTCCCGGCACCTTTGACTTGGGTGCGCGTGCACAGGCTTCCTGGCGCTTTGTTCGCGCGCAACTAGCCGTGATGAATGGCAACCCTTTGGGAGATGCGTCTTTCCCTGCGCGTGATCCGAACGCAGCCAAGGATTTCGTCGGGAGGCTGGGAATGGACTCCACTATCGCTGCCAAGGTCCATGTCAGCGCCGGGGTTTCTTCCCTGAAGGGCACAGGTTTTCATCCCGGCACACCCGCGAGCAAGGACGTCCTGGTTTGGCGCGACCAGAACGAGGACGGCATCGTCCAGCTCAGTGAGATCCAGGCCATCCCAGGCCGTGCCGCCACGCCTTCACAGAACTTTTCGCGCTTTGCCGTCGGAGCGGATGGCCGCATCGGCTTCGCAGTTCCTCATCTGGGGAACGCCACGCTCTTCGGTGAAGTGGTTTGGGCCGCCAACCTCGATCGGGGGCTGCTGCCCGCCGATCCGGTGACTTCCGGCCGCGATCTACGGGAATTCGGTTGGGTGGTGGGCGCCAGCCAGGAATTCAGAGAGCGGGCCGCGTTTGGCATTCGCTACGACTCCTACAACCCGGATGTGGATGGCTATCGTCAGACGCCCACGGTTCTCGTGCCCAAGGACATGTCCTTTCGCACCTGGACGTTCACGCTTTCTTGGGGCGGTCCTGCTCACAATCGTCTGGTTCTTGAATACCAGCACAATCGCAATGCGCTGGCCGTGGCCGCTGATGGATCGCCCACTACCCTGGCCTCGGACACTCTCACCCTGCGCGGGCAGATGGTTTTCTGATGGGGCGCAGATCGAGCATTTGGTTTCTCCTCTTGGCCTTCGCCACGGCCACTTGCGGTGGCGCCGCACCCTGTGACACGGGGTTGCAGGCTCGCGTGCGCGTGTCGGGAGGCCAGTTCTATCACGGCTCGATCGACAAGCTGGCTAGCGCGGATGTTCCTGCCGTGGTGGATGTACGGAACAGCCAGAACGTGATCACACCTGGCCTACAAAACAAGCAGCTTTCTGGCCGCTTGGATCCGGGAAGTACGGCAGTGGCCATCGGTTTTGCTGGCGACGTCGGCTACTGGATTCTGGCGGCCGACGTGCCTGATGCCGATAGCCCAACCCAGCCAACCTTCCATGCCAGTCTGTCGTTTGCACCCTCGCTGCCACAAACGTCCTACGATCTGATCGTCCGCGCCGTGGCCCCGCCCAGTAGTATTGGGCCCGCCGCGCACGTGCCTCTGGACGTCGCGCCGAGCTTGCCCCCGACCGGGGCATTGGTTGTCTCGCTTTGGTGGGACACGGAGGCCGATCTTGATCTGCACGTGGTCGACACCTATGGGGTCGAGATCTGGGCTGGGAACATCAATTCATTCGACCGATACGCCACCGCTCCGACTACCGATGCTGGCGCCTGGAACGAAGGCGGCATTCTGGACTTCGACTCCAACAGTGGCTGCGTCATCGACGGTCGCTGCAACGAGAACGTAGTTTGGTCGCTGGCCGCACCGGCCGGTGATTATCTGGCCCGCGTCGACACATTCTCGCTCTGCGGGAATTCAGCCGCACGCTGGACTGTGGAGGCGCTGCTCAACGGGGTTTCACTGGGCAAGGCTGAGGGCGAGGCGCTTCTGTCCAGTCAGCGCTTCAGCAAAGGCAAGGGTGCTGGGCTTACTGCCTTGACCTTCACCATTCCATCTCCATGAGAGCGCCAGCCAGGTTCTTCGCGTTGGCGATATTTGCCGCCGCGCCCGAATCGACGGCTTGGGCAAGCGACGCTTACGAAACCGTCGTGATCGCTCCGCCAGTGAGGGAAGCTGGGGAAGCTGACCTTTCCACTCCTGAGTTGCGCCAGATTCCCGGCGCGCAGGGCGATGCCGGCAAGGCACTGGAAAACCTGCCGGGCGTGGCCCGGCCGGGACTCACCGGCGGCGAACTGGTGGTGTGGGGCGCGGCACCCGAAGACACGCGGGTGGTGGTTGACGGGATCGAGATACCCGCGCTGTACCATTTGGGTGGGCTGCGCTCGATCCTTCACAGTGGCTTCTTGCGTACGCTGACCCTTGTGCCTGGTGGTTATGGCGCAGAGTACGGCCGTGGTTTGGGCGGCCTGGTTCGCCTGGTCAGCCGCGCCCCGCCGGTCGAGTCGCGTGGGGAGCCTGCCGGCTTCGCCGGCAGCGCACCATCGCGCGAGGCCGAGCGAAGCGATCGGGGAGGGGTGGGGTGTGGGGGGCCGAAGGGCATGGGAACCCTCTCAGGGTTCCCATTTGAAGGAGAGTTGGACGTGGATGTCCTTGATGCCTCGTTCGAGGCCGGAATGGCGGTCGGGGACGGCGGGGGCGTTCTTGCCGCGGGCCGCATCGGCTATCTCGATCGTATTCTTGGCGGCATTCTCCCATCGGACACGCGTCGTCTGTTCCCCTTGCCGCGCTATCGCGATTTTCAGGCCAAGGTGGCTATCCCCTTGCGCGGCGACGAGAAGATCGAAGTGATCTTTCTCACTTCATCCGACGCCAGCTCGATCTCCAACAATCCCGCCAGTCCTTCCTCCTTGGCCGAAGAGAATCGGAGTCAATCCTTCTCTCGCCTTGGGGTCAGATATGTGCGCGCTTTCTCCGACGGTTCAGGTGCGTCGTTGATCCCCTTCGTAGGCTGGGACCGCACCCGGCGCCAGGAAGTCGCAGGGCTGGGCAACGCGGACGAATCGATTGCGTCGATGGTGCTCGGTCTGCGGGGAGACTATGTGGCCCCGCTCTCGCCAAGGCTGACTCTGGTTCTAGGGTTTGACGGACTCTTCACACTGTCGGACGTGCAGCGCTCGGGATCAGCGACCCTGCCAGCAAGGGAAGGCGACACTGTGGTCTTTGGCCAGCCGATTTCAGGGGCAGCCATCGCTGATACTTGGAGTGCTTCGATTGGAAATCTGGCCCCATATGCTGCTCCTGAAATCATTCTCGGGCGTTGGCGCCTGATTCCGTCCTTGCGTTTGGATGGCTACTGGATTTCACCCAGTCGCAGCACTCCCGAGAACGGCGTCACGCCGCGGGCGGGGTCTTCCCGGCTCTCGTGGTCGCCAACTCCACGCGTTGCCCTGGCACACCAAACCCGTTCCTGGTTGCGCGAAAACCTAGCGTTGGGGCTTTACCATCAAGCCCCTTCGCCAAGCGACCTGAGTGCAGTCTTTGGCTCGCCGACATTGGGAGTTGCCCATGCCCTGCATCTTGTGGCAGGGACAGACATGGACGTTGGTCGGTACTTCACTGTGCGACCAACCCTGTTCTACCGGTACATGTGGGACCTAGTGATGCGCAATCCCGGGCAAAACCCACCGCTTGCCCACGCTCTTGTGCAGGATGGGGTGGGCCGTGCCTTTGGTGCGCAGATCCTCTTGCGATTCTCTCCTCACCCGGCGCTCTCTGGTTGGCTGGCCTATACGCTCAGCCGCTCCGAGCGTCGGCATTCCTCCGATTCCTCCTACCGACTGTTCGACCAAGACCAAACCCATCTTCTTACCTTTGTTGGCAGTGCATCGCGCGGCGGCTTTGTTGCGGGCCTGCGATTTCGTTTGGCCACTGGCATGCCACGAACGCCAGTAGTTGGCAGCTATCTGGATGCGACGACCGGACAGTACCAGCCGATCTTCGGGCAACAAAACAGTGTGCGACTGCCAGTTTTCTACGCCCTTGATCTCCGCATCGAAAGACACTTCCGCCGATGCTCGCTGGATATCGTTCCTTACTTGGAAGTCCTCAACCTAACCAACCATGCCAACGTCGAGGAATTGGCCTACGACGAACAGTTCGTTTCACACTCAAACATAACTGGTTTGCCGATCCTGGCCGTGGCCGGAGTGTCAGTGAGGTTTTGATGCGTCGATCTACGCTTTTCGCATTCTTGTTGCTGGCCGGCTGCGCGCCGAAGATGGGCAATCCCGCCTCGCTGATAGCCCAGGAACGGATCATCGGCGTGCGCGCCGATCCTGCCGAAGCGGCGCCCGGGGACTTGGTTAAGTACGCGAGTTTGGTCGCTTCTCCTTCCGGCACCGTGGACGCACAGGACTTGTCGTGGAGTATGTGCAATCTGCGCAAGCCGGTTGCAGAGAACACCCCGGTAAGCCAGGCCTGCTTGACCGGGGATTTGCCGCAGTCAGCGCAGGGTGGGTCCGTTGCAGTTCAAACGCCTAGCGCCGCGTGCGCCAATTTCGGACCGTTTGCGCCGCCCTCCAGCAGCGGAACCCTTCGACCCTCTGACCCAGATGCTACCGGGGGCTACTACCAACCCCTTCGACTTGATCTTGGCGTGGAGCAGGCGATCTTCCGCGAGCGGCTGAGCTGTGGCCTGGCAGGCGCTTCGCTCGCGATGTCCCAAGAATTCCGCGCACGCTACACCGCCAACCAGAATCCAACTTTGGTGTCGTTGGCGGCCCTAGCGGGCGAGACGCCGGCTTCGCTCGATGCGCTGCCTGCCAGTCAACGCATACGCCTGATCGCCGCGTGGTCGTCCGCCTCGGCAGAGTCCTATCCCGTCTTCGATTCTTCGTCGCAGACGCTAGTGGATCATCGCGAAGCGCTTTGGCTTTCCTGGTTTGCCACCGCGGGTGTTTTCGACAACTCTGTCACCGGGCGTGATGAAAGCGACCCTGCGGTTTCGACCGAAAACCCATGGCAATCCCCCGCAACTGCGGGAGTCGTTTTCCTATGGCTGGTCTTGCACGATAGTCGTGGTGGTGTGGACTTCGCCGCGTACACGCTGACGGTTGTTCCGTGAGAGCGGTTTGACGATTCCACGCGTGTGTGACGGGCATCACACCGGAACCGCGGGGCCATTGAGCGCCCAGCTCCGCTCACGGATTTGCGACTTCATGTTGGTTGCGTTCGCGTACGCGAACTCGCACAATGATTGGGCGGGCCGCCGGGCAACCGGCGGATGGATCTAGGCCGGGCAGGGAACCGCAGAACGTATGGCAGGAGACATGCAATGACAAGAAAGGCGAGCCTAGGGACTATGGTACTTCTCGTAGGTGCCATGATCGCCGGGGCATTGTCCAGCGGGTGCGGGACCAACAAATCGGGAGGGCTCACCGGAACCGGCGGCAGCGCGGGAGCAGGCGGGAGCACGCAAGGGACCGGCGGGTCCACGGCATCTGGAGGTAGCAGCGCAAGTGGGGGCATCACCGGAACAGGTTCGGGGGGAATTGCCTCCGGTGGAATTGGCTCCGGCGGAATCGCATCCGGTGGAATAGGCGGAAAGTCCTCCGGCGGAACAGGTGGCGGCGGAATCGCTTCTGGCGGAATCGCCTCCGGTGGGATCAGCTTGGGCGGAGTTGGCTCCGGTGGAATCGCTGTTGGCGGAATCGCATCCGGCGGAATTGGCTCTGGCGGAGTCGCTTCCGGTGGAATCGGCTCCGGCGGAATCGCATCCGGCGGTACCCGCGGCACCGGTGGAACGGGCTCAGGCGTCTGCCCGGCTGGGCAGACGTGGTGTGAAGGGTGCACGCCTGGGACGGGTTCCTGCGCGGCCACCTGCCCCAGTTTGGTTTGCCCAGGACCGGACGCGGGCTGTACCGGCAGCACCTGTTCGCAGGACGCACGGGCGAACGATGAACCCTTGGGAAGCTGCAGCCAGGTCACAACTCAGACGGAGTGTGACAGCCGCAACGACTGCCACTCGGTTTTCGTGGATCCTGGAACTTGTGGGTGTGCTGGCGCAGGCTGCTGCGCGCACTTCAATCGCTGCGCCGACGGCGCCAACGCCAACTGCAGCGGGCCGGCTTTGTGCAAGATGGCGCAGCCCTTCTGCGAGGCGCCCTATGTCTTGTCGTACACCGGCAACTGCTACGAGGGCTGCGTCCTGCAAAGCAAGTGCGCTCCTGCCACCTGTCCGCAAACGCCGCCAGCGAACGCCTCAGGCTGCGGCAGTGGCAGCGTCACGTGTTTCTACGAAGACTGCACCAGCACGGGGCGCACGCTGGCAGTCTGTGCCGGCGGAACCTGGACGGTCCAAACCGCAGCCTGCGGGCCCGGCGGTCCCATGAGCTGCTCGGCGAACGGGACCACGTCGACGTGCACGGCTGGAAAGATGTGCGTCATAACGACCAGCGTCGGCGGCGCCTACTTAGTCCGTGCCGACTGTCGCCCCACTTGCGGCCCGGGCCTGGTTACTCCCCAATGCATCGACAACGCGGGCAACAATTGTTTCGCGACCTACTCCCTTACCTCAGGGGTGACAGTCAATTGCAGCAACTATTCCTCCTGCGGCTCGGGACAAGGCGGCTGCGCTTAAGTCACTCTTCCCTGGCAAACAAACCCAAGTACATGGCAAGCAGCGAATCGCGCGGAGTTTCGCCCACCGGGACCCGCGGCACAGTGAACACCGGGCGCGGGGCAGCGAACTCACGGACTGCCTCCACCACCGCAGCGTGGAGCGCGGCGGCTGACTCCTGCTGGCGGCGAAGTTTCTCCAGGCGATCCATGAAAGCGCGCGTCGGTTCGCGCTCTTCCGACCCCCCGAGCAGTGCCGCTGCCCGCTCCACCGCACGCTCGATTTCGTCGGGACCGGGCCAGAAGGCTTCTTCCACCCGGTTNNTGGCCGAGCAGGTCGGAGAAGGCCGCGAAGAACCCGACCGTCTCGTCGACGAACGACGGGCCCGCCACCCGCGCGATGAGCGACGTCGCCGCGGCGCCCGCCCGGCTCCACAGGCGCGAGGTCCACGACGACGCGGCCGCAGGCATAAACCAGCGGGTGATCTTGTCGCTGAAAAAGGTGGCCACTCGATCGGGTGCTTCCAGGAAATCCAGGGCGCTGCCAGTGGGCGGGGTATCCAGCACGACGCGGTCGAAACGGCCGGTGCGAAACAACTCGTGCACACGCTCGACCGCCATGTATTCCAAAGTTCCCGACAGACTGCGCGAGATGTGCTGGTAGACCCGATTCGACAGCAGCGCCTCCCGCCGCGCTGGATCAGGCACCAGCAGGCCGATCATGTGATCGAACGTCGCGGTGGGGTCGAGCAT